>CAJOOC010000060.1 GCA_905236165.1 uncultured Prevotella sp. | reverse complement strand
TCCTCATGGATAAGACTGGCAAATGGTCGTTTGCCCCGGCTTATGACTTATGCTACTCCTACAATCCTGCAGGCAGATGGACAAGCCATCACCAGCTTTCGCTCAATAGTAAGACTGACGATTTTACTCGTGAAGACTTATTGGCAGTAGCACAAAACATAGGCATACGTGATGCTAACCACATCATTGAAGAAGTCCTATCATCTGTATCCTCATGGCCAGAAACGGCAAAAGAGTGTGGAGTTAAACCAGAGCACATAGAAGCTATCGGAAAAGCTTTGATACTAACGATATAAGTAAGGGCTGTATTGAAAGCCAACTACGATTTTATCTTCATTCCTGTGCTGCATCGCCTCAAAACCCATCAATACTGGCAACGTCGGGGTGCGAAGGAGTTTTACCGCGATGAGGATTGTGTGGATTACAAATTGGATATTTAGTTTCCTCGCTTCCAAAAAAAAGTATAAAACATGAGCATTATTATCGGTCTTTTGATTCCTCTGCTTGGCACCATGCTTGGCTCGGCCTTCGTGTTTTTCATGAAGAAAGACATGTCGCCGAGGCTGCAGAAGTCGCTGTTAGGCTTTGCATCGGGTGTGATGGTGGCGGCTTCGCCATCGGCTTCGTCCTGATGATGGTACTTGACGTGGTGATGGGATAGAGATTTGCCGGCAACAACAGCAGGTAGACCGGGAAGCAGATAGACCCATCCTTTCACATTGCAGACACCCCGTCTGGAAAACATCGCCTTGTAACAGACGACACACAACTTTACGCCCATCTCCTTTGAATGGCGTTCCACCATCGGCTCTATCTGGGCTTTAAGTCGCCGTAGGGCATCAGTAGCCTGTTCCCTCGTTCGTAGCGGCAGCTGATAGTAGAATGCTGACCTGCCCTTCTGGCTTCCGTAGGTTCTCTTCCGAGCCTCAGTTATCCAATAATTGTGCTCTTCAATCAATCACTCTACCTCCTTCTTAGGCATACCAATAGGTGCCGACACATGCACATTACCATTCTTCACAATGCTCATTGACAACCTTCCCGTTCTTCTGTGTGTTACCTGTATAGCCATATCAATTAGTCATTAGACCAATCACACCGCTCACTGCAATATAGGCTCCCAAATCGTGCCGATGAGGACTCCACCAAGTCCGAAGAAATAATCTGTCAGAACTGTCGTAGTCAGGAAACCGTTGCAGGCACGAGCTAATTAAAAGAATCCACCATATATATAACAATTCAGAAAGACAAAAGGTGACATTATAGCAGAAACTTTTTATATTTAGTCCACTCTTCCTTTATATCTGCGGTATGTTCACTTAAAAAGAATGTATGTTGAGGCTCGTCTTTATATGGCGACCAGTTGCCACAGATGATGCCGTCGCGGGCGATGATGGGTTGGAAGATGCCGCTGTTGTTGTGGGCACGGTGTCGATGTTCTGATGGCAGCACAATGTCGCGGGACTTGTAACCAATTAGGTATTCGTCGTAGGGAGGTATCAGAAGCAGCTTACCCGTTCTAAAACCTCGTGTCCGACAGTTATCTGTGAGATAAAACTCCCTGCCTTTCCACGTTTCTTTATGGACGGTGTCACCCAAGAGCGCAATTCCTTTGCGACAGTCGCTGACGTTCAAGCCTGACCACCAGACGAAGTCCTCCAAGGTGGCTGGCTGACGGCTCTGAAAGTATTTGCGGGTGAAGCGCATCAATGCCTCGTCTTTATCCATTGTGCCTTGCGACTTTACCTTATTTGCAGTAAGTGCATAGGTAGCTTTGTTGGGCAGCAGATCGCCACTACAGAGAGTACCTGAAAACTCAGCCATTCGGATGTGGTATGACAATCGATGGTCGTCCATCGAGATGTTTTTTTCTGCTAATGCCTTAACAAAATCCTCTTTCGTTACACTTCCCATGTCGGCAGCCGCCTGTATCAAGATGTCACGTACTCGATAGAGTTCCTCATCAGGAATAGAGATCTTATTGCTGCTCATCCATCCCTTAGTGACGGCGATGGCCTTGGAACCGCAGAGGGCTGTCATCCACCAATAATCCTCGGCAGATACCAGTTGCCATGTACCTCGCATCAGGTGCAGACGGATAATCCTGCCGCTATCGTATGCCTCCTTGAAGACTTTGTGCGAGGGCTTTGTTGTACGCATTGCCACAGCCCATCGCATCATGCGGTACTCCTGTGCCTGCATGGCGCCCATGTGGCTCACCACCTCAGCAGGAGTCTTGAACTGAGGCGCCACCAACTGTTGATTTAATAATCGGATAGATACTGGATTCATACCATTTCCTATTCTTTTGCTGTCCTGATAACGGCTCCGAACAGTTCCTTTGCACGAAGGTTTCATGCTTGGTGAGTGTCAGGATTAATCGATGATATAAAATCCTGCTTCTGAAGGATGGTCGAGAACCATGCTTTTGGGATTCTCCTTGGTCAAAAGCCACGTCATCCAGATGTCACCAGCAGCTGCAGCTATGAAGAAGATACCCCATGCCAACATGGGAAGACTTCCGATGAAAAGGGCAACGATGGCAGGGATGACACCTAAGACAATGCAGGGCATCATAGCTCCCATAATGTAGCCGGGGATATGCATTGGTTCATTGCAGTGGCAATAGGGAGTCAGTAACTTCCACATCACACCGAAGCTGATGCTCTTCCAGCCGCTCTTGGCATAGCAGGCCCACGTCAGGCCATGAATCAGTTCGTGTACCACGATGCCGACGATGACAAGGATAAAAGTGATGCTCCAGTCGCCAAAGCCTCCTAAGAGTTCACTTATAGGCTTTTTACCTGCCCAAATCCCAAAAAACGGCACGAGGAACACGATGGCTGTCACCACCATAATCACAACGGCAAATATATTTGCCTTTACAATATCAATGGCCACCTTGACCATTGGTCGAGACTGCTCACGCTCGGCAGAGTCGATGCGTGCATCACTATGCTCTCGCTCAATCGCAGCCTTGACCGTTGGACGAGACTGCTCACGCTCGGCAGAGTCGATGCGTGCATCACTATGCTCTCGCTCAATCGCAGCCTTGACTGTTGGTCGAGACTGCTCACGCTCGGCAGAGTCGATGCGAGCATCACTATGCTCTCGCTCAATCGCAGCCTTGCAGCCTTTTATTTCATTCTTTTCCATTTCTTACATTCCCATAATTATCGATTAACCCATCACGACGTCGAGCAACATCATCAGCACAAAACCGATAGCGAAGCCGCCACCATCACGCTATAGGCAAAGCCCAGGAGCGACTTTTGCAGTCGGGGCGACATTTCGTCTCGCATGAAGAAGACGAATGCCGCTCCGAGCATGGTTCCCAACAGAGGGATGAGTAGTGCGATAATTAATGCCATTTATGCCTGATTGAATTTCTCCTTTGGCTGTTTGCAGCGGGGGCAGCGCCACGTGTCGGGCAGGTCTTCGAAGGCCACACCGTCGTGCTCTGCCGGGTCATAGACATAGCCACAGACGGAGCAGACATACTTACCGCTGGCTTCCTGCTTGGAGAATTCAACTTCTGCAAGAACGGTGGGCACAGGCTTGTCAAGGTCCATCACACGCTTGGCTTCCAGATTCTCGTAGCCCTGCGGAGTATGGGTGCCGCAATATACCGTGGGATGGTTGCTGACGAATTCACGTACTCGGTCCAACGTCTCACGGGCTGCTTGCTGGTCGTCATAAACCACAGACAGTTTATTCTCATACAATGCCTCGTCAACGTATGTGATGTCACCATGAAGCATGTATAACAGTCCGTCTTTCTCCACTACGATGATGCTGTTGCCCTTGGTGTGCCCCTTTGCCTTGATAAGGTAAACCCCGTCGGTTATCTTCTGACTCTCGGGGAAGTTGTAGTATGCCCCATCGGTATAGCTGACCGGCACAAGGTTCGTGAGCCCTTGCAATTCTGCAGCATCCATCTCGTCCTTATTCACATACACCTTCGCATTGGGGAACGAACGCAGTTCACCGCTATGGTCGGCGTGGCGATGGGTGAGGAGAATCTTCGTCACCTGCTCGGGCTTGTAGCCAAGGGCAGCAAAGGCCTCCATATATGTGCAGATGTCCTTTCCTGTAAAGATCTTTGAATTTTCGTTGGGTACTTCTTCTGGTGTACCTGCTGGGATGCCTGTATCTACCAATATTACCTCAGAACCGGTGTCGATGAGATAGTTCTGCAAGCTGCCGCGATAGCGGATGTTCTTGTCATACTTGTCTGGGCCTTCTTCGCCACCGAAGACGAAAGGCTGGGTATAGAACCCGTCACGTCTGAATTTTACTGCTTTAATTTCCATATTGCTGTCATTTATTAAGCGGGTTGCCACTTGCAGCGGACTGGCGATACGATGGCACCCTCTTTCTTCAGTTCGGCAAAGGCCTTATCGACCTCCTTGCGGTCGATACCTGTTATTTCAGCAATCTTGCCTGCATTGACGGGTGCCCCGAACTCACGCATGGCTTGTAAAACTTGTTCTTTCATATTCCTGTCGTTTGTTGTTTATGAAGAGTTATTGATATTTCGTAAACTGATACTTCTCTCGTAGAGCCAGTTGCTGATCTGCAGAGAGTGAGGTAAAATAGGCTTTCCAACCAGGACAGAAATTTATGTGCCATCGCCAAAAGCGTCCCTTCATTGAACGGCTGATGTTCCCCGGGAGTGAGAGGCTTTTCAATCCACGTCATTCTGGAGTTCTTTAATCAGCCTGGCAGGTACGCCTCCCACAAGCGAGTTGTCTGGCACATCCTTAGTCACTACAGCACCAGCTGCTATTACCACGTTGTTTCCAATGGTTATGCCTGGCAAGATAGTAACGTTTCCGCCAATCCACACATCGTTGCCAATCCTTACCGGCGCAGCCTTTGCCATATAGCCACGCCGTGCCTTGGGTGAAAGGGGATGACCGACGGTGGTAATCAATGTATTCGGACCTATCATCACGTTGTTGCCGATGTAAACCTCACGGATGTCGAGGATGGTCAGGTTGAAATTGCCTGTGAAATCGTTGCCGATGAAGATGTTCTTGCCGCAGTCGCAGCAGAACGTCTTGGAAATCCATACCCTCTCGCCAACGCTGCCCAGCATCTTCTTGAGATATTCATACTGTGCTTCATAGTCTCTGCCGTCAATGGCATTGTATTCCTCACACCACTCGATGGCCTGAGTCTTTCGGGCAATAAGTTCTGGATCGGCATAGCTGTATTCCAAACCTGCCTTCATTTTTTCCATTTCGCTCATAGTTACAATGTTGATTTGTCTGTCCTTGTTTGTCATTCACGGAAACACTTTGCCGGGACTGCTTTGCTTTGAGCGTGGCCGCTAAAACTCCCGAACGACGGGCCTTCCCTCCAACCATGCCACCATGTTAAGCACCAGATAGTTCCAGTTCTGGAATCCCGGGTTCATGATGGGGCGGCCTGTGTCGGGGTCGTAGTATTCATGCAGGGCACCGTTCTCCTTAAGATCTTCGCCAAAGAGGGCCACAGTCTTCTCGGCCATCATGCGTGCCTCCTTGTCCAGACCATAGTCGGCCAAGCCTCTGAACACCATATAGTTGGAGATACCCCACAGCGGCCCTTGCCAGTTGCTGGGGTTGTTCGTGGCCCGAAGGTTATACATCTTCTCTAACTTCGAGAGCGTGCGAACACCATAGGTGCCGCAGAAGGTACGCTCGTCCAGCAGGTTTTCCTTCACCATGCGCCGTGCCTGCTCCTCTGTGGCAATGCCTGCCCAGAGTGTCATGAAGCCGCTCCAGCAACCAATGCGCTGAATTAGACAGGGATAGTTTCGCGGAGCACCCTGGTGTAGCACGAAAGGCTTGCCGAAGATAATCTGCGGCTCACCGGTATACTTCACGAGGTTCAGGTCTACGGAGTAATACATCCCGTCCTTCTCGTCCCAGCAATATTCCCTTACGGCATCGCGCAGCGAGTCGGCCATCAGCGCATACCTGGTCCGAGCCTCTCCATTCTTCAGCTGCTCAGCCAGATAGCTCATGGCCCTCAACTCCTTATACATCATGCAGTTCAGGTATATGGATGCCGACGAGCCCTTGGGTCGGAAGAATGTAGAGGGGTCGTTGTCCACACCGATGGCCAGGTCGTCCTGCCAGTAGTACAGCCCTGTCTCAGCATGACGGTGATGGTCGTGGTAGTTCTGGATGAAAGCCTGCATGCGCGGGAACCACTCCCTCAGCCATTCGGCGCTCCCTCCGCTCTGCTGCACGAGAAATGCTGCATGCTGGGCCAGGCAGGGCTTGTGCATGTTGGTGGCATAGATGTTGGCTGGCTTAATCTTGTTGGGGTCAGACTCTGCGTCAACCACCATTGGCATGTAGCCGTCCTCCAGCGAGGTGTAGGTCAGATAATTCAGCACGCAGCCCTGCTCATGCTTCAGGGCCTCCTGTCTGTCAGCCTCGGTGCCCGTGTCGGTCAGCGTCTGTCGAAGGGCCACGTCAGAGAGCCAAGAGTCCCAGTCCCACAACACCTGCGCATACTGCCGGCTTCCAGGTGTAAGGTAGGGGTACTTCAGGGCTGTGCCCGTAGGCAGTTTCAGCATCTTCTTGTAGTCGCCGTAGATGTGCTGCTTTATCAGCTCGCGGTGTTCCTTTGTTGCCTGCACGGTCTTGGCTCCGGCTGTCAGTGTGAGGCTGAGCAGAACCGTGAATAAAAGTAGTATTCTCTTCATATAGTAGGTTTTGTTAGGTATGTACATTGTCTTTATGTAGCTTCGGGAATGTCGCTCCAACGGGTAGTGTAGCATGGGCTGCGGAAATCATGCTTAATGCTGTCCTTGAATCTCCCTGCCTGGCCCTTGCCGCCTTGGGCGGTATACTGCTGCGAACCAAGGACTATTGTTTCTGAGCCATATTCACGGTTAATCCTGTCAAGAACCTCGTCGATACGTTTCAGCTTCTCAAACCGCTCGGCGTCGTAGTCGATGAAATTGGTCTGTATGCTGTTGTCAGGGCAGATGCCCATTACGATGACTCCGGCGCGCTTATAGTGATAACCCTGTCTGAAAATACCCTTCAGGCATCTGTTCGCCGTCTGCACAATCATCTGGGTGGAGTTCGATGGAGTGAGCAACCGTTCTTCCCTCATGTTCCAGTACTGTGGCAGGTCCTCGCGGAAATGGTTCGTGTCGATGAAAGCACATACCGTCTGGGCTACCGAATTCTGCTTTCTCAGCTTCTCGGCACAGCGGGCTGCAAAGTTCGAGATACTTGTGCGAATGGTCTCTATGTCGGTCACCATTCCTGGGAAGCTGCGCGAGGTGCAGATGCTCTTCTTCTTGCTCATATCCTCCATGGGTACGCAGTCGATGCCGTTGAGCTCCTTCCAGGTGCGTATGGCCACCACGTTGTTAAGGGTGGCGCGAACCCACGACTCTGCATGACTGGCAAAGTCGAGAGCCGTCTGGATGCCCTGCATCTGCAGGCGGGCAGCATAGCGACGCCCTATGCCCCACACCTCTTCTATGTCATATTGCTTCAGGGCCTTCAGGCGCTGTTCCTCCGTGCCTATCATGCAACAGTGGTTGTAGCCCTTGTAGTGCTTAGCATAGTGGCTTGCCATCTTTGCCAGGGTCTTCGTGGGGGCTATGCCGATGCTGACGGGCATTCGCGTTGCCTTCCAGATAAATGCCGAAAGGTCTTCGCCCCACTGTTTAAGTGACTGAATATGGAACATTGAAGATTGAACATTGGACATTGCCGCTTCGTTCTCGGTGGATTCTCCCTCTCCTTTGGAGAGGGGTGGGGTGAGGTATCCCGACAGGTCGCAGAAGCCCTCATCAATGGAATAGCGGTAGAACGTAGGTGCAGCCTTGCGTACAAGAGACATCACACGGTCGGTGATGTCGCCGTAAAGCTCATAGTTAGAAGAGAATAGCGTCACCTCACCATTAGGGAAACGCTCCTTCAGCTGGTAGTAAGGCAGACCGGCCTTGATGCCCAGAGCCTTGGCCTCATTGCTCCTGGCCACTACGCAGCCGTCATTATTGGACAGTACGCAGACAGGCTTCCCGTTCAGGTCAGGACGGAAGATGCGCTCACAGCTTACGTAGCAGTTGTCACAGTCGATGATGGCGTACATAATCAGTAATTTCTCGTGTCGGGGTGTATGTCAGAATCTTCTCGTGTCGCGGTGTATGGAGGTAACCTTACCCTGAAGGATGAACTGGTCATCGGCATCGATTATGATGGGCTTGAAGGCCGGATTGGCTGGTATCAGGCGCAGATAGCCTTGCTCCTTGGTGGACGTGTCGAGGGTCTTCACCGTCAGGCCGCCATTGACAAAGGCCACTACGATGTTGCCGTCGTAGATGTCTTCCTGACGATCCACCAGGCAGATGTCACCATCCAAGATTCCAAGGCCTGTCATCGACTCTCCGCAGACGCGGACATAATAGGAGGCTTCGGGATGCTGGACGAACTTCTCGTTCAGGTCAAGACTCTCATGCTGATAGTCTGCGGCTGGTGACGGGAACCCTGCTGCCAGACCCTCGAAGTATGGCAGCTTCAGGCGCTTGGCATCCTCCAAAGTGATATACTCGGCACCGTCTGTAGGCTTCTTCTCTTCCATTGTTACTTATCCTTTTGTTATTCTCGCTAAATAATCATAATGCTCACCTTCTGCCACGACCTCTACGGCATAGCCACATCTCTCAGCCACATCTCTCAGGGTGTCTGCATCAATATAGAGCCAGTCAAAGGGTTCGCCGATGGTGTCCTTATACTGCATCTGAAAGCTGAGCTCGCCGTAATAGCCCGTGTCGGCAGGCAATTCAATGATGCCGTCCTCCGTCTCGAAGACATAGCAGATATCTGAGGAATCGCAAAGCAGCTGGCCTCCAGGAATAAGCAACTTGTCAAGCTGCCTGAAGAACCCGGGCATTCGCTCCAGGGTTCCCACTATGCCTATGCCGTTCATCAGCATCAAGATGGTATCAAACCTTCCCTCAAGCGTGAAAAAGTCCTGCTCCAAGACCTTCTTGACACCCCGTGCCTTCATCGTCTCGACAGACAAGGGGGAAATGTCGATGGCCGTCACATCCTGACCGCGCTCCTGAAGGACAAGAGAATGACAGCCCGCGCCGGCACCCACATCAAGCACGCAGCCCTTTGCCATATCCAAAGCCATGCGTTCAATCTCGGGCATCGACTCATAGCTGCGGAAAAGAGTAGGCAACGGAATCTCGTCCTCCTCAAACATAGGAGAGAACACCCTCAGCCTTCCTGCCTGCTCCCTGTCCTTACAGAAGTCGGCAATAGCCCTGCCCATCGCATCAATTTTACTGTTCATATCATTACAGCTGGAATTAACCCATCTTATTTCTTCGACAACAATCTCGTTAAGCCAACTCTCTTCCTTGCGGCATGCAGGTTTCGCTTTTTCATGCGCCAGCCTATGTTGTCTTTGTTGTCCAAGTTGTCTTCTTATCTCTCATTATGGTTGTCTTTTTATATCCATCCTGGTTGTTTTCATCTAAAGTGAAAGTTGAGTTTCTTACTGCAAAATTAATCATTTTCTGACAAAACACGGAGAAATCCCCGTAAATTTAACTAAAAAAAGTATTTCCATTCCCCAAAACTTTCCTGCCACACAGCCTTTACAGCAAACAACTCCACACACAAAAATAGCAAAAACACAAAAAACCTTTCGCGCGTACATTATAATATATTATAAGAGCCGGTTGTTAACAAAAACATTTTGGTGCGGTCAAAGTCTTGCTGAGGCCAGGGATGTGGGCGTCTCTAAGATTGAAGATTGAACCCCGAACGAGGCGACTATGATACGCTTGTCGTATCAAGGAGCATCCTGAGTGGGTCGACGAAGTCAAAATTATCGCAGGTATTTCTGTCCCTCGGGAAACGGGGGAAGTGAAGGGGGTTGTCCCTGTTGCATCATTAAAAAAACTTCCCAGTTGTCTCCTAAAAAACAAACATCATTACGGCATATACACCAGGCCAAAACAATAGACCGTCAATTAGGAGGTAATAGACCGTCAATTAGGAGGCAATCGGGCAACTTTTACACACCAAAAGTTACCCGATTGCAACGCATTGATTATCTGCATGTTGGAAAACGCTGTTTTTCGACCTTTCTTAATGCAAAGATACAAAAAAATACTGAGATATTCTGAAAAACGAAAAATCATTTCACACTTTCGCAAGAATAATCGAAAAATTTGATTTACATCATTACCAAACAATCAGTTTAACCATTTCAGACCAACCAACACCCATTAACTACACAATACAATTAGCTGTCCCATCACAAAAATTGCCCATGTTCGGGACGTATATGGC
Organism: uncultured Prevotella sp.; assembly: GCA_905236165.1. Lineage (GTDB taxonomy): Bacteria > Bacteroidota > Bacteroidia > Bacteroidales > Bacteroidaceae > Prevotella. The sequence continues at coordinate 2,455 of CAJOOC010000060.1, read as the reverse complement.
CGGAACAGCCACAAGAGGTGGAGGTGTCGGAACCATTACCACAGCAACACTTAAGAGTACACATGGCTTTGGTGTTATGGCTTATCAAACATCTGCAGACATAGCCAGTCCCATTGCATCTCTACCAAACTTTATGTATAACCAGAAAATTTATTGGGTTCCCGCAAGTGGTTTCTGGAAGTACGAGCCTGTGAAGTATTGGCCAAATGGAACTACAGAAACTGACAATAAAGTTGATGAAGCCAACACTAATGGTCCATCTAATACAGCTCTTAGCACAAACGATGACAGAGTGAGCTTCTTTGCCTATGCCCCTTGGGTTGAGGTAAGCAAAAACGGAGGTTCTAATCCTGATTACTCGACTTCAGCAGAAAAAACTTTAGAAACAAGAAAGGCTTTCTTGGAAGAAAATGTAACCACCGATGGAGGAAATATTACCAACCTTGGAAATGGTATCGTTGCATTGAAGTCAAACACGGTAGAAGCTGCCCCTGAGGTTAAATATTACATGCCAACAGCAACGTCAATCCAAGCCGTTGACCTGATTTGGGGCTTGCGCGGTTCTAAGAGCTATTCAGAGACAGATAACAATCCCAACACAATTACCACTCTTGGCTCATCTTATAACATCAATCTGACAAAGCAAATTGTGCCCGAAACAGTTGACTTCATGTTCAAGCATGCCCTTTCAAAGATTGGTGGTAGCACTTCCAGCACCACTTCAACAAAAGGTGTGCAGCAGTGTGGTTTCAAAGTTGTAGTTGATGTTGACGGCAATGGAAGCGGCATCAATAGCCAGGACAACCAAGCAAATTACCTTGGCTCTGATTTTTCTGCTGCAAAGACGCTTGTTACTCTGAACAGCGTCAAAATTCAGGATGGACTGTCAGCTTATAATGATAGGGCAAACAATGCTCTTCCTAATGAAGCTTTAGCAAGTGACTTGTATAATACTGGTTGGTTTAATCTTGCAACTGGTACATGGTCAGATGTTGGTATTGTTAACCAGACCAATACAACTACCACAGCAGGTGCGACATATAACATTGCTGCTGTCCCAACCGGAAGCGGTGTTTGGCTTCTTGACCCAGACATTAAGGAAAATGGTGTAACTAATAGTACTGGCGCAGATTGGCAGAAAACTAATAGTGGAGATCAGGGATATACTGGTGGTGCAGAAGGTGTAACAACAACAGCGAAGAATGTGTATGCTGACGGACAAGATGTTCCTGCATTGATGCTGATTCCTGGTACAGAAAAGCAGACTCTTTATGTTACGGTTGATTATTATGTTCGTACTGCAGACCCACATCTGTCAACTGGTTTTTCTCAGGTTCGTCAACTCGTAACAAACAAAGTGGAACTTAACAGTCTCAACGTCAACAAATACTACACGCTTGTGATGCATCTTGGCCTCACGTCCGTGAAGTTCTCAGCTATAGTAACAGACTGGACTGCTTCTGATGACCCAACTTACTCTGAAAGTGGAGTTATCGAAGGAAGTGTGCCTGCTGCAGAAGAGGTATGGCTGCCATCTAATGTGGTTGCTTACACAACTTCAACAGAATCAGCACTTGGCACCTCTTCGAATGCTAATGTAAAAGCTAGTGATCAGGCCTATACAGTAAATCTGTCAGGACTGAGTGAAACCGACAAACTTGAGATTACAGCCTCATCAGGTCTAACAATTGGAACTGTAGGTGGAGAAGCATACTCTGCAAACATGACAACTCCAAGTACCACACCTGCTATTAATGTGAGCTTCGATAAGAATGAAACCGCTGCTGCTAAGTCTTATGTTCTTACTATCACGCAGAAGAATTCAGCAGGAACAGTACTGACTACCACAACGGTCAACATCGTTCAGTCAGCCTTCGCATTTGACCTCACAGCTAGTGCTGGTGTCGTAACTGTTAAAGATGCAGATGGCAATAGTTTGACATACGATACAGACTATACTGTTGTAGTTCTGGATTCTGAGGGTACAACGCTGTCATCTGCAGCAAGTGCATCAGCTAATGAGTATGTTGTAGCTGGCTCTACTATCACTCTGCCAACAACTGCTGGTACATATACTGTTACTGTAACTCACAAGACAGCTACTTCAATCAAGAAGACCATCGTTGTCACAAAGTAAAAACAGTAAGAACAAACAATTAGAGAATTACACTCTTATACCAAACGGGATTCTAATCCCACATGGGAGAGTATAAGTATTCCTAATGTGAAATAACTTATCAATCCCCGACCATGATATATCTTCATGGCCGGGGATCTCTAATAACAATATAGTCTGTCCTGTGGGGCGACGTATAAACTATGTAAGCATTCGACCATCTACAGGTACAAACACCTAATATATTATTGTGGTAAGCATCCTTAGAATTACCCGTTGTAGCAGTTGTGGTTTTGTTGTACCTTTGCCCCCGCAATAGTGCACCCAAACTACAACTGT
>CAJOOC010000059.1 GCA_905236165.1 uncultured Prevotella sp. | reverse complement strand
TCGCTAAATCGCATCTTTCTCTCAGTCGCATAGCCCGCTATGCTCCATCAAGGAACTGCCACTCTGCCCTCGAAACAAAATCAAAAAACTGTCAAAGCCAATTAATAGTTCCGCTCGCGCCTGAGCACCTACGGAGCGCAAGAACCCACCTTAAGTATATGTAAGTCACTCTGTTTCGTCCAGTCTTCCTCCCCACAGGTACTTGTCTGTATCGGCAGCAATGACCTGGCTCAGGAGTATCAGGGCAAACAGATTGGGTATTGCCATCAGGGCATTGAAGATGTCGGCGAGTGTCCATACTGTGTTAAGGCTGATAATCGAGCCTGTGAAGACGCATATCAGATAAAGCCACGTATACACTTTAACCGCCTTGTATCCACCAAGATATTCCACGGCCCTTTGGGCATAGATGCACCAGCCCAGAATGGTGGAGAAGGCAAAGGTGAAGAGTCCGAACATGAGTATCGGAGTGCCTATGTATGGTATCTTGCTGAATGCCATCTTGGTCAGCGTACCACCGTCCATCTGTGCCAGATTCTCCGTCAGAAGCTGATGGAACACCTTTGCCAGCACTTCTGGTTCTATCATAGAAGTGTCGGCATAGCTCAATACGCTGCTGACAATCACGATACCTGTTATGGCACATATCACTACGGTGTCCCAGAAGGTACCGCTTGCACTTACCAGAGCCTGCCTCACGGGGTTACGCGTCTTCGCTGCTGCCGCCACGAGTGGTGCCGATCCCATTCCCGACTCGTTTGAGAACAGTCCGCGGGCTATACCATAGCGGGCTGCAAGCATCACCGTGCTGCCTACGAGACCGCCTCCAGCAGCCTCAGGCGCAAAGGCCGAGATTAGTATGAGCTTTATCGCCGGCCATACATAAGAACCGTTCATCACAAGTATCACGATACAGCCTATGACGTATAGCACCGCCATGAATGGCACAAAAGCCGTACAAACGCGTGCAATACTCTTGATGCCGCCAATGATGACAAGGGCTACAAGCAGCGTGATAACAGTTCCTGTCAGCCAAGGACTTACACCCGTCACGTCATGAGCTAACGTAGAGATGGCATTGGCCTGCACGGTGCTGCCTATGCCAAAGGCTGCCAAGGCCGTGAAGAGTGCAAAGAGCACCCCACCCCATCGTGCATTCAGGCCATATTCCAATGCATACATCGGGCCGCCTATCATGTGACCTTTGTCTGAGCGGCGACGATACTTCACGGCCAGCAGACCCTCACCATATTTCGTGGCGATGCCGAAAACTCCCGTGAGCCAACACCACAGCACCGCTCCCGGACCTCCCAGGGCTACTGCCGTTCCCACACCGATGATGTTTCCCGTGCCTATCGTGGCAGCAAGGGCTGTAGCAAGGGCTCCGAACTGGCTGACATCGCCGTCCTTGTCACTATCCTTCCTTATTGACAGCTTTATGGCCGTGAATATCTTTCGCTGAGGAAACTTCAGGCGGATAGTAAGAAAAACGTGAGTACCGACGAGTAGTATTATCATGGGATATCCCCAGAGAATGCTGCTCAACTCGTTTATTATATTTGTAAACAATTCCATCATTTCACTTATTACTAACGTATTCTGCCACCATATCGGCTGCTCGCTCTCCGTCGACGCCAGCCGAGACGATGCCTCCAGCATAGCCTGCACCCTCTCCTGCAGGGAAGAGCCCCTCTATAGCCACATGCTGCAACGTCTCCGCATCGCGCTTAATGCGCACGGGAGAGGAGGTTCTTGTCTCTACACCTATCATCAGCGCCTCACCGGTCAGGAAACCATGACGCTGCTTACCGAAGTGTCTGAAACCTTCCTGCAGACGCTTGGTTATCTCCTGAGGCATCCAGAAGTGCAGAGGCGAGGAGTTTACGCCTGGAGCATAGCTGCTCTTGGGCAGGTCATAGCTCAGACGGCCATTGACAAAGTCGGTCATTCGCTGAGCCGGAGCCACCTGAGTGCCGGCCTCACCGCCCCCAAGGGTGCGCGACTGCTGCCAGCACATACGTTCCAGTTCCTGTTGCCAGACCATCACCTTAAGCACCTCACTAATATCCTCATGGCTGTCAGAGACCAAAACTCCGTTTTGGTTTTGGTTTTCGTTTTGGTTTTGGTTTTGGTTTTCGTTAAGAACAATATCCTCTGGCCGCACCTCTACCACCATTCCGGAATTGCTCCATTTGCCTCCTCTGTCACTGGGCGACATGCCGTTGACCACAATCTGCTCCCTGTCAGTAGCTGCGGGGATAACCACTCCTCCGGGACACATGCAGAAAGAATAAACGCCTCTGCCATCTACCTGTGTCACAAACGAATACTCAGCAGCAGGCAGGTATTGTCCCCTACCCTTAGGCGAATGATACTGTATCTGGTCGATGAGCTGCGAAGGATGTTCCAGCCTTACACCTACGGCAATACCCTTCGGCTCAATCAATTGACGCGCATCGCTCACGCCCTCAAGGTGTTCCGTCTTGGGCATAGCAGCCAGATAGCGATACACATCCCTTGCAGAATGGCCCGTAGCAAGCACTACAGCATCGCCGCGGAACGTCAGCGTTGTGTCGGCACCTTTCGCAAGGTCAACACATTCCACGCCTTCCACCTTATTATTATATATAAGGAAGCGTGTCATCTTGGTCTGGAAATGCACCTCGCCACCAGAGGCTATAATCTGGTTGCGCATGTTCTCAATCACTCGCGGCAGTTTGTCCGTGCCGATGTGCGGATGGGCATCAGTCAGGATGCTGGTACTTGCACCAAACTGGCAGAACACATTGAGTATCTTCTCCGTATTGCCGCGCTTCTTGCTGCGAGTATATAGCTTGCCGTCAGAATAGGCTCCAGCCCCACCCTCGCCGAAGCAGTAGTTGCTCTCGCTATCAACGCGCTGCAGCGACTTTATCAGGGCGAGGTCCTTCTTTCGTTCCCTCACGTCCTTGCCGCGCTCAACTACTATGGGTCGCAGCCCTCGCTCAATGAGGCGCAGCGCAGCAAAGAGCCCGCAAGGCCCCTCGCCAACGACTATCACGGGCTTACCGTTGCTTACATCAGGATAGTAGGTCTTCGTAAAGTGATCCTCCTCTGGCAATTCGTTAATATAGAGCCTCAAGGTAAGGTTCACGTAAATCTGCCGCTGACGCGCATCAAGGCTTCGCTTCAACACGCGGACATGCTTCACAGTCCTGCGGTCGAAACCCTGCTCACGGCTCACATAGTCAATGATGTTCTGCTCCGTGAAAGCTACTTGCGGCACCACACGCACTTGCAGTTCTTTAATCATTTAGCGCTGACCTTGGGGTTATGCTCGAGACCTACTCTCTCGGGGGTAAACAAATTAGGTGGGTTCTTGCGCTCCATAGGTGCTCAGGCGCGAGCGGAACTATTAATTCCCACCGTAGTGATTAATTAAACTATGGGTATGACGTTAGGCTTTGCCTTCCTCCTTCGCACCTCGGCAATTCAAGCAAGCTTGATTGCTCTCGGTTTGTCGTCGGTTTGCCATCTTTTTGCTTTCTTTCGGTGCATACTGTCAGTTAGATAAGATGCTCACGCTCGGCATAGTCCAAGCAAGCTTGGCTCTGCTC
>CAJOOC010000058.1 GCA_905236165.1 uncultured Prevotella sp. | reverse complement strand
CCCGCGACAACAATAAGAGAAGCCCAACAGCGTAATATGCCTCACGGCATCGCGGGCGAGACGCCCACGTCCCTGTCCTCGGCATCCCTCATCAGCGTTCATCAACGCGGGGACGTGGGCATCTTGCCCGCGATGCCGTGCGGCCTTGGCCGCCATTACAAACTGTCGGTTTTTGCGCCGGAAACCTTACAAAGTGTCATTTCGTGTTTTTCTACTGTTGCCTTCAAAATAGAGCGCAAAAAACCGATGTAAGGTCCATCTTCGTCCTTTCAGAACACGTACATATATGTTTGAGGCGTGATGGAGGCTCTATTAGGAGGTCATTGATACTCCATTAGGGCCTAATGGAGACTCTGTTAGAGCGTTCCGGAGTGTCCGTTTTTGCAAAATTTTTAGCCGTTTCTGGACTTTTCGAGGGTAAAAACAGCACTTTCGGAGTGTCAAAGAAGTGCCTTGCAACGTAACTGTCAGAATGACAAACGTTTACGTATTCGTCCTCTACGACGCGATATTTGCGACCAACTTCACTCTCGCTGGCAAATTCCGCGCCGTAGAACACGAATCGAAAATCACTTTGTAAGGTTTTCGGCACAAAAACCGACACTTTGATTTTTATGGAGACAACTGGGGTGTAATTATTTAGGAAACAACTGTAGTGATTTTAAGGAGACAACTGGGACAACAAGGACAACTTAGGCTGGCGCATGAATAAACGTTGTCCACCAGGGACGTGGGCGTCTCGCCCGCGATAAAAAAAAGCGCTGTCATCGTTGTCCATCAGGGACGTGGGCGTCTCGCCCGCGACAGAAAAAGGACGACATCAACATCAGTGTTATATGCCTCACGGCATCGCGGGCGGGACGCCCACGTCCCTGTCCTCGGCAACTATAGCTTGTGTAACTTACTTATTTCGGTAAAATGTTTGGTTGTTTAATTAATTCTCCGTAACTTTGCATTACGAAACAGTTCGTAACGAGAATGACCTTTCTTCAAAACCGAATTAGTTTTCATCAACGCAGGGACGTGGGCGTCTCGCCCGCGACTTTTCACAAAAGTCATGTCTGCGAAATGAATGGTCCCATTTCTTCCTCAAATTGTTATTATGTGTACTATGCCTGACAACAATACCGATTACCATTGTCGCAATTACCTCCCTCACATAGAACGAAGGAGATTTCAGATGATTACATTCCGTCTGTATGACAGCTTACCTGCACACGTGGTGCAGCAGTGGAAGGAACGTATTGAAACAGACAAATCAGATAAGACAGAGGCAAAACGGCGGTTGCTGGTATTGATAGATAATTATGAGGATGCGGGGTATGGCAGTTGCCTTTTACGTGAGGAGAGGGTAGCCATTATTGTAAAGGATGCCCTTCACTATTTTGAGGGAGACAGATATCGACTGCTTGCTTGGTGCATTATGCCCAACCATGTTCATGTGCTTATAGAACAGTTGAGTAATGTTCCGTTATCAACGATATTACACAGTTGGCGTTCATATACCAGCAAGAGGATAAATGAGTTGTTGGATAGGTCTGGGAAGGTATGGATGTCAGAATATTTCGACAGATACATACGTGACTCAAAACACTTCGATTCCGCAGTGAGATATATCCACAACAATCCAGTGAATGCAGGGCTTTGCGCCATTCAATCTCAATACCCGTGGAGCAGTGCTTACGGTCTGGAGACGTAGCTCACTGTCTTGCCTTCAGTGTAATGTCAATCGTTTGCAGTTTCGCGGGGGAGGTTTAGGGACGTGGGCGTCTCGCCCGCGATGCTGCTGCAGTATGTTATCGAATCATGTTGTCGCGGGGGAGGTTTAGGGACGTGGGCGTCTCGCCCGCGCTACCGCTGCAGGAAGTTATCGAATCATGTTGTCGCGGGGGAGGTTTAGGGACGTGGGCGTCTCGCCCGCGATGCTGCTGCAGTATGTTATCGAATCATGTTGTCGCGGGGGAGATTTAGGGAAGTGGGCGTCTCGCCCGCGATACCGCTGCAGGAAGTTATCGAATTTGTTTGTCGCGGGCGAGACGCCCACGTCCCTGTCCTCGGCATCCCTCATCAGCGTTCATCAACGCGGGGACGTGGGCGTCTCGCCCGCGATAACAATAAGAGAAGCCCAACAGCGTAATATGCCTCCCGGCATCGCGGGCGAGACGCCCACGTCCCTGGCTTTCCTTATGGTCGTGGTGGGGGTCGGGTGTTGTGCTGGATTGTTGGAGCTTTGCTCTGTTTCGGTGAGTTGGTGCGGCTGCAAAGGAATGTTAATAAATCCGGATAGAGTGTTAAGGAAAGTTAGAGAAATAGTCTTTTTTATAAGAATTCGGCAAATTGTTAGTCTGATTTCACTAAAATTTAGTAAATTTGCCTGCGAATATGCCAAAATAGTCTCGCGTACATTATAAAATCGCGCGACGTGGCATGTGCACGATGCCTCTCGCGCGTGTATAAATTATAGATGAGTACAAACATTATTTTTTTAATTTTTTATTTATTCACTTAATTATTAACCAAACCAACAAAACGCTTATGAAAACAAAACTATTTGTTTTAAGCTTGTTACTCTCGTTTGTAGTAACTGGTTCGATGGCGTGGACAGGTTACGATGACACCTGGTGGCAACAGAACGGTTATACCGAAGGTAATCAGAGTGATTATCAGACGTATAACCCGGGACGTAATTTCAACCGGGGTTACGCTGCCTACGTTTCCCAGAATACTGGGTCTCACGTCGGTACGGGTCTTGACCTGGACTGGTCCGCTTTCGACCAAGCTAAGAACGAGATTTTCGAGTTCTTTAATGCGAATCGCTCAAAGCTGAGCGAGGTGCAGGCTATTGCACTTGAGAAACAGTACAATGATGCCGTTGAGAATGAGAAGCTTACCATGAGACTGTGGTACAGCGCTATCTATCACGAGACGGAGTACGACATGAAGACGGCTCGCTTCTACACGAACCTCCAGGAGGCTTGGCAGGTCAACATTGATGATGCTGCCTATGAACTCGAAAGTGCTCTTATGATGGCTAAGGCCGTTGCTAAGGGTAATGAACTCGTTCAGCAGGTAGACGACCTCCTTGCCGCTGGTGAGGACTGGTATTTCTACGGCAAGAACTCAACTGGCAACACCTTCGCTTGGGAGGACATTGAGACTGCCCTGAATGACATGAAGGACGTCCTTGCTGATCCTGATGTTCAGGCATTGTCGCCTTATGGAGTCTATGACTCCTATGATGTGGACTACTATGCTGAGGAACTTGCTTATTACCTCGATATGAACGAGAAGTATAAGAAGGAAATCGACGATGAAGTACTGAAGCTCTCTAACCTTCTGACTCAGGCTGGTTTCGTTGTTGATAAGGTGGACGCTGGTGAGTACTCGCTCGCAGAGCCTTACAACTCACAGCTCCGTCTTGCCATTCAGAAGGCTGATGATGCCCTTAATGACATTAGCGCCGACATGTTGAATCGCGCTTACGACAAGATTGAGGCTATTACGAGCAACGATGAGGTTTACAACTCAATCGCTTTCGCTGTAGCACAGCTTCAGGCTGCCATTGCCCAGAACCTGGCCGGCCACGACCAGCAGAACGCTCTGCTGGCTGGCACATGGACCTACGGTCAGCCTCTGCCTATCCTCAACCCAAGCGAGACACCGCTGGAGCTGGACTGGACCGAGTATGACAATGCCCTCAGTGAGCTGGATGGCAACAAAAACAGTGATGCCCCTGGCTTTTCGGATGCTATCGAAGCTCTCGTACAGCAGTATCAGGACAAGAAGTCTGCCGTAGAGACCGAGTGGGGTACAGACGCTTTCGCTTCTGACTACACCACCTACACTCTGCCTTCACAGTGGAGCTACAACCAGACAGTATGGAACAACGCCATCAACGATGACGCTGCTGTTATCCGCCATGCTGCCGCTGTTGCTGCCGCTATCTATAAGTTAGCTCATGATTATAGCAATAACCAGATTGCAGACGATGTAGTCTTCAAGGGTGACCTCAAGACCGCACTGGACGATGCTAAATCAGAAGTTGAATACTGTTTGAATAAGGATGAAGCTGATGCGAATTATTACCTCACTGACGATGATGTAACTTGGAGAGTATTAAATATTGATGCAGTACGCCAGGCTTACCTCGCTGCCGTGAAGGCCATTCAGGAGGAGGGCACAGACGCACAGACTGCCAACTCTTACCTGGAGACCATGATTGCCGCTGCCCAGAATGCAGCTGACAACATGACCGGCACCAGCGATGTAGAGAAGGAGGCCAAGAAGGACCTTACAGACGCTATCAGCACAGCTCAGGATGTTGCCGACAAGGCCAACACTCCTAACTATAATGACTTCGAGAGCGCCAAGGACATCAACGATGCCGCCAAGGCCCTCGCCGCTGCATTCAGTGCCGCCCAGAACAAGTACAACAGCGTATCCACCGCAGTCGTAGGCACACAGACCGACGACTACTGGGTATATGACGTACCTGTATATGGCGCAGGCAACCAGAGTGCCGACAAGGACACTAAGTTCCCACTTGACTGGACTGAATATGATGCTCTGCGCGACCAGCTGAAGAACCTCGCACTGACTTACGACAAGGATGCACAGACAGCCGCCAATGACTTCGGTCAGCAGTACGCTGCGAAGGAAGGCAAGGCCGTTGAGCAGTACAACAACGTACAGGCTTGGACCGGTGCCGGCGACTTTGACAAGGCAGGCAACTGGAGCTTCAACCAGGCTACATGGCAGGCCGGCATCGACGCCGACGTTGAGACCATGAAGAGCATTCTCGTGTTTGCCAACGCTCTTGAGAGCCTGGCAGAGCTGAAGAAGGCTGCTTGGGACCTCAACAACGAGGATATCCTTAAGCAGTATGCTACACAGATAGACGACGCTGCCACAGCTGCCGGCAATGCCCTGGCAAAGTACAATCCTCTCACCTCTCTTGAGGAGGCCGACAAGGACGCCATCATCAATGCTACCGTAGCCCTGAAGGACGTCCTCGCCGCCAATGCAGAAGAGAAGGAGGACGTTGACGCTGCCATCAACCTGCTGAAGGCTAACATTGCCGACGCACAGGCCATCATAGACAAGAAGATGATTGCCGACGCCGACGTTCCTACACTGCAGGCCGGCATCAACGACGCTCAGGCTATCGTTGACAAGTGGGCTACACCTGACTACAGCGCCCTGAACAATGCTGCTGACGTTACGGCTGCCTACATGGCCCTGACAGAGGTTATCAACAATACCGCTGGTTCTGACACTCATCAGCCAGAGGTAAGCTGGGATTGGACATACTCTGTTCCTCTCCGCCTCGGCGAGGAAGGCACATACGACCTTGACTGGACTGCCTACAACACAGCTCTGGCTAACCTGAAGGCTCTGCAGGCTGAGACCAACGACGCTGCCTTCGCCGCTGTCGTTAACAAGCTGCAGGCAGGCTACGTTGCAAAGCAGACACGTGCCAACGACGATTGGACAAGCAAGCAGGCTTGGACATCAGGCTCTGGCTATCCTAACAACTGGTCTTACAACGTAGAGCGCTGGAACCTTGAGATTGCCAAGGACGCCAACACCATCAACCAGCTGGTTGACCTCGTGAAGGCCGGCAACCAGGTTTATGACCTCATTCAGGATGCAACAGCAGTATTAACTTCTGAGAAGATACTGGGCAACTATGCTCCAATACTCCAGACCACTATCACTGCTTCACAGAAGATCTATGACGATAACATCACCGCTGGCGTTACCGTAACTACTAACGCCAAGGGTTATGACGAACCAACCTCTACCGACGACATCACCGGCATCCGCACTGCTGAGCTGAAGGACGCTCTCAACGTTCTTGAGACTGTTCTTGTTGCCAACTCACAGGAGATGGAGGACGTGCTCTCTGCAGCCGAGCTGCTGGAGAACGCCATCAACGCTGCCAACGATGCAAAGGCAAAGGTTGAGGACGTGAACGGTGGTGAGCAGTATATCACTAACATCACCAACTATCTGGAGGATACTCCTAACGTTGTGAAGCTCCTTGCCAACGCCAAGGCCAACAACTATACCGAGGCTGGCTTCGAGATTGACGACGCACAGACTATCTTCAACGCCATTAAGGAACTCAACGCTTACGTAGCCGGTCAGATTCAGGCTTACGTTGCCGACATCACCAACACCAACAATGCCGGCACCGCTGTTGACTGGGTATATGCCGAGCCACTGCGCGTAGGTGACAATCAGGACCCACGTCCTGCTACTGATCCTTATACCCTTGAATGGACCGCATACGAGGAGTCACAGGCCAAGATTGCTGCCCTGACAAGTGACGACACTGACATCCAGACTATCATGTCTGATGTAGCTACTATCTATGCCGACAGGGAGACAACTGCAAAGGACCAGTGGGAGAATGTATCTGCATGGACCGGTACTAACAACGACAAGGTTAACCAGTACCAGTACAACCAGACCACATGGCAGGCAGGCATCAACCAGGATGTAGAGAACATGGAAGACGCTCTCGAGTATCTCCTTGCCCTCGACAAACTGTATGACCTCTACACAGAGCAGGCTGCATTCATCCAGACAAAGGAGATGCTTCAGGCTGCTTACCTGAAGAAAAACGGCCTGCAGAAGGCCCTTGACGCTGCCAAGGCTCTCATCGACGCCAACAAGGCTACTCCAGACGCTACACCAGCTTCTATCGCTGCCCTCAACGAGGCTTACGCCAACATTGACGCTGCCAAGCAGGCTGTTGCCGAGGAGACAAAGAGCGTTAAGACCGTTCAGCCTCTGCTCAACAGCGCTATCGCTGATGCAAAGGCTGCTGCCGAGAAGGTTGAGAACGTAGATCCTAAGACCTACTACGACAACATCATGGCTGCTGCCGTGGAGGCTGAGAAGCTGCTCAAACAGGCACAGGACGATGACTTCGACGGCGACGCTGACGGTAACTATGTCATCAAGTACGCTAAGACTCTGACCGATGCTATCCGCGACCTGAACAAGGTTGTTCGCGACAACATGTCTGAGTACATCGCAGGTATCAACAATATCGTTCCTACAGGCGAGGATTGGGCTTACGCTACTCCTCTGCGCTTAGGCGAAGAGAAGGATCCTGCTGCTCGCGATGCTTCTACCGGTGAGACCAAGTATACTCTTGACTGGACTGACTATGACAACGCTCTTGCAGAGCTCGTTGCTCTCGGTGCTTCCCTGAAGGATGCTGACTTCGCTGCCGGCGCTTACGCTGACGCCGTTAAGGCATTCACCGACAAGGAGACACTTGCTAAGGACCAGTGGGTTAACGTTGCAGGCTGGGAAGGCACTAACGACAAGTTCGTTAACCAGTACCAGTACAACCAGACTCAGTGGAACGCTGGCATCCAGAACGATGTTAAGCAGATCCAGCGCTTCACCGCTATGGTTAATGCCCTGAACGACCTCTACCAGGCTAAGACCAAGGCTGAGGCTAAATACATCCCTGCTGCTGACAATGCTAATGTGCTGAAGTCAATGGCAAAGAACGTGCAGAAGCGCTACGACGCTGCTGACGCTGCTTACACACAGTACAGCCCTCTGACAAGCGTAACACTCTATGACATCAACGCTGTAGAGAATGCTGCTGAGAACCTGACTCTCATCATCGCCAAGAACGACGAGGAGACCAACGACATCGACACGCATCGTGCTGCTCTCAACACTATTATCAAGTTCGTTGTGAACTCACAGGCCAAGATTAAGGACGACGCTGAGATGAAGTGGTACGACGCACTCGGCACCGCTATCACCGACGCTAAGACCGTTTGGCAGAACGCTGTTGATAAGAAGTACAACGAGTTCAAGGACACACGTGACCTCACCGTTGCCGGTCGTAAGCTCGTTGAGGCTATGATTGAGAACGTAGGTCTCTATCAGGACTCTATCCGTACCCTGAAGGATTCTCTGGAGAAGGTTATTGTTGCAGCACGTGCAGCAGCTCTTGTTGTAAATGTTAACAATCCTACTTCTACAGACCTGCAGAGCGAGATTGGTGCTGCTCAGGCTATGACCTCTGCTCAGGCTAACACTGATACAAACATCAGCAAGCTGAACGCTGAGATCGCTAAACTGAAGCGCGCATACTGCACTGCATTCATCCTTGACCTTGATGAACTGAGAAAGGCTATCGCCGAGGCTAAGAAGTTCCAGGACGGTATCACTCCTTACAACAGCTTCGAGGGCGTAGAGAAGGCTCAGGAAGACATCCAGGCCGCTATCGAACTTGCTGAGAAGCGTCTCGCTAAGGGTGAGAAGTGGAACGCAAGCCAGATCTCTCCTGATGATCCTTACACACCTCACTTCGAGGATGCAGAGTCATTCAACAAGGTTAATACAGAGACAGTGCCTCAGGTTGTTGACGAACTGAACAAGGCTCATATTGACTATAACCTTGCTGCACTGAAGGCCGTTGCCGACAGCTGCCAGAACTATCTCGATAACGAAGACGTGGTAACTCTCTATCAGGAGGCTATCAAGCAGGTTATCGACCACGCTAACCAGGTTTATGCTCAGTATCAGGCTGACGCAGCTAACCCAGCTGTATTCAACAACTACGAGATTCAGGACAAGATTTCTGACGCTATCGCTACAGCATACGGTGACTTCGGTAAGTTCGTTGCTACTAACGGCGACGCTATCGCTGAGGCTACTACTGTACGCACCAAGCTGCAGGCCAAGATGGACGACGCTGCTGACCTGAAGGCCGACCTGACCGATAAGAAGTCTCAGGACAACCTGCAGACCGCTATCGATACAGCTAAGGCTCTCTATGACACCAACAGCGCTAACCCATCTGAACTGACTAACGGTATCACCGCTCTCGACCTTGCCATGAGGACAGCTCGCTGGACTGACGACATCGCTCGTCTGAACAACGCTATCAACACCAAGGAAGAGGAGGCTTCGACTCTGACTGATCCAGACGCTAAGGAGATTATGCAGCTTTACATCACTAAGGCTGAGGCTCTCCTTGAGAAGCTCTCTACATCTGTTTACACCACTGTTACAACTGCTGATGTATCTAACATGATTGACGAGCTCGTTTCTGGTCTCAAGCAGGCTAACGAGTACAACAACGGTGAGATGCTGCCTGATATGCTCGCTAAGGCCTCTCCTTACAAGGAGCTGATCCCAACCGAGTATCAGAACGCACTGAATGCTCAGGAGAACTCTGCTTCCTTGACTTACACCGCTGTTAAGGCTGCCGGTGAAGCTCTTGCTGAAGCTACAAGCAAGGCAGAGGCTTACACCGCTGCTAAGGAGCAGCTGCAGACCGCTCTCGATGAGGCTAAGCTCTCTGAGGAGCCTACCACTAAGCTCCAGAATGCTATCACTGCCGGTGAGACAGCTGTTGCTAAGGCGTTCACTCAGGACGATGTTAAGCTGACTGCTATCTGCAACGACATGGACGCTGCTTACAACGCACTGAAGGCTGCGATGAACAACGACCGCTGGACACACCAGGCTCTGGGTGGCAAGATGGTTGTTAAGCCTTGGAAGTCTAACGATCCTAACCCAGGTCAGGCTCAGTACATCAAGCTTGCTGGCAAGTTCACAAGTGCTGACGCTAACGTTGCTAACAATTCTGTAGACCTCTTCATCACTGACATCCAGGGCGCAGAGGGTACACGTACATTCAGCTGGACTCCATTCTCTGTAGAGGGTGACTATGCTGCAAACATCGTGAACCTCTCAAGCGTAGGCGTTTCTGACTTCAACAACTTCAAAAAGTATGGTTGGAGCTACGAGGAGCACTACAATGACATCATCATCAAGGCTGGTGCTATCTACTCTACAGGTGACGGCTTCGTAAATGCTAACCACACATTCGGCCCATTCACTTGGACGAACGTATGGAACACCAACGATCTCGATATCCTCGATAAGGATGCTGACGGTAACTACTATGGCCGCTACTACACATTCAAGTGGAGTGAGACCAACGAGGGTGGCGTATATCGCATTCCTACTCTCCTCGGTATCTATAAGGATGATAACACTGACGAGTTCAAGGTTCAGGATATCAGGACCTACATCTCTAAGCCAAACGAGGACGGTACTTACTTCATCAACTCTGACCTCAAGCTCGACGGCGACAAGGGTTATGACACTGAGGGCACTGTCTTCAACTATGAGAACGGTACAGCTATCCTCAACGGTCGCTGGCACCGCGTACAGTTCATCGATAAGAATCAGTTCCTCTTCCACCAGGCTGCACAGCGTGCTGCTGACTGGTTCAACAATGCTGAGGACCTCCGCCACTACGACACAGAGGCTCTGAATGAGCTGAGAAAGGCCGTAGAGAGCGACGGTAACCAGTGGGAGGATATGACTGAGGCTATCGAGAAGGCTATGGAGAAGGTTGAGAACAGCCTGAACAAGGTTAACATGATTAAGGGCGACAGCATCTACGGCGTACTCGCTGCTGACAAGGAGCGCGTATACACCATCACCGGTGCACCTGGCGATGCTATCGACGCTATCATCATGGCTCAGACCAACGGCGGTTGGACAAAGGACGACTCTGGCTTCTTCCAGATCTCTAATGTTGACGCTACTGTTGGCGCTGACTCTACCGCTACTCTGACTGTTAAGTTCATCCCAGGTGCTAACTATCCTGCCGACTACCGCGAGTATCGCGCTGTTCTCGACGTGAAGGTTGGTAACCTGAACTATCAGGACAACGGTAAGGAGACACTGCAGCAGAACCTCTACGGTTCTAACCCAATGCTCTCTCTCAAGGAGAATGAACTGCTCCAGGCTCACAGCCTGAACCTGCATCGTAAGGACAGCATCACCTTCGATCTCTTCGGTCGTGGTTATGCTTACAACTACGAGAAGTCTAAGCTCGTAGCTAAGTTCTACTCTGCTACAGGTCTCGTGCTCGGTTCAAGCGAGGTTAAGACAACATTCGCTAAGCCAGAGTTCACATGCTACGCTAAGGACAATGACCTCGACAAGACTAAGTTCACCGTTTCTTACTACCCAGTAGATCTCGGTGCTGACGTTGTTAAGGTTGTTATCTCTGACGGCGTACGCGACCTGGATGATATCACTATGACAGTTAATGCTGCTAAGAGTGAGATCACATTCGATCCTACAACTGTTAAGGATACACAGGACAATACTATCTCTGTTGAGCCAATGGCCGACGGCACAATGGCTTACTTCTACCCAGCTGATGGTGAGACTTACACATTCCCAATCGCTATTGCTAACTTCGACGGCGTAAATGCTAACACGAAGGTGGTTAACGAGGACGGCGTAATCTCTATCACAACTGAGAAGATGGGTGCTGATGGTCTGGTAGAGGAGCACCTCCGCCACGACATCCAGATTACTATTGACAACCGTGATTACTTCACCGTTGAGACTGCTACTACTGAGGTTAGCGGTACAAGCAAGAATCAGTTCCTGATTGTTGTTAAGACCGACAAGCTCACACAGGGCACTAAGGACGATGGTCAGCACAACGGTCTGCTCCAGATTATCTGGCAGGATCAGGATACCATCAAGATTAACCTCAACCAGACTCTGCCTTGGTTCAGCGCTCCAACAACCGCTACTGAGGCTGGCCCAATCGTTGACTCTGTTGATGGCAACATCGAATGGGAGTTCACTGAGGACGGTGACAAGATCTGGTACGTTGACGTGAACGACGTTGATAACTACTACAACTACGCTGTGAACTTCGGTGCTTATACTAATACTGACTGGTTCATCGTTGATCCATCTATTAGCTATCAGCTCACTCCAAAGCGTGGCACACGTAAGTATCGTCTGAAGATCACTTATAACCCACATGAGGTTAACACTGTTTACACTGACGTACTGACTCTGAACATCTACGACACGAAGCGTAACGTAATTGTTGCTACTACTTCTATCAACCTCAAGGGTGATGCAGTTGCTACCATCAAGGGTGGCGCTACAGGCGTGAACAACGCTAAGGCCCAGAGCGCTAAGGACGGTAAGTACATCAAGAACGGTAAGATCGTTATCGTGAAGGGTGACCAGGAGTTCAATGCTTCAGGTGCAGCTGAGAAGTAATTACATTCCTATACAATAAAATAGGAGGAGCATCCACTGAGGGTGCTCCTCTTTTTTTGGCTTCAAAACAGAAATGTCTGATGGCGGGATTTGGACAGAAATTACTATAATTATTATAATTCAAGTTTCGCACCTTGGGTGTCCAATTTGTTGTACCCCATTTTGGTACGGTCAAAGCTTGATGAGGCCAGGGACGTGGGCGTCCCGCCCGCGACAACAAGTTATCCTCAGACCACGAATTACGCGAATTACACGAATGGCAGGGACGTGGGCATCTCGCCCGCAATGCCGGAAGCCTTAACTGACTCTATTTTCAGTCCGTTGCGTTTTTTTTTCTCTGAAATGTTTGGTTGTTTCAGAAAAAGTTCGTAACTTTGCCACAAATGACAATATGTGCCCTAAAAGAACGCTGAGAGCACAGCATACTAATCATAAATTATTAACCATAAACAATCAAGCAAGTATGAAGAAAAGATTTACTTATCTGCTTTCCCTGATGCTGATGTGTATCCTTGGGACGAGCATGGCTGATGCGGCGAATATCTATAAGATTCGCTTCAATGGTGCCAATGTAGAGTTAGTGAATGGAACGACGTCTTCGCAACTTACGTTCTTCAGCTACAACGCAGGCAAGCACAATTTCAACACCAAGTTCAAAGACTGTACTTACGATGGCGTTTCTTACACCAGTGGCCTCAAGATGGAGAGTGATACAAAGGTGGAGTGGACCACTACAGCCGAGTCAACGGTTACCATCGTACAGTCAACATGGAGTGAAAAGACCATCAAATTTGACGGTACGGAACTCGCCCTTGCTGATGCAGAGGCTATCGGAGGCGGTCGTGTGTACACTATTACCGGTGTTGCTGCTGGTGCACATTCTGTTACAAGGGGCGGCGGCGAGAGCGGCTTGTTTGCTGTCACCGTGGAATATACCGGTTCTGTTGCTACAGCACCCGCTATCATAACAGACCTTCCTGATACTAAGACCGTTGCTGTTGATCAAATCTTTACCCTCTCTATCAATGCTGACGGTGCTACATCCTATCAGTGGTATGGATGTCAGGATGCCAACAAGACTGGTGCGTATAAGATTGACGGCGCAACTGAAAAAAGTATAAATCTTTCTATTAATGGTCAGTTTACTGCTTACTACTATTGCGTAGCAACTAACGACATTGGCAGCACTGCTTCTAACGTTATCGCTGTAACTGCCCAGCCTTGGCAGCCAATCACCACAGCTCGCGCCTGGAACTTCACACAGGCCTCAAAGTGGGCTAATGATCAGGCAGCAGCAACAGCAATATGGGGCTCAAAGGATAGTAGCAATCGCTACCAGAACCAGGCAGCCCTCAATAAAGAGGAGCTCTGTGGCAATGACGGTCCGCTGAATGGACTGGCAGGAGTCTATTTCACGTGCGCTTCTAAGAAACTCTATCTCGGTGGTAATGATGACAAGACAAAGTGCGTACAGCTCAGCGGTACTGTTACGGTAACGGTTCCTGACTGTAACAAGGGTGACAAGATTACTATTCGCTATTGCGGTGCAGGCAGTACAGAATGTACGATTACTTCAAACCAGATTGTAGAGGGTGTTGCTAAGACTACCACAAACAGGGAAAACACTGACGTTGTAACAGTAAGTACTCCTGGTGATGTAAATCTTGCAATGGCTTGTAGCAAGGGCTTCCGTCTCTATGAGATTAAAGTTACTCCTTACATTCCTGTTAAGGACATTGAGCTGAGCACTGAAGAGGTTTCTGTTGAAGAGTTCAACGCTGCAAGTGTTGGCGTGAAGTTTACTCCAACTAACGCAACAGACAATACCATTGAGTGGAAGTCTTCTGACGAGGCAGTGGCAACCGTTAATGGCGGTGTCATCACAGGCGTGAAGGCTGGTGAGGCTACCATCACCGCTACATCTGTTGACGGCCCATCAAAGAGCATCAAGGTTACTGTTACTGCTACAGCTCCAAAGAACCTCTCTGTCGAGATGACCTCTAACTCTGACGCTGCTGCACCAAAGGTGGAGAGCGGCAAGACCTTCAAGCTTACCTCTAACGCTCAGGGCTACGGCTTCACTTATCAGTGGGCAAGCAAGACCAGTGCTAACGGCGCATGGACAGACATCGCAGGCGCTTCCGACGCTTCTTATGAGGAGACAGCAGTAGAACTCGGTTCTAAGTTCTTTAAGGTTACTATCACCAACGCTGAGGGTTCTGCTTCTCAGGAGTATGAGGTGAAGACAGTAGTGCCTCTGGAGGCCTTCACTGTTGACAGCGTTAACTATAAGGCTCTCGACGCTGACGAGCCACAGGTAAAGGTTCGCTATCAGCTGGTAAGGGCTGACGAGGAGACCGCCGTTAACCTCCCGGACAGCGTGGTTTATAAGGGTCTTACATACGCCGTTAAGATGATTGGCGAGGAGGCATACGTCAACAATATGACCGTTGTCAGCCTTACTAACCCTGCTACCATCGAGGAGATTGGCGCACGCGCATTCATGTTCTGTATCAACCTCACTGAGATTAACCTCAACGAGGGCCTGAAGAAGATTGGCGACGCTGCATTCTTCGGCTGCAACGGACTGACAACTGTTAGCCTTCCTGGCTCTATCGAGTACCTCGGCTTCAAGTCATTCTCTGAGTGTGCTAACCTCACCGACATCTACTATGATGGTACAAAGGAAGAGTGGTATGAGCTGCCTAACATCGAGAAGGTAGGTATCGCCAAGTCTGTTACCATCCACTTCAACGATGGCACAGAGGAGAACGGTAAGGGTAACGTCGTAGGCATTGACAATGCAAGCGCTGCCAAGGTTCAGAAGGACGGCAAGTACTTCGAGAACGGCAACATCGTTATCGTGAAGGGCGGCAAGAAGTTCAACGCTGCCGGAGCAGAGATGAAGTAAAAACTATATACTGAATACCAAAAAAGGCACCCGCCTCGGGTGCCTTTTTTGGGTTAAGTCATAAAAGTTGTCTCGTTATCTCGTTATTACGATAAGTCGTTATCACGATTATTTTGTTAATTTATGAAGGTCCTTCTTCTCTCCACATACGATCATACCGGCGGTGCTGCGATAGCTGCGTCACGGTTGCTGCAAGCCTTGCAGGGACAGGGCGTGGAGGCCACGATGCTGTGTCGCAGGAATATCCGTGCGGGATGGCTGCGGCGGCTGTGCCCTCCCTTGGCGCGAGCCTTGGAGAAACAGTCGTGGACGAGCATCATGGAGCGCATCGTGATATGGACGGGCAATGGCTTCTCGAAGAAAGACCTCTGGGCTACGGACATAGCCCTCTTCGGACAGGATATCACAAGGACGAAGGAATACAAGGAGGCCGATGTGGTGCACCTGCACTGGGTGAACCAAGGATTCCTGTCGCTCAGCACCATCGGCAAGATAGCACGCAGCGGGAAGAAGGTGATATGGACCATGCACGATGAATGGCCGCTGTCATATACAACTCATTATGGTGATGAACCCCTGACCCTGCTTGCGCGCTTTGTCCGTCACCAAAAGAAAAAACTGTTACGTTCGCAGAACATTACGTTTGTAACTTGCAGCAAATGGCTTAAATGTGTTTCAGAGAGTAAGCCTTTGGCAAAAGAGCAGACCATAAAGTCTATCCCAAATAGTATTGACTCTACAGTGTTCAAGCCCTTGGATAAGATGGAATGCAGAAGAAGGTTCGGTTTGCCTGTGGATAAGAAGATCGCGTTATTTGTAGCACAGAATGTGAATGATGAAAGGAAGGGAATAATATACCTTGACAAGGCGGCGACGTTGTTAGATGACAGTGTGATGATGGTGGCACCTGGGCGCGACCTGCCATATATAAATAATGTGGAGGACATGGCGCGGCTGTATGCTTCGGTGGATGTCTTCGTCACACCGTCGCTGTCGGACAATCTGCCCAACACCATCATGGAGGCGATGGCCTGCGGCACACCGTGTGTGGGCTTCAGCGTAGGAGGCATCCCCGAGATGATAGACCATAAGGAGAACGGCTACGTGGCACGCTACAAGGATGCCCGTGACCTTGCCGATGGCATCAGGTATGTGATATCAGAAGAAAACCATGCCCGCCTCTCACAGGCAGCGCGCGAGAAGGTGATGCGCTGCTATAGTGAGGAGGCTGTGGCAAAGAGGTATATAGCAGAGTACTCGGAGCAATCAGAATACTCGGAGTAATCAGAGTTTTATTATGTTGAAATCAGTTATAGACATATTCCGTGTAAGGCGTGAGGAGCGTTGGGGCGTTCTTGCGGCGTGTATGGTGTTCGTGGCTCTCAATGCCCTGAATGTGGTGAGGTATTGGAGTGCCTTCTCCGTTGATGGCATGAGTTTCCGCAAGTTCATCAAAGGATGGCATCTCTCGGGCTTCGATCCCATCACCTATGCCGTCATCAGCGACTGGCAGATAGGATATAACATCTACCGCCACCCGTTGCTGCCATACTTCATGTGGCCGCTGAGCATGCTGAACAAAGGGCTGAAGGCCCTGACGGGCATGGACTGTGCCATCCTCATCACGGCGGCACTGCTGGTGTTCTGCGCCACGTATGCCTTCCTCTTCCTATGGCGCATCAAGAAGGATGTGGTGGGATTAGCGCGTGGCGAGGCATATACGCTGACGGTGCTCACCTTCGGCATGGCCTATGTGATGCTGGCTACGATGGTGCCCGACCATTTCGTGATGTCGATGTTCTGCCTCACGCTGACGCTGTGGCTGTGTGGCGAAAAGCTGAAGCGGGGCA
Source organism: uncultured Prevotella sp. (assembly GCA_905236165.1). Lineage (GTDB taxonomy): Bacteria > Bacteroidota > Bacteroidia > Bacteroidales > Bacteroidaceae > Prevotella. Next base: position 21,752 of record CAJOOC010000058.1, on the reverse strand, counting down.
GCGCCATGAATATGTGGCAGACGATAGGGATGTTCCTGCTCACTGCCGGCATATCGCTGAATAACGGACTGAAGGTGTTCCTTGCAGCCCTGGTGACACGACGCTGGCGCTTCTTCCGACCATTATACCTGCTGCTGGCGGTGCTGCTGCCCGCAGCGCTGGTATGGGGCAGTGCGAGATGGAGTTACAAGGAGTTCGTGTGGCCAAAGGAGACGGCCTCGATGGAGCGTGCCAAGAAGAAACGCGCCCAGCAGGAAGACCGTCTGACGCGTGCGGCGTGGCTGGCGGAGCAGACGGCCTGGGCGGGTAAGGACAGCACGGCGATACTGGAGAGACAGCAGCAGCTGCGCGACAGCGTGAAGAAGAAGCAGGAGGAGCGGCGCGAGCGCAGGAAGCGTCTCAGTGCTGCCTACAAACACTCCGGCAAGCCGATGGCGCAGGGGGAGTTCCTGCGTTGGACGGATATGACGACGAGCCGGTGGGATGCCGTAGTGGAAAGTATCTTCGGTGAGGGCGTGATGCTGCATGAGGACTATCTGCTTGGCGATGTGCTGGTGAACAGACCCGTCTTTGTGCGTTACCACAACTGGGGCAACTACATAGTGGAGGCAGTGCTCTTCACCTTATTCCTCTTAGGCATCTGGTGCGGGAGGCGCAGGCATTTCCTTTGGACGGCGATGTCGTTCTTCCTCATGGATATGCTGCTGCACCTCGGACTGGGCTTCGGCATCAACGAGCTGTTCATCATGTCGGCACATTACCTCTTTGTGGTGCCAATAGCGATGGCCTATCTCGTGGCATCGCTGAGCGCCAGGTGGCGCAAACGGCTGACATACCTCGTCGGCATCATTGCCGCCTATCTGTGGATATGGAACGTGGCGCTTACGGTGGAGTATTTGTTCTATTGAAGATTGAAGATTGAAAATTGAAGATTAAGGAAATACTGCTGGTGTTGGTGTTGGGACTGCTGGTGTTCGGCGGTCTTAACGGACTGATGGTGTATGGTGCGCCGGAATGCTGGAAACTGTTGCGCTATGGTGCGTGGACGGCTTTCCACAAGGGCTTCACCTTCTCCGGCTTCGACCAGTACACCTATATCATCCTCAGCGAGTGGCGACCTCTGTATGAGCTGTACCGCCATCCCTTGCTGGCTGTGATGATGTGGCCGCTGTCATGCCTCAGCGAGGCACTGGCCGATGAATACAAGATACGCTTCGCCATATACATCTTGGCAGTAGTATGGACGTTGGTGAGTCTGCTGACGTGGTGGCTGTTATACCGTTTGCTGCGCCTGAGGATAGGGCTGGGCATGAGCACGTCGCTGCTACTGTGCCTGTTCTATTACGGCTTCGCCTATGTGATGCTGGCCTCCTTCGTGCCCGACCACATGCTGCTGACTCAGTGCCTGCTGATAACGATGATATATGTGGCCACTGCCCCGCAGAAGGGACACAGGCAGGGCAGCGGCGTGGCAGCATGGAAGAGTCTGCTGCTGTACTTCGTCGCTACGGGTGTCACCACCACCAACGGCATCAAGATATGGCTGATGGACATGGTGGCTATGATGACTGACAACGGACGCAGTCGAGGCTATGGCATGCAGGGACACAAGCCGCTGTGGCGCAGGATGCTCACCCGCTCATGCCTCTACCTAATCCCCACGCTGCTGATGGGCGGATTGTTCCTGTATCAGCAACAGACGGTGATGAAGGCCGAATATGACAGGCAGGAGGAGATGTCCAGCAAGCGCATAGCCCGTGACAGCCTCTTTGCCAAGCAGGTGAGGGCCGACAGTGTGAGACATCAGCATGAGCTGGAGGGACAGATAGGCGACAGCCGCTTCCTGGCCTATACCAATACAAACATTGACCGCTGGCCACTGCTATATGAGAATATGCTGGGCGAGGGACTGATACTGCATGAGGAGCACCTCATGGAGGACACCAACGTGACGGAAAACCCGCGCCCGCTTGTGGTGAGATACAGTCATTGGTGGGACTATGCGGCAGAGGCCTGTATCGTACTGCTCTTTGTGGCGGCGCTGTGCTGCGGCTTCAGGGAGAGACTGCTGTGGATAGCGCTAATGCCGATGCTCTTCGACATGCTGCTGCATATCGGGCTGCGCTTCGCCTCGGCAGATGTGTATATCATGACCGCCCACTGGGCTTTCGTCATACCTCTTGCCATAGGCATAATGATAAAGAAGGCCAGAACATGGCCGTTGCTCCGCATTGGCCTGACGGTAGCGATAGCAGCGCTGACGGCATTCCTGTGGTGGCATAACCTGGCGCTGCTGTTGCCGTATATTATTGAACATTGACTTCTAACTTCGTTGACCCGCTCAGGACGCTCCTTGAAACGACAAGCGTTTCATAGTCGCCTCGTTCGGGGTTAACCATTGAATATTGAGTGAAGACCTGAAACATAAGACAGCATCAGGACTGGCATGGGGCGCGGTGAACAGCCTCATGACGCAGTTGCTCGGGGTGGTGATAGGCATCTTCCTTGCCAGGCTGCTATCTCCAGGGGAGTATGGCATGGTGGGTATGCTTGCCATCTTCTCCGCCATAGCGGGTTCGCTGCAGGAGAGCGGCTTTACCGCTGCCTTGACAAACCTGTCAAAGGCTACGCACAGGGAATACAATGCGGTGTTTTGGTTCAGCTCCGCTGTCTCGGTATCGCTATACCTTATATTATATATATGCTCACCGCTGATAGCGCAGTACTTCCATCAGCCTGAGCTGGTGGGGCTGTCCCACCTGATGTTTGCCTCGTTTGTGATGGCGGGAATAGGCACGGCCCACTCTGCATACATGTTCCGCAACATGATGAACAAAGAGAAGGCCATCATGAGCGTTGCTGCCCTTGTGGTCAGCGGTACAGTGGGCATCACGCTGGCATGGATGGGCTACTCCTACTGGAGCCTGGCCTGGCAGCAGTTTGCGTATATCACGGTCATAGACCTTGGACGCCTCTACTACGTACGCTGGCTGCCGTCACTGAAGGTTGATTTCGCACCTATCAGGGAGATGTTTGGCTTCAGCAGTAAGCTGTTGCTGACGAACATTATAAACCAGGTGAACAACAATGTGCTATCGGTGATATTCGGCAGACTGTTCACGCCTGCTGTGGTGGGTAACTTCGCCCAGGCTTCCAAGTGGAATACTATGGGCCACTCTATAATCAGCGGTTCGATACAGCAGGTGGCGCAGCCTGTGCTGGCTTCGGTAAATGAAGAGGAAGGGCGCCAGGTGAAGATATTCCGCAAGATGCTGCGCTTCGCTGCCTTCCTGTCTATGCCTGCCATGCTGGGTCTCGCCTCGATAGCCGACTTTGTGCCGCTGTTGCTGGGAGAGCAATGGGACGATGCTGTCGTACTGCTGCGAATACTGTGTGTGAGCGGGGCCTTCATGCCGTTGCATACGCTGTATCAGAACCTCTTTATCAGTCACGGACGTTCCGACACGTATATGTGGTGTATCCTGTCGCAGCTGTTGGTGCAGACAGGGACGATACTATTGTTCAGCGCCTTTGGCGTAACGATAATGGTGGCGGCATACTCCGTGGTTCTCATACTGTGGCTTGGAGTGTGGCAGTGGCTTGCTCGCCGCCTCATAGGACTGCATTTTAGGGAGGTGGCGATGGATGTGTGTCCGTTCCTGCTCATCGCTGCAACATGCGTGGGTCTGGGATGGGGAGCATCTGTAATAGTGCCCCATCCGGCGTTGTCAATAGCCGTAAGGATAGTGGTAGCGGCCCTGCTCTACATCATAGTGATGAAAGTATCAGGGGCACAGATATTCAAGGAATGTGTGCAGTTTCTGCTGAAGAAAAATAGTTGAGCAGGATAATTTAAATACTACGGTGGGAATTAGTAGTTCCGCTCGCGCCTGAGCTTCAGCGAAGAACCCACCTTAATCTCCGAACGAAGGTTAATCCTCACTGATAGCAAGGCTCCTATCCGTGAGCCCTTCCGAAGAGCATAATGCGCAGTCGGTTGATGGCAGCTCGGCAGATATTGGTGAGGTTTCCCTGGCGCAGGTTGAGCCATAGTTCTTCTATGGAGTACTGCACCTTACGCCACGGGTTGTTCCATGCCTGCACGAGGTAGTTGCGCTGCTGGTAGGAGGGATCTACCCTTACCTCTGCCGGATGAACCAATGGGAGTTCCATCTCCAGCCTTTTCATGGTGAAGATGCGGCGCATGCGTCGCGGCATCAAGTCGAGTTGAGTGGAATAGTGCGTGCCGCTACTCATGCCTATATTGTTTATCATGTTTATGCGCGGCATGATGGCGAGGCCGTCGTGAAGCAGCATGTAGGCCCAGAAGATGCTCTCGAAATATTGCACACCGGAGGCTGCGTGGTTCTGGCACATTGCTGGCATGTCTTTCCTTTGACGATATTGCGCCACCTTCTGCTTTAATCGCTCAAATTGCCTGGGTTCTTTCACGAATCCGTATTCGCCGTCACGATTAAGTATCACCCTGCTCCATGAGGCCCAGCCCCAGATGGAGAAGACACGCGTGAAGAAATAACTCTCGTGCTTATTGCCCTGCAATGGGGTGGGGGATGTCTCATCGGTATTGAAGCCGGCTATCATCGTGATGCGCTCATCGTCTTCGTAGCGGTCGAGCATCTCCTTGCAGAAAGGGAAGAACGACTGGCTGGGGACGCAGTCGTCTTCCAATACGATGCATTTGTCGGTGAGAGAGAATGCCCACTGTTGTGACAGGAAGCCGCTTGGGTCACAACCATAGTTGCGCTCCTGATAATTGCGGTGCACCTCACACTGCCAGTCGATGTTCTCATCGCTGACCAGTTCGCGGCATGCCATGATGCCGGCATAGTCCTTTGACTGATGCCAGTCCTCAATGGCCATCCCCTCGGCATTCGTCATGCGCGGCCCATCCTGAAAGAGGAACAGCCGTGAGGGACGTGCCTTCTTCACTTCTGCCCACACCTGCGAGAAATTATCCGGCCTGGCATGGAACAGCATCAGTACGCTTATGTCGGTGTTGTATGGTTGCATGAGTAAAGGTTTTTATCCTTTGAGAGTATCCAGTCGGTTGTCTATGATAGACTTGAATGCGCCTTTCTGTTCTTCGGTAATGAACGAATGGTCGATGTTCTCGCTGATGATTCCCGCTTTTATGCCGGAAACGAATACTATGCCCTGTCTCATGACTCATCCCTTTCTTGTTCTACTGGTGCCAGCTCCATGCTGAAGAGTTGCAACACTTGATTGACCTTGTCAAGTCGCACAGTGGGCTTGCCTTGTTCCAGTTCGCGGATGAAGCGATAGCCTACGCCAGACTTAAAAGCCAAATCCTCTTGCGTCAGGTTGTATTGTTTGCGTAGTGCCTTTATGGTGCGTGAAATTCTGTTTGGTTCCATAAAAAGTAGTCCTTATCGGGTGCAAATTTAATAAAAAACAATGATAATTACATAACTTTGCCACCGAAAGGGTGCAATTTTATATTTCTTTAAGCCTTTTGCCCCCGAAAGGGTGCATAATGTGTCACTGCCGCCTTGATTGTTTCTGCTACGATGGCTGCGCAGTTCGTTATGTTATAGGTCGTCTCTGCCAGTGAGCGGGCGCGCTGTCCCATTTGGCGGGCTTCCTCGGGATTGTCGGTGATGAAGCGGATGGCTTTCTTCCATCCTTCCACGTCGCCGTAGGGCACGCTAAAGCCACAGCCTTTCTCCTGTGCATCGAAAGGCTGATTGGGATTCCTTGAGATGATGACGGGGAAACCGAATGCCAGTGCCTCTATCAGGGTGGTGAGCCCTACGGTGTAGTTGGTCTCTTTGCAACAGATGCAGACGCATTGGTGCGGCCAGATTCTCAGTGCCAGCTCTGGTATCCACATGTCGCGGTTTATGGTGAGGGTGACATTGCCTGGCAGTTCTTCGCGGGACAGCATCTCCTCATAGTCGGTGTCACAGCATCTCGCAGCGGTGATAAGGGTTAGGCGTGTGTCGGGACAGTTTCTGAAGGCTGAGAGGAGCGTGGGCATGTCGCGATTCTCCTTGCCAGTGGAGATGAACCCCGCATGCCGTACCGTATTATTCTCGCTCATCAGCCTGTCATAGAAGTCCAGATCTGCCCCCCATGGACAGACCGATGCCTGGCCGGCACGTATCTTTCCTGATGCGACGGATAGGTTCATCAGCCTCTCGCTGAAGAAGAACAGATGGTCGATGCCTCTGAAGAAGAACCTTGAGGCGAGGTTTCTCCACCAGGAGCGTGACCTCTCTATGGGCTGGTGCTGCCACACGATGATGGGCTTCCGGTAAAGGCCGAGTGCACGGAGTAGTATCATGAACTCAATGCCGTTATAGCGCGTGGCATAGATAGCATCGAAATGCTCTTTGCAGCGGGCTATCTGCTTGATGGTATCGAGAGCACGTGATAGGCGTGACCTTTCCTGATTGGTGAACTGATGCAGAATGACATCTATGCCAAAGCGGCTTAAGTGTGTGGCACCATAAAGCAGGTGGCTGGGGAACTTACCCTGTTCCCACTGCCTCCAGATGTAGTTAAGGTTCTGATTATGGTGGAAGTATATTCTCATATCAGGTTCTCAATATAGAAGGCTGCGTGTCCCTTGCGCTTGTCCTCCGGGGGCAGCTGCATGTAGTCGCCGTACAGGTCTTTAAGATATGCGTCGGGGTTGGCAGGACCTCGGAATGTCTCACCGTTAAACATGATAGGCTTGGTAGGGAAGATGGAGTCTTGCCTGTGCATGATGCCATATCCGCATTCTGCAAGGGTATTGCTGTAGTAGGTGTCCTTCTTCTTTATTATATTAAATAGCGACCAAAGCGACCTGTAGTATATTCGCTTTGCCCCAAACCAAAACAGCTCTGCCACAGAGCGCCATGAATAGGTGTGTGGCTTGCTCATAATGCCATTAGCCTTGCAGAACCCCTTCGCTATTTTCTTGCACAGACTCCTCGATATTGTAGGATATGGTATCATTGGGAAGATATCCACAAACAGTCCCTTTTGGTATGGACGGGAGAAGTCATCGCTAAACTCCACCATCAGGGAGTTCATGTCCCTGACCTTTATCATCGGATGGGTGTAGGTAGGGTCTGTCTCGTTCGTCTGCAGGAACAGTCCCTCCGGCAGTTCTCTTTTTGCTGCCTCGGCAAAGCGTGGCATGTCTTCTCGGCGCATCGCTATGTCGATGTCGTCATCCCAGGGAATGAAACCACCATGTCTGACGGCACCGAGACATGTGCCGCCGTCAAGCCAGTAGTCTATGTTGTTGCGTTCACAGATGTCACGAATGGCGCATAGGATGCGGAACTCTTTATTCTGAACGGCGGCAAGGTGCCCCTGCATGTATTTTTCCAAGTTCTTATTCATGATTACTGTGAAACATGCCGAATGTTCCGCTGGTATAGACTACCACTCTGTTGTTGTACATTTTCCTATGATGTTAGTTGTTATTGTTATCTCCATGTCTGGCCGATGTTCCAGTGTTCACCGTATGTGGTGTCGGTGCGGTCTTCAGGCAGGTCAAACTCTTGGATTATGAGGTCGTATGCCTCCTGATGTGTGTTGAACCAGCTGCCTACGGCAATTGTGAAGCGGTCAGACTTTGGAGAGTAGAAGACCCTTCCCCTTGGCTTGTCCTGATATGCTCCAGTGAATGGGCCGATGCCTCCATGATACTTCTGCTTGTTGTATGCCTTCTTCCATATATCCTCATGCATCTCGGAGCATGTGACCAGTCCTCCTCCTGCATTCGGTTTGCTGTAGTCTGACACCTTGTGGGACACTACCCCGAAGAGTTCATTGTTATCCACGTCATACCAGAAGATTCCAACTTTTGGCTCATCCCCCTTGCCCCTGTTCGCTGCCATGACGCGCATGGCCTCTTCATACTCTTCTGGGGTGAAGTCGCGGCTTACGATATGGCGTGTATGGTGGTCTGTCTCGTCTATGGATGTGACGCTTTGCGGGGCAATCTTCTTCAAGGCCTTCAGTACGGCATCCTCAACGATAGAGTTGAGTTCGTGTCGCGTCAGTGTTATGTTTTCGCCTGATATAGTCATATCTGTTGTTATGTTTGGGTCAGTTTGCCTTTAATATCTCTATTGTTCGTCTTACGGCATCGGCCATATTATAGTATGGTGTAAAGCCTATACCCTTGATACGCTCGTTTGACATTATGGCCTGCATAGCCACAGAATAGCCCCTGGCCTCAGTCTCCGTGGGTAGGTCGAAAACTACTTTCCTGCCGTTATAGTCAGCACACATCTGTGCAAAGTCTCTAAGGTGGACGTTGGTCTTCTCGCTGCTGACATTATATGCCATTCCGTTCTCGCCATACAGCAAGACGGTGAGCAGGCCGGCAACGGCATCAGCCACGTAGGTGTAAGAGAAATATTGCTTCCCCTCAGACTTCAAGACAATGTCCTCGTTGTCGATGGCCTTCTTGATGAACTGCGATGAGGCCTTGCTGTCGGACATCAGCATCGTAGGTCCGAAGATGCGGCACAGACGTGCTATGACGACTTGGGCTCCTTTCTCTGCTATGTAAGACTGGCATAATGCCTCTGCCGTACGTTTCGATTCTGTGTAACAGGCACGGCTGGTGGCAAGGTTCAACTGTCCGGTATAGTCCTCGGTGAAGACGTCTGTACCCCTCGCATTGCCATACACCTCAACAGTGGAAGGGTAGATGAGTTTCGCGTGACAGCGAACGGCAAGCTCCAATGCGTGTTCAACACCTTTGATGTTGGTTAGCATAGTCTCGACAGGATACTGTGAATAAGCAAGTGGGTGGGTGTTGCTGGCCAGTGGTATGATATAGTCTGCTGTTATGACGGGCAGTGGCTTACTCACGTCTTGCTCGATGAAAGAAAAAAGGTCGGAGCCATAGTATTCTCCAAGTCTCTCAGCGGCTTTCTCCTTGTTGCGCCCTACGGCATATACCTTGACATCTCCAAGTGCCATCAGGACATCGACAAGCATCGTGCCCACCATGCCTGTGGCTCCAGTGATAAGAAAAGTTTTTTTGTGAAGGGCGTTGAAGCCTTCCGAGGATAGGAGCCTTCTGATATCTTCCTTGTAGAGTTCGTGTTCTTTGTTCATTTCAGCCAGGTCTCCTTTCCTTTCATCAGATAGCCTTTGAAGAGTTCCAGGTCATCTTTCGTGGTTAGCTTGATGTTTTTGTCGGAGCCCTTTGCGAAATGCAGGCGCACACCCAATTCCACCATCATCGTATTGGTATAGTGTGAGCCGTAGATGCCGATCTCTTTCTCGAAGGCTTCATGGTATTTCTCGTCAACGAGGTCGAAGCGGTATGCCTGTGGTGTAGAGACCCTGCGCAGTGTCTCGCGTGGGATGAACTGTGTCGTTGTGTCGCTGTCATCCTTGCTAATGACGAATATCTGTTCGTTGTAAGGCATGGATGTGACGGCATTTCCATACTGCTGCGCCTTTTCTATGACATCGGTGAGTACGGTGTCGTCAATCATCGGCCTGATACCATCGTGGATTATTATCACGTCTTCAGGCGATGCCTTGCCCTCCAGGTTGTATATCCCGTTGCGGATGGATTCCTGGGCAGAATTACCTCCCTTGACTATCCATTTCAGTTTATCTATGCAGAACTGGTTGGCATAGGCCTGCACTACGGCTTCCCAGCCATCAATACACACGACTTCAATGGCATCTATCATGTCATGTTGCTGAAAGCCCTCAAGGGTGTAGATGAGGATAGGCTTGTCGTGTAAGTGTATAAACTGCTTGGGAATGTCCTGCCCCATGCGGTTGCCGGAACCGCCGGCTATGATAACTGCAATGTTCATATCTCTTTATCTCGTTTGTTTCTTTAGCTCATCACGCGGAAGGAGTCGATGATGCCTACCACGTTGCCATTGCTGTCTGTCACCACGAGGGCGTGGATGTTGTGGCGGCGCAGCATCTCGTCCACCTGCGAGAGGTTTGTTTCCGGGCGGCAGGTCTTGGGGTTAGGGGTCATCACGTCGGCCACGGTGATGTCGAACATGTTGCGTTGGTATCTCTGCACGGCGCGGCGCACATCGCCGTCGGTGATGATGCCGGTGAGGGAACCTTTTTCATTAAGCACTATCGCCAATCCCAGCTTTCCGCCGGTAACGGTGATGAGGGCATCGACAAATTTCGTGTCAGGAGATACTATGGGCAGGTTCTCCGTCACCATGTAATCCCTCGCATGTGAAAGGAGGCGCTTGCCCAGCGTACCGCCAGGGTGGAACTGTGCAAAGTCGTCAGCCTTGAACTGTCGTATCTCCGCCAGTGCGCAAGCCAGCGCATCGCCCATCGCCATAGTGGTGGCCGTGGAGGATGTGGGTGCGAGGTTCAGCGGGTCGGCCTCATGGTCCACGCGAATGTCCAGATGGCAGGCCGAGTACCTGGCCAGCAGCGACTCGCTGTTGCCCGAGATGCCTATAATAGGTATCTGGCGCTCAATGAGCAGGGGTATAAACCGCAGCAGTTCGTCGGTATTCCCGCTATAGCTGATGGCCATCACCACATCGCCGGGGGCTATCATGCCCAGGTCGCCATGAAAGGCATCCAAGGGGTTGAGGAAGAAGGAGGGCGTACCCAGCGATGCCAGCGTAGATGCTATCTTCTCACCCACATGTCCGCTCTTGCCCACACCAGTGACGATGACCTTTCCTTGGCATTGGTATATCATCTCAACGGCACGTGGGAAATTGTCGTCAAGACGTGGAATGAGAGCCAGGATGGCCTCGGCCTCATCGGTGAAGCATTGTATGGCGGCGGACTTTATGGTTTCGTTGCTCATAGGGCTTTTATCGGTATTCCCTGCAAAATTATGCAAATTAATCCATATAGGCAAGAAAAATGAAGAAAAAGTGGCGGTTTTTCTTTTCTTTTTCTTGCACATCTCATGACTTAATAGTACCTTTGCACATATATCTCAATTCCTGATGCAAAATACTCAATACAATAAGTGGGTTGCCTGCTGGGGCAATGCCACGTCAATAACCGACCGTCGTGAGTGTGTCTATGCCAAGGATATCACCCTGCGCTATCCCGTCAGGATGAGCTTCGACGGCTCTCAGTTGCGTTTCCGTTTTTCCAACCTCACCGGCACGGAGCCCGTATCTCTTACCAAGGCTTTCGCCGGTCGTGTACCCATAACATTTAACGGTAATGCCAGCACCGTACTCATGCCTGGCAAGGAGACGGAGAGTGATGCCATAGACTACCCCGTCAGACGTGGCGACATGGTTGAGGTGAGCATGTATTTCGCCGGTTACACCCAGATGAACAGCGGCACGCTCATCACGGGACCGCTGTCGCATGGGTTCTATTCTTATGGCGACTATGCAGAGGCTGAGACGCTGCCCCTTGACCTGACACGCAAGACTAACTGGTTCTATTTCCTCAATACCATCGACATCCTCACTGAGGAGCAGAACCGTGCCGTCGTGTGCTACGGCGACTCCATCACGGCGCAGTCGTGGCCCGACTATCTCTCCATGCTGGCTTTCGGCTCCAATGTCTCCATCATTCGCCGCGCCGTGAGTGGTACCCGCATACTGCGTCAGTATGACTGCATCACCTATCAGGCCTATGGACTGAAGGGCTCCACGCGTTTCCCGATAGAAATTAACGTGGCAGGCGCTACAGATGTCATCATTCAGCATGGCATCAATGACATCATACATCCTGTGGGTACGGATGTCAATCCTTTCCGCCCATGGAGCGACCTGCCCACCGTCGAGGAGATGCAGAGGGGCGTAGAGGAACTGTATGTGGAACCGTCGAAGACACTTGGGCTGAAGGTGTGGAGCGGCACGCTGCTGCCTATCTACGGCTGGCGTACATACAATGAGAAACGTGAGGAGATGCGCAATGCATTCAACCAATGGCTCCGTACCTCAGAGATTTTCGATGGCTGCATAGACTTCGATGCTGCGGTGTGTGATGCAAATGATCACAGGGCTTTCGCACCAGGATTCGACTCTGGTGACCACCTGCATCCAAGCGAGAAGGCCTACGAGGCGATGGCGCAGGCAGCGTGGGACGAATTAACCAATTAACGAATTATGTCCGCAAACATATTCATGCGACATATCGCTCTATTTATAGTATTCCTGTTAGGTTCTCTCAACCTTTTCTGCGTGGCCAAACCCCATGCCGACAGTCTTACTGTTGTGAGACTGCTCTCGGAGGGACTCAAAGCTTATCCCCCTTCCTCTGGGGAGAGACGGAGTGGGGCTTTGATGTTGTTTTACGGCCACAAGCTTCTTGGCGTACCCTATGTGGCTCACACCTTGGAGGTGAACCCTACGGAACGCCTCGTCGTGAACCTGCGTGAGTTGGATTGCACCACGTATGTAGAAACGGTGCTGGCACTCTGTCTTACCACCAAGGACGGCTCCATAAGGTGGCAGGACTTCTGCCGCAACCTTACCCGCATACGCTACGAAGGCGGCAAGATGAACGGCTATCCCAGCCGTAATCATTATTTCCAATGGTGGGCTGAGAGCAACAGACGTTTGGGTATTATATCGTGGCCCATCGATGAAGACAAGTCGAGGGCTTCGTTCATAAAACGCCAGGCCATCAACATCAACTGGATGACGCGCCACCCTGACAGCTATAAGATGCTGAAGGGCGATGCCAAAGCTATAAAGCTCATCGGTGAGCATGAGAAAGCCACCAATGGCAAGACCATGCTATATATCCCGCAGGCCTCACTGGGACTGTCCCAATCGAAGATGCGTTACGTCAGGAATGGTGATATCCTTGCCATTGCCACAAAAAAGAAGGGCCTTGACACCGTGCATATCGGCATTGCCGAATGGGGCAAGGACGGCAAGTTGCACCTGCTCAACGCGTCGCAGATACAAAAGAAAGTGGTCCTTGAGCCCATGACGTTGCAGAATTATATGTCGAAGCACCCAGTGCAGATAGGCATCTGGGTGTTTAGGGTAAAATAAAAGACTAAAGTTTCGTATGTCTGTAACGACCACGTTCCGAGCCATGCTCGCCTGAACTCCGCTGATAATGAACAATGTGTGAAGAATTACGCGAATTACACGAATTCTTCGTTAATTGAGTCAGTTGCTCATGCGAAGCCAAATTCGTGCAATTCGCGTAATTCTCGGTCGTTATTAAAGCGAAGCCAAAATTCGCGTAAATCGCGGTCTGAAGGTGTTATGCCATCAGCGCTTCTGCCAGTTCCTCGAGGGCGTAGAGGTCGCAGGACTTCATCTTACCACGCACCGTGACGGTGTTGCCCTTGATGGTGATATCCTTCATCTCCTGCAGCATCTGCGTCATTACGCGCCCTGCGCTGGGAGCCCAGGAGCCGTTCTCGATGAGGCCTACTTCGCGCTTCTGCCAAGCCTTGATCTGCAGATGGTGTATGAAGTCATACATCGGTGGGAACAGCCCTGCATCATAGCTTGAGGCTGCCAGCACAATCTTGCCGTATTTGAAGGCATCCTCGATAGCTTCGGCCTGATCCTCACGCGTGAGGTCGCTGATGGCCACCTTCTTACAGCCTTTCTCCTTCAATATCTCCGCCAGCTTCTCTGCAGCCTCCTTGGTGTTGCCGTGGATGGAGGCATGGGCAATGAACACACCCTCTGTCTCCACACCATACTGACTCCAGATACCATAGAGACGCAGCGCCTCGCTAAGCATCTCACCCTTCAGAATGGGTCCGTGGAGCGGCAGAATCTGCTCTATCTCCAGTGCGGAGGCTTTCTTGAGCAGCGTCGATACCGGTGCTCCGTATTTTCCGCAGATGTTGAAGTAGTAGCGGCGTGCCTCGCAGGCCCAGTCATCGGGGTCGGCATCGATGACACCGAACTTTCCGAAACCGTCGGCAGAGAACAGCACCTTGTCTGTAGCGTCATAGGTGGTCATCACCTCGGGCCAGTGCACCATCGGTGCCATGATGAACTTTAGCTCGTGCTTGCCCAGTGAAAGAGTGTCATACTCCTTCACGGTCATAACCCTCTCTGACAAGTCGCTGTCGGGGAAGTATAGCGGGAGCATCGTCTGCGCCTTGGCAGAGCATACCAGCTTTATGTCGGGATACATCTTCAGAACCTCTGCAATGCCGCTGGCGTGGTCGGGCTCTATGTGGTGAATGATGAGATAGTCGGGCGTGCGGCCTGCCAGTGCCTCGGTAAGGTCGGTCTTCCAGGCTTCAAGGGTGCGACGGTCGGAGGTGTCCATGATGGCAACCTTCTCATCCATGATGAGGTATGAGTTGTAGCACATGCCTTCGGGCACTACATACTGTGACTCAAACAGACGCAGATCGGCATCGTCCTGGCCGATGTAGAGAATGTCTGGTGTGATTGTTGGTTTCATAAGTATAGTTTTGTTGTTTGGTTTTGTTGTTTATCGGACTTCCTTTTTCTGAATTTAGTCGCAAAGATACGAAAAAAAACGCTATTAGGGTAATTCTTTTTAGTTATAAATTCTTAAAAAGTGAATAGGTGCGGTTCTGTGATGTTGAAATACAGAAAAATCTTCGTATCTTTGCCAACGAAACCTACAAGGACATTATAAATACTTTATCAATTAACAAAATTAGAAGAACTATGAAAAAGAAATTCATCTGTACCGTATGCGGTTACGTTCATGAAGGCGACGAGGCTCCTGCAAAGTGCCCACAGTGTGGTGTTCCGGCATCAAAGTTTAAGGAGCTTGAGGAGCAGGTTGGTGGCATCCAGTTTGTTCAGGAGCATGTTATAGGCATTGCCAACGACTACGGTATTGACGAAGAGATGCGTAAGGATCTCAATGCCCATTGGTTGGGCGAGTGCACAGAGGTCGGTATGTATCTGGCCATGAGCCGTCAGGCAGACCGTGAGGGCTATCCCGAGGTAGCAGAGGCTTTCAAGCGCTATGCATGGGAAGAGGCAGAGCATGCCAGCAAGTTTGCAGAGCTGCTGGGTGATGTGGTTTGGGATACCAAGACCAACCTTGAGAAGCGTATGAATGCTGAGGCAGGTGCCTGCGAGGATAAATTCCGCATTGCCAAGAATGCCAAGGCAGCAGGTTGGGATGCCATCCACGATACCGTTCATGAGATGGCGAAGGATGAGGCTCGTCACGGTAAGGGCTTCGAGGGACTCTTCAACCGCTACTTCAAGTAAGCCGCAGCACAAGAACTGGGTAGGGGAGCGACCTGTTCCCTATACCTTATTTATATATAAAAAGCTAACCCCCTGTAGGCATTGCACCTGCAGGGGGTTGCTTTATCATTTTAAGGCGTGAAATAAATGTGGTCCCCGCCTATTGCTTTTGATGGTTATTACTTCACGAGAGCCATTGTGTCGGTGGCAATCATCAGCTCCTCGTCGGTTGGGATAACTACTACCTTAACCTTTGAGTCTGGAGTAGAGATGACGGCTTCCTTGCCGTGGATCTGGTTGTTAACATCCTTGTCGAGCTTGATGCCCATGAACTCCATGCCCTCGCAGGCTGCCTCGCGCATGCTTGACTGGTTCTCGCCCACGCCGGCGGTGAACACGAGAACGTCGATGCCGCCCATTGCAGCAGCGTATGCACCGATATACTTCTTGATGCGATAGAAATATGACTGCTCTGCCACGAGTGCCTTCTGGTCACCGTTGTCGGCAGCGTTAGCCACGTCGCGCATGTCAGAGAATCCGCAGAGGCCCTGCACACCCGACTTCTTGTTCAGCAGGTTGGAGATACCGTCAGCATCCAACCCCAGCTTCTTCTGGATGAATGTCACGGCACCACCGTCGATGTCGCCTGAGCGGGTACCCATCATGACACCCTCCAGAGGAGTGAGACCCATCGTGGTGTCTACACACTTGCCGTCAACAACGGCAGCCAGCGAACCACCGTTACCGATGTGTGCGGTAACCATCTTGCAACCCTCCTGTGGTATTCCGAGGAACTCGCAGGCACGCTTGCTGACGTAGCGGTGTGAGGTGCCGTGGAAGCCATAGCGACGCACGCCATACTTCTCATACAGCTCATAAGGCACGGCATACATATATGCCTTTGGAGGCATGGTCTGATGGAAGGCAGTATCGAAGACACCCACCTGTGGCAGGCCGGGCATGAGCTCTGATACTGCGTTGACACCCTTCATGTTTGCGGGGTTATGGAGCGGAGCCAGGTCGCTGACAGCCTCGAAGGCTTCAACCACCTCGGGGGTGATGACTACTGACTCGGCAAACTTCTCGCCGCCATGCACCATGCGATGTCCCACGGCATCAATCTCGTCGAGGCTCTTGATGACACCTATCTCGGGATCGGTGAGCAGTGAGAAGATAAACTTCACGCCCTCTGTATGCTCGGGGATATCGTGCATAATCTGTTTCTTCTCGCCATTAGCGAGCTTTACTTTGACAAAAGCACCATCGAGGCCCACGCGCTCTGCGCCGCCACTCGTCATGACGCTGTTGTCGTCCATGTTGTAGAGAGCATACTTAATGCTCGATGAACCGCAGTTCAAAACAAGTATCTTCATAATAAGTAATTGTGGTAAATTAGAAAGAAATAGTCACAGACTGAAAAGGAAAGAAATTGGAATAATTAGAATAATTATTATTAGTAATCAATGTACATCTTGTAGTATATCCTTATACTCTTGTCGCGTCATTGCTGTTATATCACAAAGTGAAGATAAGCACCGAGCTACTTCCGTTAGGAAATTATTCTTATTATTCCAATTTCTTTCAATATTAATTATTATAATTTCTGTCCAAGTAAAAGGTTCAGTGTCTTCACTTCTTAGCGTCCATGGCCTGGCAGGCTGTGATGGCTACGAGGTTGACGATGTCTTCTACGGAGCAACCGCGTGAGAGGTCGTTGACGGGGCGTGCTATGCCCTGGAGGATTGGGCCGAGGGCTGTTGCGCCAGCGAGACGCTGCACGAGTTTGTAGCCGATGTTGCCCACTTCCAGGTTAGGGAATACGAGCACGTTGGCCTTGCCTGCTATCTCTGAGCCGGGAGCCTTCTTCGAGCCTACGCCAGGCACGAGTGCTGCGTCAGCTTGCAGCTCGCCGTCCACCTTGAGTGATGGGTCAAGCTCCTTGGCAATCTTCGTAGCCTCTACCACCTTGTCCACTACCTCATGGGCCGCAGAGCCCTTCGTGGAGAAGGAGCACATAGCCACGCGTGGATCATCGAAGCCTGCCACCGAGCGAGCCGTTTGAGCGGTGCAGACAGCTATCTGTCCCAGCTGGTTGGCATCGGGCATTGGGGTAACGGCAACGTCGGCAAATACCAGCACGCCATTCTCTCCATATTCGGGTTTGTCGGTAATCATCAGCATAGCACCGCTGACGCATGTGATGCCGGGAGCGGTCTTGATAATCTGCAGTGCAGGGCGCAGCGTGTCGCCGGTTGTTGACAGAGCACCAGAGATCTGGCCGTCGGCACCTTCCGTCTTGATAATCATACAGCCCAGATAGAGTGGGTTCTTAACCAGCTCGCGAGCCTTCTCTATTGTCATGCCCTTCTTCTCGCGAAGCTTCTGCAGCAGCTGTGCCAGCTCTTCAGACTTCTCGTAGTTCTCGGGGTCGATGAGTGTTGCCTTGCCGATATTCTTCAGGTCATGCTCCTTGGCCAGAGCCTCTACCTTTGCGGGGTTGCCGATGAGGATAAGGTCTGCTATCTCCTGCTCCAGCACCTTGTCGGCTGCAATGAGTGTGCGCTCCTCTTCTGCTTCAGGGAGCACGATGCGCTGCTTGTTTGCCTTTGCGCGCGCTACAATCTGTTCAATTAAGCTCATAGTTTTAATGGGTTATTGAATGAATATTAAGTATATGAATAAATGCTATTGCAATTCTTCTGTCAGTAAAGCCTCCAACTGTTCTGCTGAGAGGCGCAGCCTGAACTGGCTCCTTACGGCGGCGGAGATGCGCCCCGTCTCTTCTGACACTACGATGGCCAGGGCGTCAGACTCCTGCGAGATGCCCATAGCGGCACGGTGTCTGAGGCCCAGTTCGCGGGGGATGTCGAGGTTATGGCTCACGGGCAGTATGCAGCCAGCGGCCTTGATGCGCTTCTTGCTTATTATCAATGCACCATCGTGCAGGGGGGAGTTCTTGAAGAAGATGTTCTCTATGAGGCGCTGGTTGATGTTGGCATCCACCTTGTCGCCCGTTTCCACGATGTCGTCAAGGGGCGTGCCGCGCTCTATCACTATCAGCGCTCCGCATTTTGCCTTGCCCATATTGATGCAGGCCATGACGATGGGGAGGATGGTCTTGCGGTCTACGCTGTCGATGTCCTCCTCCTTCTTCACAAACCAGTTAAAGATGGCACGCAGGCGCTGCTGCTCTCCCAGGCGGAAGAGGAATTTCCTAATCTCCTCCTGAAAGAGAATGATGAGTGCCAGCACTCCCACGTTGAAGAACTGGTCGAGCAGGGCTCCCATCATGCGCATGTCGAGCACCTTGGCTACTACGAGCCACATAATGATGAAGGCCAGCACTCCGCTGAACACGTTACTGGTTCGCGACTCGCGCATGAACCGGTAGATGTAGTAGAGCAGCACTGCTACGAGCAGTATGTCTATGGCGTCCTTTATGCCGAAAGAGAAAAACAAAGTCGAATTAACAAATTAACGAATTAACAAATTAACAAAAAGAGAACTGGCGCATTATCTTTACTGTGTCGGCAACCGCCTTCACATCGTGTACCCTCAGGATGTCTGCTCCCTGTTGCAGGGCTATGGCATTCAGCAGTAGCGTGCCGTGCAGGGCGGCATCATCCTCGGGCTGGCATCCTAAGAGCTGCCACACCATTCTTTTGCGGCTCATCCCTGCCAAGAGGGACAATTCGGGGAATGACTCCTTCACCTCGTGAAGTTGCCGAAGCATGGCATAGTTGCCGTCAATGACGTCTTTGCCGAAGCCGAAGCCCGGGTCGAGGATGATGCTGTTGCAACCGCTTTGCCTCAGCCGCGCCACCTTCTCGCGGAAGACCTGCAGCGTCGAGGGCATGTCGGGCTGCACCGACATCAGCACGTAGGTCACTCCTATGGCTGCCATCTCCTCCAGGTACATACCCTCAGAGACATCGTTGATAATCTGTGCCCCATACTCCTCCACAGCCATGCGGGCCACCTCCGGCCTGAACGTGTCGATGCTCAGCGTGGCGCTGGGCTGCTCGCGATGTATCACCTGAAGGGCGTGGCGCATGCGCCTCATCTCCTCCTCAAGACTCACCTCGGTAGCACCCGGGCGGGTGGAGTATGCTCCAACGTCGATGATGTCGCCACCTTCTTCAAGGATGGCAGTGGCCCGAGAGGCTATCTCCTGCTCCGTCTGCTTCCGGCTGCCTGCGAAGAATGAGTCGGGAGTGCAGTTGAGAATACCCATCACATGAGGCCGGGCTTCTTGGTTTTGCATAGTCTGTTGTGGCGACATAATATCCATTGGCGTACAAAAGTAACAATAATTTTGCATTTACGCAAGCATTTTTTTGTTATTTAAGAATAGTTTTTGCTCTTTTCCCAAAAAAAAGTGCTAATTTTGCACACTGAACGGGGAAACCTCTTTATTTTCTTTCCCTTCCATACATAATAAGGTACAATAACATTAATGTAAGATATGAAAACTTTCTTCAACGCAAAAGACCTCGGCGACATCACCACCGCCCTCGATGAGGCACGTCAGGTAAAGAAAGACCGCTATGCCTTTCAGCATCTTGGCAAGAACAAGACGCTCCTGATGGTATTCTTCAATAATTCGCTCCGCACTCGCCTCTCCACGCAGAAGGCAGCCATGAACCTCGGCATGAACGTCATCGTGCTCGATGTCAATGCCGGAGCATGGAAACTGGAGACGGAGCGCGGCGTCGTAATGGACGGCGACAAGAGTGAGCACCTCCTTGAGGCCATACCCGTCATGGGGAGCTTCTGCGACCTTATAGGTATTCGCTCCTTTGCCGGACTCACCGACCGTGAATACGACTATGCCGAGACCATCGTCAACCAGTTCGTGCAGTATAGCGGCAAGCCCGTCTTCGCTATGGAGACGGCGACGGTACACCCTCTGCAGGCCTTTGCCGACCTTCTCACCATAGAGGAGCATAAGCGCACCGAGCGCGTCAAGGCCGTTCTAACGTGGGCACCCCACTGCCGTTCCTTGCCTCAGGCCGTGCCAAACAGCTTCGCAGAATGGATGCTCGCTGCACCCGATGTAGACCTCGTCATCACCCATCCCGAAGGCTATGAACTCGACCCGCGCTTCATCGGTCAGGCACAGGTGGAGTACGACCAAAAGAAAGCCTTCGAAGGTGCCGACTTCATATATGCAAAGAACTGGAGCTGCCCAGGCGTCACCAATCCTGCCGACTATGGCAAGATACTGCACGACTACAAG
Source organism: uncultured Prevotella sp. (assembly GCA_905236165.1). Lineage (GTDB taxonomy): Bacteria > Bacteroidota > Bacteroidia > Bacteroidales > Bacteroidaceae > Prevotella. The sequence goes on along the minus strand of CAJOOC010000058.1, from coordinate 1,376 downwards.
GCTATGGCCCATTGGACCGTCGATGCCGAGCACATGTCATGGACCAACAACGGACAGTTCCTACATTGTCTCCCTGTGCGTCGCGGACTCATCGTCACCGACGATGTCATCGAGAGCCCCAACTCACTCGTGATACCCGAAGCCGCCAACCGCGAAATCTCTGCCGAGGTGGTGATAAAGCGCATGCTCGAAGCATTGTAGGCACAACCTTTCATATTGTATTAAAGCAAATCAGGGGGCGGTTCGGTCATCACTTAGTGATCAAAGAGTCCCGCTGATTTGCAGACCTGCAAAAGAAACGGGCTTTACAACAAAACAAGTGAGAAATTTGACAGATAAGAAAAAGTAGAGGTGGTCAAAATATTTGACCGGCTTTCTGGAAAGGAACAACAATCTATATGTGAGATCTAGCAAAGAAGAACGATACCGCATTGGCAATTAACATCCAAAAGGTAGAAGACTAAATAGCCGTCATCCGGGATCTGCAAGTGATTGCAGATGCAGATGTGGCTGCACTTTATGGTGTGGAGACCAGAGAGGTGAACCAGGCTGTCCGCAACAATCCTGACAAGTTCCCTTCGCGTTATATGTTCGAGCTGAGTAAGAGCGAGTTACGTGATTTGCGATCAAAAGTTTTGACCACAAACGTATCACCTAAGAGCCGCAGCACAACCAAAGTCTTCACCGATCGTGGCTTATATATGTTGGCTACTATCTTGAAGGGTGATAAGGCACGTAATGTCACATTCGCCATTATCGAGACCTTTGCCAAGGTCCGTGAGTTGAAGCGTGAGCTTCTGGCTCTGCACAACGAGTCCGATAAGGAGGTTCAGAAGACCAAGATGCAACACTTTGGCGAAGTCCTGTCAGACATTGTGATGCCCGACCTGCAGACCGCAGAGACCGAGTCCTCATTGGAGATCAACTTCTTCATAGGTAAGATAAAACATACGGTTAAGCGGGTACGCAAAGAGGAACCTAAAAAGTGAGGGGATAGGGAAGGGCAAAAAGTTCCTGTCCCTATTCGCCTAAGATCAAATATTATGAAACAAATTAAACTCACATTTCTGCTCACTGTGCTTATGAGCATGGTTGGAGCAAAGGCTTTTGCCTATGACATTGAGGTAAAGAATTCTGATGGCGTAACCATCTATTACAATTACATCAATGATGGATTGGAACTGGAGGTGGCTAGATATCCTTCTGATTATATATATAAAGGTAATGTCGTTATTCCAGATGAGGTTACGTATATGAATAGAACACGAAAGGTGACGACGATAGGGGATTATAACCAAGAAATCAAGGGTGAGACGAACGTGGAGATTATTCCCGTAATTGCCTGACAGACTGCTGATTTTATGTATTCCATGTTT
>CAJOOC010000057.1 GCA_905236165.1 uncultured Prevotella sp. | reverse complement strand
TTAAACCGAATAAAGTTATTTGCAGTGCGAAGCAAATTCGTGTAATTCGCGTAATTCGTGGTCGTTATAGACATGCGAAAGTTGAGTTAGTGATTAAAGTTCTTGTCAGCACGCTTCAGCACGTCGATGAGAGCCGGCGACACCCATTTGCCGTCATGCCATCCCTCGTCAACAAACATCGAGAAAGGTATCTCCTTGCTCAGAAAGGCCTTTGCCAGATCCATGTTGCTCTGCAGTGTGAAGTCATGGTCGCCAACGCAAATCTTCCAATCCACCTGCTTCCATGCTGCCACCTCGGCCTCCGTGCCCTGCTCTACGCGCACCACGGGGTCGTTGTCGGCAATGGCCTGCTGTCGCCATTCGGCAGAGGGGTCGTTCTTCAGAAAGTCCAGATGCTGGCGTCGCAGATACCCTGAGATGTCGTAAACCATAGAGAAGCACTCGGGATGGTGTAGCCCATAGACCGTTGCCGCACCGCCTCCCATCGAGAAGCCCGCAATGGCACAGTTGCCCTTGCCGGCACGCACACGGTATTGCTGTGCAATATACGGCATCAGCTCTTTGAAGAAATAATCCTCATACTGCCAGTCGGGAGCTCCGGCCCTGCCCACCTGCGTATTGAAATACATCATGTGCTGCTGGTTACCCTCTGGCATGACAACAATCATCTCTCCCGTCACGCCGCAGCATGCCAGGCTGTCGGCCACGCGGCTGAGGCGGTTATAGTGCTCAAAGTCGGTATGCGCCCCGCCACCACCATGCATCAGGTAGAGCACAGGATAGCGCCGCGACGTGTCAGTGTCGTAGCTGCCAGGCAGATACACCGAATACTCACGCTCCGTAACGCCGCTGAGCAGCTTGCACGGCATCTTCAGCGAGAGCGTCTTACCCTGCACCCTCTTGCATTGAGCCTGACGGGCACAGCATCCGTCACCTTTCTTCGCTTCATCAGGCTGCGCCGACATAGCCAGGACGCCACCCATAAGAAGTACCAGCACTGAAAAAAAACGCTTCATCATATACATTTCTTCCTGAGGATTATGCCTCGCCCTGCGAACCGAAGGGGTTTGCCGTGCGTGGAGGCGTGGGTTGGCTTGGCTGCAGTTGTATCACACCGAACTCCTGCTCATAGCGCATGATGTTCTCCTGCAGAGCCATAGCGAGACGCTTGGCATGCTCCGGAGCCAGGACGACGCGGCTCACCACCTGTGCCTTGGGGGTACCGGGAAGGGTGGAGGCCAGGTCCATGATGAACTCGGCATGAGAATGAGAGATGATGGCAAAGTTGCTGTAAACGCCCTTTGCCACTTCAGGAGACACTTCAATCTGGAGCTGCTGCCCCATGTTCTGTTGTTTTGCCATGTTGATATGTTTTATATTGATGAGTTATTTGCTGTATAAGCATCGTTTTGTTTGGGAGATTGCAAAGGTAACACATTATTTTTATATACGCCACGGGGAAGTGTAGTTTTTTTGTCAGAGCCTTAATAAATCCTAAAATTACGCTCAAGCAGCCTTTATGTCATATTATTTTTGTAAATTTGCAGGCAATTCTTTTTGACGGTCGCCGTCATCTGCACTATAGTTCATGCGCACGAACCTTATATTAATATCCCTGCTCTGCCTGCTGGCCACGGTATGTGGCCGCGTGGAGGCCAAGCCCTTCACGCTGGTCATTGATGCCGGTCACGGCGGACATGATGCCGGTGCCGTGGGGGCTTTCTCCAAGGAGAAGACGATAAACCTCAACGTGGCACTGGCCTTCGGGCGTTATGTGGAGCGCAACTGTCGCGACGTGAGGGTGATATATACAAGGAAGAGCGATGTGTTCGTCACCCTTCACGGGCGTGCCGACATTGCAAACAAGGCCAAGGCCGACCTCTTCATCAGCATCCACACCAACTCCCTGCCCAAGGGCCGTATCTCGCGAGGCATGGAGACCTATACGCTGGGTATGCACCGTGCTGCTGACAATCTGGAGGTGGCAAAGAGAGAGAACGAGGTAATCCTGCAGGAGAAGGACTACAAGGAGCGTTATCAGGGCTTCGACCCCAACTCTTCTGAGAGCTATATCATCTTTGAGTTCTTGCAGGACAACAATATGCAACGTTCCGTAGACCTTGCCAAGCTGGTACAAACGAATGTATGCTCCTCTGCCGGCAGACCGAACAAGGGTGTGAAGCAGGCCGGTTTTCTGGTACTGAGAGAGACCTCCATGCCCAGCTGCCTGATAGAACTTGGCTTCATCTCCACCCCCGACGAGGAACGACTGCTGAACAATGACACCTCTATCGACAACATCGCACGAGGCATCTACAACGCCTTCATAGCATATAAGCGCACCTACAGCAATGACGGTATCACCTACAGTCCCGAGGAGCCATCAGCCTTCCCCGACAGCCGAGAGGACAGGCAGGTAGCACAGAACACAGCTCCTGTCCCGGCCAAAGAGCTTCCCTCTCAGAACGTTACCGTTAGCGTTCCTGCTCAGGAAGTGTCCGTCAACGTGCCCGCCCAAGAGCCTACCGTTAACACTGGCCTTCGGTTCAAGGTGCAGATATTCGTATCTGACATAGTGCTGAAAACGAACGACTCACGTTTTAAGGGCCGCAAGGATGCAGAATACTACACGGAAGGCGGCATGGTGAAATACACCATTGGAGAATCAGCAGACTTTAATGAGATGAACAACCTGCGCAGGCAACTGGACCCCACTTTCCGCGGATGTTTCGTCATAGCCTTCAAAGACGGCCATAAGATGGACATCAACGAGGCCCTCAGAGAATGGCGAAAGACAACGGGGCGAAAGTAAATCAACAGACATAAAATCCTAAACACATTCAAAACCATGAGGTTAACAAGGGAAATAAAGATTGCATTGACCGTTATCGTGGCGGCTGTGTTGTTATATTTCGGAATGAACTTTCTGAAAGGCCAAACCATAGGCAGCAACAACACATATAAGATGAGTTTTACAGACCTGAAGGGTCTTTCGAAGACAACGGCCATCTTTGCCAACGGCTATAAGGTGGGTACCATATCCGATATTCAGTTCGACTACGAGCACGTGGGCGAAGCCATCACCGTCCTTGCCGACATCGACCCACGCCTGCGCATCCCCGTAGGCACGAAGGCGAAGATTGAGAGCGACCTGATGGGCAACATGAAGGTGAGCCTTATCATGGGTAAGGCCGCAGCTCAGCGCCTCAAGCCCGGCGACGTGATAGAAGGCGTGGAGGATCACGGCATGATGCAGCAGGTAAACGAGATGATGCCTGCCGTAAAGGCTATGGTGCCGAAGCTCGACAGCATCCTTACCAACCTCAACACCATCCTGGCCAGCCCTGCCATCGCCAGCATGCTGCAGAACCTTGACGGCATGACGGCCAGTCTGAAGTTCACCACCGAGGAACTGAACTTCCTTATGAAGGAGCTACATGCAGGCATGCCGGCCATTGTGGCACACGCCAACAATACTTTGGCCAATACCGAGTCGATGACGGCCAAGCTTAACGATATTGACTTCAACACAACGATGACGAAGATTGACAATACGCTGAGCAACGTGGAGAGCCTCACCAAAACGCTTAACAGCAAAGAAGGTTCGCTGGGACTGCTGCTGCACGACAAGGCGATGTATAACAACCTGTCTGCAACACTGGCCGATGCCGACTCTCTGTTGATAGACCTCAAAGCACATCCTAAGAGATACGTACACTTCTCCGTCTTCGGAAAGAAAGACAAGTAATATAAGGTGACACAAGATACAAAAACACTCTGGGCTTCATGCCAGAAGTATTTCAGCGAGACGATAGACGCCACAGATTATGAGCGTCTCTTTTCGCATGTCACCTTTGAAGCATACCGCATGGCCACGAAGACCCTCGTGTTACAGGTGCCCAGCCAGTATATCTACGAGGAGATAGAGAAGAGATACCTCTCCGAACTGCGCTACGGCATACGCAACACGTTCGGCATGATTCGCCTCGACTGGCATGTGGTGATGGAACAGAGCGGTAAGAAGGGAGGCCTGATCTTTGAATCCACCGACGAGACCCTTGCCCCCCCTACCCTCATTCAGCCCACCGAGAGGATTACAGGAAAGAACGACACCGCGGCAAAGGGCGAGAGACAGGATATAGACTCCAACCTGAACCCCAAACAGGTGTTCCGCACCTTCCTCGAAGGCGACAGCAACCGTCTCTCACGCTCCATAGGACTGCGCGTGGCCGAGCATCCCAACGGCACGCAGTTCAACCCGATGTTCATCTTCGGACCTTCGGGATGCGGCAAGACGCACCTTGTCAACGCCATCGGCAACAGATGCAAGGAGGTATACCCTGGGAAGAGAGTGCTATACGTCAGCGCACGTATCTTCCAGCAGCAGTTTACTACGGCCATGCAGCGCGGCATAATCAACGACTTCATAGCCTTCTATCAAACCATCGACATGCTGATCGTTGACGACATACAGGAATGGATGACCGCGACGAGGACACAGGACGCCTTCTTCCATATCTTCAACCACCTGTACCGCAACAACCGCCGCATACTATTGGTAAGCGACAGGGCTCCCGTAGACATGGAGGGCATCAACAAACGACTCCTCACGCGCTTCAAGAGCGGCATCATGGCAGAGATGGAGCAGCCCAACCTGCAACTATGCATTGACATTCTGAAGAAGAAGATAGCCTACGACGGACTCACCGTACCTGCCGACGTGGTGCAGTATATCGCTGAGACGGCCAACGGTTCCATTCGCGACCTGGAAGGCGTTATCAACTCCCTGATGGCGCATAGCGTGGTATACAACTGTAGCATCGACATGAACCTGGTGGAGAGAGTCGTGAAGCGCGCCGTCAAGACCGACGACATGCCGCTGACCGTTGACGACATCATCGACCGCGTATGCCGGCACTATGAGGTGACACCGGCTATGGTGAAGGGGAAATCGAGGAAGCAGGAGATAGTGCTGGCCCGTCAGCTCTCCATGTATCTGGCCGACAAATACACAAACATCCCCGCCACTCGCATAGGAAAACTCGTAGGAAACCGCGACCACAGCACCGTGCTGCACAGCATTTCGAAGATAGCAGAAAAACTGACAAAAGACAAGATTTTCGCCCTTGAAGTAGAAAAAGTGATGAAAGCCCTTAAAGTTAAAGAGAGTTAAAACATTACAAGAAAGCGCGCGAAAATCTTTCAAAATGTAAACAAAGTAGTTCTATATCAATTATTTTGTGTAACTTTGCACCCGCAATCTTATTTGTACACTATCCTTTCATTAGTAGCCGGAGTGGCAATCATGCATGCCAACAGTAATTTTTCCGGCATAAAAAGCAATACAGTTTGAAGAAAATACATTTCATAATAACAGCAACCATACTCTCGTTTGTCGCTTTGGGCGCGTCAGCGCAGGATATCCTGGCTCGCCAGGCTCCTATCGACAAGACAATGAGAACCCTCGATACCTTGGCACTGCGTTCGGCAGTGGAGCGTGAAGAATCCAGAATGCCCGGTTCGGCCTTGTACGAAGACTGGGACAACAGATATGCCCACCGCGCCACAGAGCTGCCAGACTCTTTCCGCATCAACCTCAAGCATTTCTGCATGCCATGCAAGAGCCGCGTTGTGACGAGCAACTTCGGTGCACGCTGGGGCAGAGCACACAAGGGTCTTGACATCAAGGTATACATTGGCGACACCATCCGTTCAGCCTTTTCCGGCAAGGTGCGTATCGTCAACTATGAGGCAGCTGGATATGGAAAGTATGTCGTAATACGCCATAACAACGGCCTTGAGACTATTTACGGCCACATGAGCGCACAACTCGTGGAGGAGAACCAGAATGTGAAAGCCGGACAGCCCATCGGACTGGGAGGCAACACGGGACGTTCAACAGGTTCACACCTGCACTTTGAGACCCGTCTTTGCGGCGTGGCACTCAATCCTGCTCTGCTCTTCGATTTCCGCAATCAGGATGTAGTGGCAGACTACTACGTCTTCCACAAAGACACCTATGAACGCGAGGGACAGGCAGCCAATGCACTGCGCGGTGTGATAGGCAATGGCGGCTACGCTGCGTCAGACGTGCGCGGCGAGACTATGCCTGGAGGTGGAGAGATACGCCAGAACACCCGCCGTCCTGCAGTAGCAGGCACCTTCACACAGCAGAACAATGCTTCGGCATCACGTTTCCACAAGGTGGCAGTAGGCGAGACACTCTACGGCATAGCACGCAAGCGTGGCATCACAGTTGATGAGCTGTGCACGAAGAACCATCTCACAAAGGATGTCAAGGTAAGACCTGGGCAACTGCTGAGATACTAAAAGAGTAAAATCTCCTTTCATAATCATACAACATAACTTTGCATGAGCCTGCCCAGATGTGAATCTCGGCAGGTTTTTTATTATTAGCCCGTCAAAGGGTCTGCAATACCATCGCAGACAATTCGTTAAATAGTACATTTGAATGAAACGTTTTATCATCTTTTTATTTTGTCTGACTGTGGCAACGGTGTCGCAGTCACAGCCAATGGCCACGGGCTACGTGGGCATGTCACCTTATGCTCATCTTCTGGGCAAAAAAATCACTGACGTAGTGCAGCCAGACATGAATGGCAAGAAGCACAAACTGAGTGAATACTGTGGCAAGGGCAGCTATGTGCTTGTAGACTTCTGGGCCTCATGGTGCAATCCCTGCATGATGGAGATGCCCAACGTGAAGGCCTGCTGGCAGAAGTACAAAGGTCAGGGATTCAAGGTCGTGGGCATCTCACTCGACCGTGACAAGAAATCATGGGAGCAGGCCGTCAAGAGGGGTGGATACAACTGGATACACCTCAGTGACCTCAACCACTTTGAGAACAGTGCCGCACGCACCTATAACGTACAGTACATACCATGGAACTTCCTCGTTGACCCCAAAGGCAAGATTGTCGCTATTGAGCTGACAGGCGATGATCTCGTGCAAACTCTGAAGAAGATATACAAGAAATAGGGAAGAGGGAAGATGGAAAGAGGGAAGAATTAAAAAAATCAGGATACCGATGAAGACTGGCAGATGTGTAATGCATCTGCCAGTCTTTTTCTTATAATACAGACATTTAGGCTATTCCAACAGAAAATAGTTTACTATTTGTACATCCAATTATGTTAATAATAACATTTAGGTATTGTGTATATGGTATTTTTTTCGTAAATTTGCAGGCGACATAACATTTCGTTGAATTTCAAACCAAACACGACTAATAATATGAGAAAGAAAGCTATCCTTTTCGTCTTATTCTCCGCATTAAGCCTCATGGCTTCTTTTGCTGAATCCAACTCGCTTACCGTACGCATCAAGGCCATGCGTTGCGAGGAGTGTGCACATAAGGTAAACAAGGCGCTGCGCAGCAATGAAGCCGTAGAGAACGTCACCTTCGACCTTGAGAAGCGCACTGCCACGATAGAATATGACGGCAGCAAGGTCTCTGCCAAAGACCTTGAAGCGCTGCTCACTGCCACAGGACGCTACAAGCCCTCTCCCTACGACCCAACAGAGAAGATACGCCGTGCTATGGGTCTGAAGACCGAAGAATTGCAGAATGCTGCCGACTCCGCACGCATCATGGAGGGGCTGTGGAGCATCTCCGGCATGGACAGCGTAGCGCCACGTCTGGACAAGCGCTATGTGTTCGTGCGCTATGATGCCAATAAAACCACTAAGGCAGTCGTTCGACAGAAGCTTGTAGAGATCGGCTTCACGCCAGTGGCCTACTATACGAGCAATGACATCAGCCATGCCTACATCAAGATTCCCGCTGCTGCAGCCACCGAATCTACCATAGAGGAAGTGATGGCCTTGGAGGGTGTTGATGATGCGAATGTGAACCCCCAGCTGTGCACTCTCGCCATCACCTATGTAAACAAGGAGACCACGGAGGAGAAACTGTTGCAGCAAGTAAAGGAAATAGTGGGGAAGTGAAGACTAAACGCATAAACGATGAAAAATCTTATAACAATCATCTTGCTGATATGCAGCATCGCTGTGATGGCTCAGAAGAATGTTCCCGGCTTTGACATCAACGTCACCGTGGTTGATGCCGGCAACAAGGAGCCTATCATCATGGGCTCCGTGATGCTTCAGCCCTTAGGGCAGCAGGCCGTCACCGATGCCGACGGAAAAGCATACATCAAGAATATCCCTGCGGGCACGTACACGCTGACAGCTACTTACGTAGGATATGAGACATTCACCACCAACGTGAAGGTTGACGGAAAGTCGCTCAATATGAGGATAGAGATGAAGGAGGCCTCGCTGATGCTCAATGAAGTCAGCGTCACGGCCAAACAGAGTGTTGCCGGCACCTCCACCGCCAGCATCATAGGCCGACAGGCCATAGACCACCTGCAGGCCTCGTCGCTTGCCGATGTGATGCAGCTGGTGCCTGGACAGCTCATGGGCAATAACGACCTGACTCAGCAAAAGAACCTTCAGCTGCGCGAGGTGTCGCCCAACAACACCACCTCTGCCTTCGGCAACTCTGTCGTTATCGACGGTGTGCCCATCTCCAACAACGGTAATGTGACGCAAGGTCCCATCACGGAGTTCACGGGCACCGACCTTCGCAACATCGCTGCCGACGACATCAACGAGGTGGAGGTGGTGCGTGGCATTCCTTCTGCAGAATTCGGCGACCTCACGAGCGGCATGGTGATAGTACACTCCAAGGCTGGCGTGACGCCCTGGCAGATAAAGGCAAAGGTGAACCCTGCCCAGATGAACTATTCCGTAGGCAAGGGTGAAAGGTTTGGCAGAGCCGGCATCTTCAATGCGAGCTTTGACTATGCCCAGGCCTGGGGCGACCCGCGCATGAAGACCAACTCCTACCACCGCTATACGGGTTCCTTAGGTTGGAGCTACGACATCAACCGCAAGTGGAACATCAACACGAAGGTGAGGTATGTCCTTGCGAAGGACTGGACGGGCGATGACCCCGATGCCACCGTCGAGGGTACTGACACGAAGAATACCAACCAGACCATCAGCATCACCCATAACGGCAGGATACAGATGGAGAAATTCTTTGCACGCACAGTAAACTACACGATAGGTCTGTCCTTCAACAGCACAGACAGGCGCAAGGAGGGCTACACCTCTTTCAGCGGCAACCTCAACCCCATCCTCACTGCTATGGAGACGGGTTACTATGAGGTGCCCTATGAGAGTCGCAACTACCGTGCCGTGAGCTATACGGAGAGCCGTCCAGGCAATGTGTACGCCAAGATCAGCGACCGTTTTTACATACAGTCGGGCAAGGTGCGCCAGACATTCAAGGTAGGTGCAGAATATCACTACGACTGGAACAATGGCCGTGGCTATTACAACGAAGACGACCGCTATCCTCTTGAGCCCAACAGCGATGGCAGGCCGCGCGCATACAGCGACATCCCCGGGTTGCACCAGATAGCGGCATACGCCGAGGACCAGTTGGTATGGACCTTCAACAAAGTCAACCGCCTGCGCGCCACGATGGGTCTGCGCTTTACCGCCATGCAGCCCTTTGCCGATGTGGCCACCACATCACTCTCACCACGCCTGAATCTGGCTTTCTCCCTGACGAAATGGCTGGACCTCCGTGCTGGCATAGGTCTGAACTCAAAGACTCCCGGTCTGAACTACCTCTATCCTGACAAGAGCTATACTGACCACCAGGCCGCTCCCAACTCCGACAACAACACCGTATTATACCATACGTATGTGTATAACGTGCAGTATTCGAAGGACATGAAGAACGCCACCACGACGAAGGTGGAGGCAGGCTTCGACATACGGCTCAGGAACGGCAAGAAGCTGAGCGTCCTGGGATATATCGACAACACCCCAGATGGTTTCGGCAACAAGACGGAGTACGTGACATACACCGCCAACTACTATCCCAAGAGCTACTATACAGACCAGAGCGTCGCCCCGTTGCGCTCCGACATCTATTTCATCACAACGGGTGCCATAGGCAATACGAACCACAGTCGGAACCGTGGCGTGGAGATTGACATGGACTTCGGCACATGGAAGCTGTTGCGCACATCGTTCTACCTGAGCGGAGCATGGCAGGAGTCGAAGTCATGGTCGACAAACATGAACAGCGAGTCACTCAACAGCAAGTACCTGCCACAATCCTACGTCAGCGCACGTACCACACCCTTCAAAGTGGTATACCCCAATGGCCTTGACGACACCTACACGATGTATCGCCGACTTGTGACAACACTTAGAACAGTCACCCACATCCCGGAGCTGCGCATGGTGGCATCACTCACCACGCAGGTCATCTGGCACAATTGGAACGACTCCTATTCCATCGACAAAGACCCCATAGGCTGGATCGACACCAACTGCAACTATCACGCTATCGACTCTGAAATGCTGGCAGGCTACCTCGGCATGGACGGTGTCTACTACCCCACCGCTCCTGCCAACCAACAGTACGTGGGCATCCACAATCTGATGAACCGGTACATAAACATCGAGAACGAGTCGTCGCCAATCACATGGAACATTCAAGCTCGCCTCACCAAGGAACTCGGCAAAATTGGCGGTCTGTCGTTCTATGTGAACAACGCCCTCTACTACGAACCGTTCATACAGGGCAACAGCGCAAGCAAGACGCGCACCCAATACAATACGGGACTCAGCTTCGGAGCAGAGCTGTACTTTAACTTATAAACCTCACCCCCAACCCCTCTCCCAAAGAGAGGGGAGACCCCCAAACGACCAACCACCAAATATGCATAAATTCCATTTTCTAACTCTTCACTATTCACTCTTCACTTCCCTCTCCCCTAGGGGAGGGTCGGGGTGGGGCTTCCCTCCCCTCCTCACTTTACTGGTGTTCCTGTTGACATCGTGCATAGACTACGATGATGCCAGCCGTCTTGTCAATGTGAAGGTGCAGCTTAATGCCCCTGCCGAATACCTCCCAGGAACGGCGGTGGGTGAGCGGGAGATAACGATGACGAAGACGGGAACGTCAACGGGAGCGCTGACCAGCACTACCGACGCCAACGGCGTTGCAGTGTTTGAGGGTTGCATGCCTGATGTCTACGACATCTCCACATCATGGGAGCTGACCGGGGACGAATACCTTGCCGCAACAGGCAAGCCCGGCTCTGCCAACGGCTATATGGTCACGGCAAGTGTCAGCGAACAGCCCCTGACAGAGGCACAGGAACAGACGCCTGTCATGCTGCAGGCCGTGATAGCAGCCAAGCCTGCGCTCATCATAAGCAAGATCTACTGTTCCGGCTCGCGCGATGCCAACAACAAGACGTATATGCCTGGCAAATACATAGAGCTCTTCAACCAGTCAGACGAGGCCATGGACATCTCCGGGTTGTACATCGGACTGTTAGAGAGCTCCAGCCCGCAGATATACACGCTGACCCAGCTCAACGAGGTCTACAACGGCGAGAAGGTGGTGGTGAAGCAGGTGTTCCAGATACCTGCTGATGAGCCCTTCCTGCTGCCTGCCCGCAGCACCGTGCTGTTGGTGAACAGCGCCACCGACCACAGCGACGTCAGCGACTATGAGTACGACCTCCGCGGAGCCGACTTTGAGGCGAAGAGCACCGACAGCCGTCATGAGAACAACGATGCCGTGAAGGCTCTCACGCTGGCCTTCTCCACCTTCTCCGCACCTCTCACCTATATGAACCTCATGCAGGGCGGACCTTGCGGCATCATCATCTTCAGTACCGATGACGATATCACCACGTGGGAGAAGACCTACGGCTATGGCAAGACCACAGGCACATTGTCATATCTGCTCATTCCAAAGGACATCATTCGCGACGGTGTCGACTTCCTGAAGAAGAACAACACCAGCGGCGGTGCCGACATCAGCACTAAGCGCCTCTATCAGGACATAGATGCCGGATACGTGAACATCAGTTCCGCAAGCGGATACACCGGCGAGGTGGTATATCGCAGGACCGTGGGCACCACTGCCGATGGTGGCAAGATACTCATGGACACCAACAATAGCAGCAACGACTTTAAGGTTTCTACAACAATAAAACCAAGAGAGTATGACGAGGAATAGCATCTACACCGTGTTGCTGGCATTGCTTGCCGGCAGCACCGCCACATACGCACAGAGCGAATACCGCTATGACGATGCCACGCAGCTATGGCGCCTTACCGACAATGCTGCCGGCCTGGCCATCGACAGTTCGCGCAACAGGGGCTACGCACAGATTGGCGTGGAGCACTGGGACGGCGACTATGCCCGTGTGCAGGAAGGCCGGCAGACCAACCAGCTACGCTTTGAGACGGAACGCTATCAGAAGATTGGCAAGCACCTCTATGCCTACGGACGCTTCGACTTCGACTATGGCCGCACGAAACACCGTGCCTGGTGCGATGTCAGAACGCCCTACAATGCAGCGCCATATTTCCCCGGCAGCGCCATAGAGGGCAGCTACGACTTCCAGGACTTCAACTTCACCGCAGCCCTCAGCTCGACGAAGATCGGAGCATGGAGCTTCGGCATGCGTCTCGACTATAACGTGGGCGACCTCAGCCGCCTTCGCGACCCGCGCTCACGCTCCCTGCTGCTTGACTACAAGGTGACACCCGGCGTGACCTACAGCTTCGGGAGCAACACCCTCGGCCTCTCCGCCAACTATCATCGCCGCAAGGAGAAGATTGACGGTGTGAGGACGATACAGAGCAATGCCAACATATCCTACTACACCATGTCGGGAATGGAGCATGCCAACGGCACCGTGAGCGGATACGCCTCCTACAAGCGCGAGTGGGTAGACCATCGCTTCGGGGCAGAGCTCACCTACGGCTATGCCGCCCCTGCCTACAGCCTTCTGGCTGCAGCATCTATCGACCGCGGAGCAGAGAACATCTACGGACAGTATATGTATGAGGAAGGTAAATACGTGGACTACAACTACGCCTTCAGGCTCTACAACCGCATCAAGGGCGAGGGCATGCTGCATGAGGTCGACGTGAAACTCGCATACAACCAGGGCTATGCCGACGAATACCGCCAGAAATATGAATATGAGAGTGCCGACGACAAGCAGACCAAGGAATACACCTACCCTGTGCGCCAGCCTGACGGCACCATAGTTTACGAGACAAAGACCGTGACGGCCACGTCGCAGCATTCCTCACAGTACTACACCACGCTGCTCGTCTTGAAGAAACGCTATCAGGTGAAGCTCTTCAATACCGACATCCACTATCGCCTTAACTTCGTGGAGTCAGCAGGTGCATCGGGCACGGGAGCCGTGAAGGGTTACGCCGGACTGCGCTTCTTCACCAACGATGCGAAGAACTGCTACCTGCTTCCCTCCTCCGACCTGCACTACGGCAGCTGCAACATCGACCTTGAGGGCGGACTGCGCACCCTGCACCAACGGCTGTGGATTGACGCAGGACTGACGCTACACTTCAAGAGTGCCGCCGACCTCAACCTTGCCGACTACACTACCGACTATGCTCAGGGCGTGCTCATCCCCGACATGAACTACTACAACACCAACTACTGGCAGGGTCGTCTGGCACTGACATACAGCTTCCCTCTGAAAATCAAGGGTAAGAATACAGTATGGTACGTACGCGCGCAAGGCGACTATCTCCACACCAACAATTCCCTCAACAATAAAAGCGTTGGACTGACACTGGGGATGTACAACTGACGCCCCCCCGGAAAGCCAGCACAGGAAGCCTGCCCCCCGTCGGAGAGTCTGCACAGGAAACCTGCACCCCCGTCGGAGAGTCTGCGATACCATCGCAGGCAACCACCAGCCAAACCAAACCAATAAAACAAAAATATAAACTAACAATGAAGAAAATTTCCACACTATCCAAGACTCTGGCACTGTTCCTCGGAATGGCACTTGCCAGTAGCAATGCTTTTGCTGGTGACGGCACGAAAGCCTCACCATTCACAGTTGCCGAACTCAACGCTCAGAAAGAGGCCCTGGCCACTTCGGGCGATGCCGTATGGGTAAAGGCCGACCTTAAAGGCCTTGGCGAGGACGGCACCTCCACCGACAATGCCACCACCACCGATGCCGACAACAAGAACGTCTATCATCTGGCAGGCCTCTTCGGCGATGCCAACGGCGACACCTTCGTGGCCTACAGCTGGCAGATACTCGGCGAGCTGGCCCTAAGCGACCTCACCAACACCAAGGACCTGCTCATCAAACTCACCTATCAGAAAGGCTCTCACGGCTATGGAAATACCGCTAACCCTGCGTATCTCACAGAAAATGAGCCTGCCGACGAACTACATTTCTCGCTTGAGGAGGTACACGGCGCGTTATCGCTCAACATCAAGAACGGCCTGCGCGGATACCACATACCCAGCTGCTACATCGTGCCGAAAAATGTAATTGCCGTAAAGGTGAGCGCAGGCTACAGCACAAAGAACGGAGCATACGTCAACTACACCAACTTCATCGGTTCTGAGCAGGACTATGTCACTCCAAAGAACGCTGCACTCGTACTGATGACAACAGGCGGTGACCAGAACTACGACTTCGTACTCTCCGCCAAACTCAACGAACAGGGCATGGCTAACGGCAATGCACTGGAGCCCGGCAAGCAGGCAGGCATTAACACTGGAACCACCAATAACCGCTACTGCTACCGCTTCGTCTCAGACGACACCAAGAGCGGCTTCGAGCGCAACAGCGACGAGAACTATACCGTCACCCTCGCCTCCAAGGATGAGATATACCTTCGTGTCAGCTCCCTCGCTAACAACTTCTATGGCAACTACCCCTTTGAGACCGAGTCCAAAGACTGGATAACATGGAAGGGAGGCGCATACGCCGACTTCCACGACGTCTTCGACTTCCTGAACAACAACACTGGACATGCAGTAGGCCAGGGTACCTCTACCGATGGCAACCTCGCCGGTGAGAGCATCACCAAGGGCAGCTCCACCTTCACCTGCACCGATGGCAAGTCCGCCACACGACTTTTCTACGTAGCCTCAAAAGGCAACCACCTGCAGATCTTCAAGGATGGCACCTTCACCATCACCGCTGCCGAGGGTAAGGCCGTGAAGGCTGTCAGCGTCACCTTCCAGACAAGTCAGACAGGCCTCACCGCCAACGTAGGAACCTACGATGCCGGACTGTGGACGGGCAACAACAGCTCAGTGACATTCTCTGCTGCAGGCACACGCTACATCTACTCCATCGACGTGACAACAGGCGACAAGGACGAGGACACCGACAAGACTACAGGTGTCAGCGAAGTCAAGGCCCAGACCCCAGCCGTCAAGGCTGCTCAGCAGGGTGTCTACGACCTCACAGGCCGCCGCATCAATGCCACACAGCTCAAGTCCGGCCTCTACATCATCAACGGGAAAAAGACACTGATAAAGTAAAGCCCCACCCCAGCCCTCACCGAGGGGAGGGAGTGAGATTACCAGAGGCGATGGGTAATCATAATTCGTTAATTTGTTAATTCGTTAATTTGTTAATTCGTTAATTTGTTAATTCGTTAATTTGTTAATTCGAAATGAAATTTTTATTCAATATCACCCTGCTGTTAGTCCTCACGGTAACGCTCTCCAGCGCTACCAAGGGCGATGACGGCGTAATGACAAAAGAGAACGGCACGTATGTGGTCAACACCACCACGCTGGGCAAGAAGGTAACAGGCTATGTGGGTGCCACGCCGCTGAAGGTCTACATTGAGAAAGACAAGATAGTGCGTGTGGAGATGCTCCGCAATCAGGAGACCCCGAAATACAACGCCATCATCAAGCGCAAGCTGCTCGGCCAATGGGCAGGCATGAAGGTGAAAGATGCCTCCAAGCAGACCGTCGACGCCGTCACGGGAGCCACCTTCACCTCCAATGCCGTGAAGGAAAACGTAAAGCTCGCACTGGAGTACTACAAGAAAAACAAGTAACAACGCAACGACAACAAAAGGCAGATGTACTGACATCTGCCTTTTTTCATTAACTTTTTCTGCGAAAAGACCGTAATTCTTAGGCCGATGCTGCTCCTGCGGTGAGGCCAAAAGTTTTCGGGAGCATTAAGGGGGTCAACGAAGTTAAACGCTCCGCTACGCCTCCCCTCAGACCTACTTCGTAGGCAGAACATTCCGCCGCTTCGTCTTCGTAGGGGCTTTGGCCCCGCTTCGTAGCTAAGCGTGTAGTAAGAATTGACGAAATGGGGGCAAATTATGTCATATCTGTGTTTTTTTGCCATTTCATGCAAAAAAATGTGGGGGAGGGATTTGGTGACTTAAGTTTTTTTTCGTAATTTTGTCCCCATATTTCTATAAATGTGAATTAGCATAATCCAACTATACATTCTTTTCACATTCTAATTAACTAACAACATGCAACAGAAGTACAGACTTTTCTTAACGTTCCTATTACTGATAGTAGGGACCGCTGTCTCGTTAGCTGCGTTCAAGGATTTCAGCGTGCAGGTGAACAACCAGGAGGGCACGTTCCTTACAGCCGACGAACAGGTGCAGGGCACTGCATTCAGCTTTGGCGTCGCTGTCAGCGCTGAAGGCGTGTCAAGTCGTGTCGCTGCCGACGATGCCTCAAGCGTCGCAACGGTAAGCGGCAAGTATCACAGCGACCATGGGGCAACAGGCCTCACCGTTGTAGTGCCCGTAGAGGGCAACACCATCATCACCGTCGGCAACTGCACCTTCAGCAGCAGCGCGGTGACCGTAAAGAACAGCAATGGCGAAACAGTGGTGACAAAGACCCCCGCCAACCCTGCCTGCTGGAAGAACAACCGCGACAACGTGATGCAGCTGACCTACGTGGGCGACGCTACTACGCTGACCATCTCAGGCATGAGCTACTGTCCGTTCGTCAAGGTGGAGAAGACAGATGTTGTCATCAAGAAGTTCACCACCACCTTCGTTGCCGGTGATGAGGCTTTCGTTGGCACGCTGCCAACGGCCATAGAGGTGACAGAGGGCGAATCGGTTACGGTTCCTCTGAACCGTCTGATGTACCTTGAGGGCTACACCCTGACGGGCTGGAGCACGCAGAAGGGTAGCGCCGGCGACGTCTATGCCGTCGGTTCACCGTTCGTGCCGACAGCCGACGTGACACTCTATCCTGTCTTTAAGGCCAATGCCGTAAAACTCTCCGACCGCACCGATGCCGTAACGCTGAGGTGGGACTTCCAGCGCAAGAACGGTGCTCCAACCATCCAGGCCGAGGGCGCAAGCAAGAATTTCACCTTCGTGACACAGGCAGAGGTGAACGGCACCACCATCGACGTGCCTATGTCGGTTGACGTATCTAAGGGTAAGTTTGCCAACGGCAACTGGGACGACTGGGCACAGCTCAATGGCGGCACGGTCCTCACCATTCCATCCTGCAAGGGTGCTACTGTGAGCATCGAGGCATACAATGAACTTGGAACAGGCAATACACCGCTCACCATCGACGGACAGAGCGACTATACCAGCGGCAAGACCATCAGCTATACCATAGCCAATACCGCTGCCACCATCGATGCAGTGATAGGCACCGAAGGGTCATACTACCGTTACATACAGACGGTGCTGCCGGTAGTGCAGAGCCAGGGCGGCGAGAGCTACGACAATGCCGTAGCAACAATAGAGTGGCCGTTCAACGATGCTAACGATGTGTCGGCATATACCGCCACACCTGCCGGTGTCTTCTCTACCGTAGCCGTCAATACCGGCGACCTCACCATCACCGGTTCTGCCTCACGCAGTGCCGACGACCTTGCCAAAGGCATCACATTCATCAAGTTCAAGCCTGCAGGCACCACTACTGCCGTGCAGTGGGTGGCAAAGCCCGCCGCAGGCCTTACGTTCACTCCGACGAAGGTGAGCCTGTGGATACAGCGCTTCGGCACTGATGCCGAGAATGGTGTCACCGTCACCGCCAAGGTGGGTGAGGGCGAGGCCGTCACATTGGGCAACTTCACCGCACCACGCGCCAACCAAGGTGTAGATAAGGACAAGTATGCTGGCAACAGCAACTGGGCTAACCACGTAGAGATAACACTCACCGCAGAGCAGCAGGCCCTGCTGGCTTCAAGCGAAGAGCTCACCCTGTCGGCCACCGTCGGCGTAGGCTCCAGCAAGGAGGGCGGCTTCAGCGATGTCATCTTGGAGGGTCTTATCAGCGGCACGAAGAGCGACGTGGCCATGTACACTCTGGCTACTGCTGTCGTTCCCGAGGAGGCCGGCAACATCAATGTATATCCTGTAAGCGAACAGTATGAAGAGGGCACAGACGTCAAGCTCACCGCCACCGAGAACTTCGGCTACGACTTCGTCAGCTGGACCGACGCTGCGGGCGCTGTAGTGTCTGAGGAACCCGTCTTCACCTACACCATGAACGGCGATGCCACTCTGACGGCCAACTTCAAGAAGGTCAACACCTACGAGCTGAAGCTCACCGTCGACGGCACCAACGACTACATGGTGACCGTATCGCCAGAGCCAACGCTCATTGACGGCAAGTGGATGTACGAGGAAGGCGCTGTGGTTCAGCTGCAGGCCAACCAGTATGAAGGTCTGGTGACATTCACCAACTGGAGCGACGGCGAGACCAACTCTCAGAAGCTTGTCAATATGACCAGCGATGTCAACATTACCGCCAACTATGCCGAGGCCGACATCATTGCCGGATGGGACTTCTATAAGGCTGGCAGCAACGGTCGCAAGGCCGACTTCGCAGCGCAGGACAATGATGCCGATGCACTGAATCTGGTGAACACTGCCGACCCGACACAGGTCAGCGGATGGCTCGACAAATCTACCATCGGTGGCGGAGGCTACGAGAGCTTCAAGGGTGCTGCCGTCAACTGGCGTACGGGTTCAAGCAACGGCGATGTGGGCAACTGGCACTGGCAGACAAAGGTCAATGCCGAGGCATTCACCGACATCAAGGTGCAGTTCCAGATGCTCTATAACTACAACGCTTACCAGACCTACCTGGCCGAGTACTCTCTCGACGGCGAGAACTGGACAGGCTTCGGCACTATCACTATGACAGGTGCCAAGCAGGTGGCATCCTTCAGCGGTAAGCTGCCAGCAGCAGCCAACAACCAGAAGGAGCTCTACATACGTATGCGTGCCGACAAGACATCAAACGTTGACGGTGCTTCGTCTGCCAACGACGGCAACACCCTCGCCATGTTCTTCATCACCGGCACTCCGAAGCTCATCGACGACGGCAAGGCTCCAGTACTCGTTTCTACCGTTCCGGCCATGTGGGCCACCGGTGCATCGGCAACGGGCAAGATTGTGCTCACCTTCGACGAGCGCGTAAAGGTGAAGGAAGGTGCTGTGGGATATGTCAACGACACGCGCATCAACAGCGTCACACAGAACCCCACCACTCCTATCGTAAGCGGAAAGACCATTACCTTTGAATATAAGGGGCTGGAGTACTCTAAAGAATATCTCTTCATGCTTCCTGATAACACGGTATCTGACCTGACGGACAACTACATCACCGAGAGCATCGGTATACTTTTCACCACCATGACGCGTCCTGTCGTTGACAAGAAGATGTACGACGCTGTCGTTGAGAATGTTGACGACCTCCTTAAGGCTATCGCCGAGGCACAGACCCGTGCCGACAAGAACGAGCGCTACCGCATCTTCATCAAGAACGGCGAGTACGTCATTCCTGTTGACAATAGCAAGAAGGTGGCTAAGGCAGAAGGTTATGAGGTGCCTGAGTGTATCACCTTCATCAACACCAAGAACGTATCGTTCGTCGGTGAGAGCCGCGACGGCGTTATCATCACCAACGGTATTGACAAGAACGAGACCTTCGCCGGCACTTACGGCACCACCAGCAAGTACGACGGTATCGGCAACAGCGATGTATTCCAGCTCAGCGGAAGCGGATACTACTGGCAGGACCTCACCGTCGAAACCGGTATGGAAGATGCTACAGGCCGCGACCTGGCTATCCACGACAAGGGTACGCAGAATATATATAAGAACGTAGGCCTGCGCGGATATCAGGACACCTGGACGAGCAACAACGGCAACGGACTCTACTACTTCGAGGACGGCTACGTTCGCGGGCGCACCGACTACATGTGTGGTAAGGGTGACATCTTCTGGAACCGCGTAGAGCTGCGCCAGATAGCAGGCGGTTATGCCGCTGTGCCTTCTCAGCCAAAGCAGTATGGCTGGATATATAAGGATTGTACCATCAACGGTGAGGGTGCCTTCGTGGATGCAGCAAAGACCACATGGCGCTCTGCTGAGTCTGTTGACGGCAACTACACCCTCGGTCGCCCATGGGGAAGCGGCACGCCTATAGCCCTCTTCATCGACACGAAGATGAACGTAGTGCCATCAGCAATCGGATGGAACGAGATGAGCGGCGGCTGGCCTGCACGCTTCGCAGAGTACAACAGCATGACCTCTGCCGGTTCGCAGATTGACCTCAGCGGACGTAAGAAGGAATTTGGCGACGGCCACAGTAACAATCCTGTCCTCACCGCCGAAGAGGCACTGGCCAATAGCGACCTCCACCGCATGTTCGGCGACTGGGATCCTACTATCTACACCGAGCAGGCTCCTCTGCCTACTAACGTGAATCTGGCTGGCAACACTCTGGCATGGGACGACAGCAACTACGCTCTGCTCTGGGCTGTGGTTAAGAATGGCAAGGTTGTAGCCTTCACCACCACACCATCTTACACCGTTGACGACACCACAGCAACATACGCTGTCCGCGCTGCCAACGAGATGGGCGGTCTGGGTGAAGCAATAACAGCCGGTGAAGGAACAGGTATCGACAACGTTAACGTGAACGATAACGTGAACGGAAACGCTGTTACTAAGGTATTCCGCAACGGTCAGGTTGTCATCACAAAGAACAACAAGCAGTTCAACGCCCTGGGCGCAGAAATGAAGTAAAGCCCCCACCCTCTCCCTCACAAAGGGAGGGTGATGGACAGAAAAAATCTATAAAAAAATAAGGCAGACCCGAAAGGAGTCTGCCTTACTTTTTATATCACGATGCCGAAGGCGTTCTTCACTTCTTCCATCACGAACGTCGACTCAATGCTGCCGAGCATGGAGAGCTGGCCCAGGACGTTCAGTACAAACTCCTGGTAGTACTTCATGTCGGGCGAGTGCACCTTAAGAAGGTAGTCATAATGTCCTGAGATGTTATAACATTCCGATACTTCAGGAATCTCACGTATGGTGTCGCAGAACTCCTGTGCCACCTTTTTGTTTAGTGGCGAGAGCTTAACGCTGCAGAATACGATGAAGCCCTTGTGAAGCTTCTCCGCATCGAGCACGGTGACGTAACGCTTGATGTAGCCCTCACGCTCCATGCGTTTGATGCGCTCAAAGACGGGGGTGCTGCTGAGACTCACAGCCTGCGAGATTTCCTTTATGGTAAGACGCGCGTCCTGCTGAAGGCAGCGCAGTATGCTGATGTCAGTGGCATCGAGGGTGTCAATAGTACTCTTCATAAGTTAATCCTTAAAATTTTGTTCTATTTTGAATGCAAAGTTAGAAAGTTTTTCTGAATTACGCAAGTTTTCTTGGAAATTATCGCCCGACAATAGTAACTTTGCATTCAGAAACGAGCGAGGGACGTGTACAACTCGCCCGCGACAATGAAAAAGAAACTTTAATTAATATAATAAAAGAAAGGAATTAAACTATGAGTACAGAGAAAAAGAATTTCCATGTTGAGACGCTGGCCCTTCATGTGGGTCAGGAAGTGGCCGACCCTACTACAGATTCCCGTGCTGTACCTATCTATCAGACAACGTCGTATGTGTTCAAAAACTCCCAGCATGCTGCCGACCGTTTCGGTCTTCGCGATGCAGGCAACATCTATGGCCGTCTGACAAATACCACACAGAGTGTGTTTGAGGAACGCGTGGCAGCCCTGGAAGGTGGCGTGGCAGGCCTCGCAGTAGCCTCGGGTGCCGCTGCCATCACCTATGCGCTGCAGAACATAGCACGCAACGGCGACCATATCGTCGCTGCCGACAACCTCTACGGCGGCTCGTATAACCTTATCACACACACCCTCTCCACGCAGGGCGTGAGCTATGACATCATCAATGTGAACGACCTCGAGGCCCTCGAGGCAGCCATCAGGCCCAATACGAAGGCGGTATACGTGGAGACCTTCGGCAACCCAAACTCCGACGTCACAAACATCGACGCCATTGCGGAGATAGCACATAAACACAACACGGTGCTGATAGTCGACAACACCTTCGCACCTATCGTATTCCGACCCATTGAGCATGGAGCCGACATAGTGGTGCACAGCGCCACGAAGTTCATAGGCGGCCACGGCTCAAGCCTGGGTGGTGTGATAGTTGATGCGGGCCGTTTCGACTGGAAGGCCAATGCCGACAAATATCCATCCCTGGCCAAGCCCGACCCCTCATATCACGGTGCTGTCTTTGCCGACGTGGCCGGTGCGGCAGCATTCGTAACCCGCATCAGGGCCGTCATCCTGCGCGACACAGGTGCCACCATCTCGCCCTTCAATGCGTGGATACTGCTGCAGGGCGTAGAGTCGCTGCCGCTGCGCATAGAGAGACATATAGAGAACGCGCTGAAGGTGGTGGACTTCCTCTCAAAACATCCGAAGGTGAAGAGCGTGAGCCATCCCTCACTACCCACACACAAAGACCACGAGCTGTACAAGCGGTATTTCCCCAAGGGAGCAGGCTCTATCTTCACCTTCGAAATAAAAGGTACACAGGATGATGCGTGGAAGTTTATCGATGCGCTACAGATCTTCTCGCTCCTGGCCAATGTGGCCGACGTGAAGTCACTCGTAATACACCCCGCCACCACGACACACTCACAGCTATCGCCAGAGGAACTGAAGGAGCAGCACATCACACCAACCACAATAAGACTCTCCGTTGGAGTAGAGCACATCGACGACATCATCGATGACCTGCAGCAGGCCTTGGAAAGATAATTTGTTAATTCGTTAATTTGTCAATTCGATAATTTGTTAATTCGATAATTTGTTGTACCTTTGCACCAATATTAAAACAACGACAATTAAAAACTACAATAATATGGCTATATCAAAATCACTTCTTGAGCTGGTGGGCAACACCCCTCTGTTGTCACTTGGTAAGTTTTCTGAGGCAAAGGGCATAGAAGAGCCCATCATTGCCAAGGTAGAGTATTTCAACCCAGGCGGTTCAGTAAAAGACCGCATCGCCCTCGCCATGATCGAGGACGCAGAGCAGAAGGGCATCCTGAAGCCTGGAGCCACCATCATCGAACCCACATCGGGCAATACCGGCGTGGGACTGGCACTGGTGAGCGCCGTGAAGGGCTATCACCTCATCCTCACCATGCCCGAGACGATGAGCGTGGAGCGTCGCAACCTCGTCAAGGCCTATGGCGCCGAGGTGCGCCTCACCTCTGGCAAGGACGGCATGAAGGGAGCCATCAGGGCTGCCGAAGAGCTGCGAGACTCCATCCCGGGTTCCGTCATCCTGCAGCAGTTTGAGAACGGTGCCAACCCCGAGAAGCACTATCACACCACTGGTCCGGAGATATGGCGCGACACCGATGGCAAGATTGACATCTTCGTGGCCGGAGTAGGCACGGGCGGCACCGTGAGCGGCGTGGCACGCTATCTGAAGGAGCAGAACCCTGCCGTGAAGGTCTATGCCGTAGAGCCACTCACCTCTGCCGTGCTCAACGGACAGCCCAGCGGCCCACATAAGATCCAGGGCATCGGAGCAGGCTTCATCCCCGCCACCTATAACGGTGACTATATCGACGAGGTACTCGACATTGACAATGACGACGCCATACGCACCGCACGTGAACTGGCACAGAAGGAAGGACTCCTGGTGGGCATCTCCTCTGGTGCTGCCGTAGCAGGAGCCATACAAGTGGCAAAACGCCCTGAGAACAAAGGCAAGAAGATTGTGGCTCTGCTGCCCGACACGGGAGAGCGCTACCTCTCCACCGTGCTCTATGCCTTCGAGGACTACCCGCTGTAAAAATGAAGCAGTTTCTGAATCCTGTCTCATTTTGCAACAGGTCATATCGGGCTCCGATACGACCTGTTTCGGAGTCCGATACTGACCGTTTCACTACACGATACGCTTATACACAGATTCAGCCCCTGTCATGTTGATATGACAGGGGCTGATTAGTTTTCAATTTTCAATTTGTTCTCAGAAGGGTTAGTTTGAGAGCTTGTTGAAAATCCACAATACTATCACAGCGCCGATGATGGCTGATACCATTTCTCCTACCCATGATATGGTGGCTATGCCGAGGAGGCCGAAGAGCCATCCACCTACTGCACCACCCAAGATGCCGAGAATGAGGTCGATAAGGCAACCCTTGCCCTCACGATTTGTCAACTTGCAGGCTGCGAACCCTGCTATGATACCGCAGATTATTCCTGTTATCATATATGTTTGAATATTGGTTATTTAATCCTCGTCGTATTCGTCGTCTATCTCCAGTTGTTTGAGCTGGCTGTTGATGGCATAGAGCAGTCCACAGCCAACGGTGAGTAATACTGTTACGGCGATGCCGATGAGTCCGGTTTTCTTGTTCTTGATCGTCTTCATAAGGCTTACTTTGTTTTGTTGTTATGAAAGAAATGGTCTACGGGTCCGATGCCCTGACCTATTTTATATCTTGCTCCTGACACGATGGCATCGTTGATGTACGCCTTGGCGCCCTTTGCCGCCTCTGTCAGCGTGGCACCTTTTGCCATCATTGCTGCAAAAGCCGATGACATGGTGCAGCCCGTGCCGTGGGTGTTGCGGGTGTCGACTCTCGTTGCCGGCAGCGGGGTTATCATCTCGGTTGTGGCATCATAGAAGTAGTCTGTCATGTCAGCGCCCTCCATGTGCCCCACCTTCAGCAGTACCGACGGCCCATAGCGCACCGACAATTCCCGTGCCACAAGGGGCAGCATGTCGGATTGCGTGATGTGACAGTCTCCCAGCAGCAGCTCCGCCTCAGGGATATTGGGCGTGATGACCGTGAGGAGCGGGAAGAGGCGGCTGACAAGTGCCTCGACGGCTTCCGGTGCCAGCAGGGGATGTCCTGAGGTGGACACCATGACGGGGTCGAGTACTACTGCGGCAGGATGGAAGGCCCGCAGCTGACGTGCCACAGCATCCACGATGGGAGCGTTGCATAACATGCCTACCTTCACCGCATCGGCACCGATGTCAGAGAGCACCGCCTCTATCTGCGCCTCCACCACAGAGGCATCGACAGGATGTACGGCACTGACACCGAGGGTGTTCTGCACCGTGATGGCCGTAATGGCCGAGGAGGCGTAGCATCCCAGGGCCGAGATGGTCTTGATGTCGGCCTGAATGCCGGCACCACCGCCGCTGTCGCTACCTGCTATAGTAAGAACTGTTTTCATATTGATAAAAGTCCCCTCTCTGCCCGAGGGACATCTCTCCCCCTGGTGGGAGAGGGATATATGGTCAAATTAACGAATTAGCAAGATATCGTAATATCACCCCCTCCCCTTGGAATGGGTCGGTGCGGGGCTTTTCTTCCATGCGTCGCCGAGGATCATTGCGCCGCCGAAGCCGAGAGCTTTCACTTCCTCTATGCGGCTGAAGGTGATGCCTCCCAAGGCGAAGACTTTGTCGTCGATGATGCCGTCATGGCGGGCCTGCAGCAGTTCCTCGCGGGAGAAGGCTGACTTATATCCCTGCTTTGAGATGCTATCGAAGATGGGCGATAGGGACACATAGCTGCACCGTTCTTTCCACTCGGCCACCTCTGCGAGGCTATGACAGCTGCGACTGATGGAGCATTGAAAATTGAAAGTTAAAGATGTCTGCGATGGTATCGCAGACTCTCGGACGGAAGTGAAGATTGAAGATTGAATGTTGAATGTTGAATGTTGGAAATTGGCTTCGCCGACTCTCTTAATGCGAGCGTTGTGCGGCTCAGGGTTGCGGCTGTTGAGGTGTATGCCGTGGAGGCCGTATAGCGGGGTGAGGTGATAGTGGTCGTGTAGCACCAGCCTGCAGCGAAGCGTGTCAGGGATCTGCCGTATCAGCCGTTCCATGTCCTCAGCGCTGCTCCCAGGCTTGCGCAGGTGTATGAGGTCTGCGATGCCGTTGCTGAGCATTACGGCTATCTCCCCAGCCTCACCCGGGAAGAATTCGGGCAGTGTTATTACGACTTTTGTCATAGGGGTATTGAACATTGGCTTCGCCGACCCGCTCAGGACGCTCCTTGAGCGTCAAGCGCATCATAGCCGCCTTTCCTCACGCTGTTTTTATCATCTTGAGATGGTCGAAGGAGCCGTCCCAGTCTTTCCACACGGGCTCTATGCCGCGTGAACGCAGTGCCTGTGCTATCTCCTCGACGCTACGGTCGTCGCTGACGGTGAACTGCTCCAGCGCCTGCGGGTAGGTGTAGTATCCACCTGGGTTCACCCTGCTTGCTGCCGACATGGTGGTGACACCCAGCGTACACATATTATTACGGATATACTCAGGCTCACGGGTAGAATAGGAGATGTCTACGTCGTGGTCGAAGATACGCATGGCGAAGGTGACCTGCGCCAACTCACGGTCGCTGACCAGGCAGTTGGGCTGGAAACCCTCGTTCTGTGCGGGTCGCATGCGCGGGAAGTTGACGCTGTACTTCGTGCGCCAATAGCGTTTCTGCAGGTAGCGCAGGTGATAGGCCATCATCGTCACGTCGGTCTTCCAGTCCTTCTCCAGTCCCAGCAGGGCTCCCATGCCGATGGAGTGGACGCCAGCCATTCCCATGCGGTCGAAGCCGTCGACGCGCCATTCGAAGCGGCTCTTCATGCCACGGGGGTGATAGTTCTGGTAGTGGGCGGCGTTGTAGGTCTCCTGAAAGCATATCACGCCGTTCATGCCGTGGTGCGTCAGCATCTCATAGTCCTCGGTGGAGAGCGGCATCACCTCTATCTTGAGGTTGGAGAAATAGGGCTTGGCACGGTCAAGGGCCTCTGCCAGGTATTTGGGTCCGGCCTTGGCGGGGTTCTCTCCCGTCACGATGAGGAGATTCTCGAAAGGTCCGAGCTGCTTGATGGCCTTGTACTCGTCCTCACACTGGTCGATGGTGAGGATGGTGCGCGCCATGGGGTTCTCGCGGTGGAAGCCGCAGTAGACGCAGCTGTTGGAGCATGAGTTGGTGATATAGAGCGGTATGAACATCGACATTGTCTTGCCGAAGCGCTCCCGCGTGTACTTCTGCGACAGACGTGCCATCTGCTCCAGGTAGGGCTCGGCAGCAGGCGAGATGAGAGCCATGAAGTCTTCTACATCACAATGCTCCTTGGCCAGGGCGCGACGCACGTCGAGGTCGGTCTTTGAGGCAATCTTACAGGTTGTCTCGTCCCATGATATCTTTTTTAATTCTTCACTAAACACGATATGGGCGAATTAACGAATTAACAAATTTACAAATTAACGATGTGGGTTTGTAGTGTGCGTAGGTCTATTGTCCAGAGACGGTCTATGAGCGGTTCGCCGTAGTGGCAGATGAGCTGCAGCACCTGACTGGCTTCCACCGTTCCCACCATGGCTGGCGTGACGCCTATTACTGCCTTTCCGGGATGGGGCATGGTGCGTGCCTCGTCTTCATCAATGATGGTGCGGTAGGTGGCCATCCCCATGCACAGCACGCTCACCTGTCCTTCGAGGCCGTTGATGGCACCGTAGACGTAGGGCTTGCCCTGCTGGCTACAGGCATCGCTGATGGCGAAGCGTGCCTCGAAGTTGTCTGTGCCGTCAACTACTATGTCGTAGCCACTGACGAGCTCTGCGGCATTCTCCTTGGAGAACAGACACTGGTACGTCTCTACGTGGATGTCACCATTGCTGTCGAGCAGCCTGCGCCTGGCGCACTGCACTTTGGGCACACCCATGTCGGCAGCGCCATACAGCACCTGCCGGTGGAGGTTGGTGATGCTCACCACGTCGTTGTCGACCAGTCCGAGGGTGCCCACACCGGCTCCGGCAAGGTAGGTGGCGATGGGTGAGCCGAGGCCTCCCATACCCACGATGAGCACCCGTGCCGCAGCAAGGCGTGCCTGCCCCTCCTTGCCTATCTCGGGGAGCAGTATCTGCCTGTCGTACCTTCCTTCCATCAGAGTTTGCGCAGGTCGTGGGTGAGCTTTGCGGCGCAGAAGTTCGGACCGCACATGGTGCAGTACTCCCCATCGGTATGGCCTGCCTCCTCAAAATACTGTAGGGCACGCTCGGGGTCGAGGGAAAGATGGAACTGGTCGCGCCAGCGGAAGTCAAAGCGTGCCTTGGATAGAGCATTGTCGCGCACCTGAGCCCCGGGATGTCCTTTGGCCAGGTCGGCAGCATGGGCCGCTATCTTATATGTCACCACACCCGTGCGCACATCCTCCCTATTGGGCAGCGCGAGGTGTTCCTTCGGCGTGACATAACAGAGCATCGCCGTGCCGAGCCATGCTATCTGTGCCCCGCCAATGGCAGAGGTGATATGGTCGTAGCCTGGGGCGATGTCGGTGACGATGGGTCCGAGGGTGTAGAAGGGTGCCTCGTGGCAGTGGTCCAGCTGCCGTTCCATATTCTCGCGAATCTTATGCATGGGCACGTGGCCTGGACCTTCGATGAATGCCTGCACGCCCTTGTCCCAGGCGCGTGTCACGAGTTCGCCCATAGTGTCGAGCTCCGCAAACTGTGCTGCATCATTGGCATCGGCGGTGCAGCCGGGACGCAGACCGTCGCCCAGAGACAGTGCGGTGTCGTATTGCGCCACGATGTCGCAGATATCGTCGAAGTGCTCATAGAGGAACGACTCCTTCTTGTGGATGAGGCACCATTTGCTCATGATTGAGCCGCCGCGGCTCACGATGCCGCATAGACGCGTATCGGCCAGATGCACGTTATGCAGACGTATGCCGGCATGGATGGTGAAATAGTCCACGCCCTGCTCACACTGCTCTATGAGCGTATCGCGGAAGATATCCCATGAGAGGTCTTCCACCTTGCCGTTGACCTTCTCCAGGGCCTGATAGATGGGCACTGTTCCTACTGGCACGGGGCAGTTGCGGATAATCCATTCGCGCGTCTCATGGATGTTGGCGCCGGTGGAGAGGTCCATGAGCGTGTCGCCGCCCCATTTGCAGCTCCATACGGCCTTGTCCACCTCTTCCTCTATCGACGAGGTGGTGGCAGAGTTGCCTATGTTTGTGTTTATCTTCACGGCGAAGTTGCGGCCTATAATCATCGGCTCAGCCTCGGGGTGGTTGATATTGGCAGGCAACACGGCACGTCCGCGTGCTATCTCGTCACGCACGAACTCCGGAGTGATATGTGTCTTGATGCCCAAGGCCTCACAGTTCATGTTCTCCCTGATGGCCACATACTCCATCTCGGGTGTGATGATGCCGGCCTTGGCGTATGACATCTGCGTGATATTCTTGCCCAGAGCGGCACGGCGCGGCAGCTGTATATGCTCAAAGCGCAGGGCATCAAGAGAATGGTCGGCCAGGCGTTGCTTGCCATATTCACTCGTCACCTCCGGCAGCTGCTCTGTGTCGTTGCGGTCAAGGATCCACTGCTGACGCATCCTGGGCAGGCCTTTCTTCAGGTCCACCTCGATATTGGGGTCGGAGAAAGGACCGCTGGTGTCGTAGATGTACACTGGGGCATTCTCCTCATAGGAGGGTACCCCGTTCTTGTCTTTCGTCACGGTAGGCGTGAGGTTCACCTTTGTCATTCCTACCTTGATGAATGGGAAGAGACGGCCTGACATGTAGGCCTTCTCTCTCTTGGCGTATGCTTTATTGTCGTTGGGCATGGGACAAATTAACAAATTAACGAATTAACGAATTAACAAATTAACGAGAGGCTCTCGTGTAATCATAATTCTCAATTTTGACTTCGTCGACCCACTCAGGATGCTTCTTGATACGGCAAGCGTATCATAGTCGCCTCGTTCGGGGTTTAATTCTCAATTCTCAATTTAGGAACGCTGTCAGGGGGCTTGATGCCTCTGCGCTGTCGCTGACGCTGCCCAGTCCGGCCTCATAGGCCATCCTGCCTGCTATGACGGCCTGGCGGAACGCATCGGCCATCTGCACGGGGTCGCCGGCAACGGCAATGGCGGTATTGACGAGGCAGCAGTCGGCACCCATCTCCATCGCCTCTGCGGCGTGGCTTGGGGCTCCGATACCTGCATCCACCACTACGGGCACCGAGGCCTGCTCTATGATAATCTGCAGAAAGTCCTTCATGCGCAGTCCCTTGTTGGTGCCGATAGGTGCCGCGAGAGGCATCACCGTAGCTGCTCCGGCCTCTTCGAGGTGCTTGCAGAGCGTAGGGTCGGCCTGGCAGTAGGGCAGCACCACGAAGCCCAGCTTCACCAGCTGCTCCGTAGCCTTCAGCGTCTCCACCGAGTCAGGCAGCAAGTAGCGCGGGTCGGGGTGTATCTCCAACTTCAGCCAGTTGGTGCCGAAGGCCTCCCTTGACATCTGTGCGGCAAAGACGGCCTCCTCGGCATTACGCACTCCGGAGGTGTTGGGCAGCAGCTGTATGTTGGGATTCTGAATGACATGCTGCAGCAGGTCATCATGTTCGTCTTCCAGCTCCACGCGCTTCATGGCTACGGTAACCATCTCCGTTGCCGAAGCCTTGATGGCCTGGGCCATCACCTCGTTGTTCATGAATTTTCCTGTTCCCAGGAACAGACGGGAGTTGAACTCACGTCCGGCAATTACGAGTTTCTTCATTATGTAAAGGTGGGTTCTTTTAATTCCCACTAAGAGTTTAACATTGATGGGTAATCTTTCTTTTCGGCTGTTTTTTGCTTTTATGAGTGACATCTTGTCAAGTCTCATCGGTCATGTAGCCCGCTACACTTCCTCTTCAACTTACAACCTGTCACTGCCTAAAATTCAAAAATCAG
>CAJOOC010000056.1 GCA_905236165.1 uncultured Prevotella sp. | reverse complement strand
AGCAAAAGCACCATCACGTCTGACATAGGTGTCATGTCAATCCAGACGTCGCTTTTCTTAATTTTTAGCTTACCCATAAACGAATAAATATTAGAGGGTTAGTAAAAATTAAGCTTCTGGGTGCTTGTCTTCGTATGTGTGTGCGATGGTGTAACCAATCTCGTCCATTGCGAATGTCAGCTTGTCGATCTTGTTGGTGAAGTAGTTGTAAGCGACTACTGATACCCAAGAAGTTGCGATACCTGACGCTGTGTTCACGAGGGCCTCAGAGATACCGGTAGAAAGTGCCATAGAGTCAGCACCGCCACCAGCAGCGAGGGCTGCGAACGAACGTATCATACCAAGCACGGTTCCGAACAGAGCGGTCAGTGTACCCAGTGTTACGATAGTAGCAATGATTGGGAGGTTCATGGTCATGGTAGGCATCTCCAGAGCTGTTGCCTCTTCGTGTGCGTTCTGGATTGCTGCCACCTTCTCCTTCAGCTTGATAGGAGCTGATTCCATCTCACGGTATGACTTCAGGTCAGCCAATACTACGTTGGCTACTGAGCCACCCTGCTTGTTGCAGAGGTCTTCTGCCTTTGCGATGTCACCGTCCTTGAGAGCCTTCTTGATGTTCTCAGTGAACTTTGTCACGTTGCCCTTACCAGAGCATGCAGAGATAGCGATGATACGCTCTACAGACATTGCGATAACGGTACAGAGCAGGCCGAGGATGATAGGCACAACCCATCCGCCTTTGTAGACGGTACCGAGCATGTTGAGTGGATGTCCTTCTGGATCGCCGTTGGCAAAGTTAGCAGGATTGCCAAGGAAGAAGAGGTAGAAACAGATACCTACTGCGAATGCGAAGATAATGATGATGATTGCGTGTCTTACACCCTGGAAGCCCTGTGACTTCTTCTTAGGTGCGGCTGGTTTTTGTGTAGCTGCCATAATTGTTTTTAATTAGATTAATTATTGAAATAAATTAGTGAAAAATGTTTAGTCTTTCTTCTCTTTCTGTCTCTATTTAAGGTGAGGTTAGTAATACGTTACTTCACGGCTGCATGATGCACGCAGCCGGTTTTCAGTCGCAAAGTTAGCAAAAATCATTGAACTATGATAGGGTTTAAGGACTTTTAACAAAAAAAGTTGTGTTTTTCTTCTGTTTATATACTAAAGAAGGGAACCTTTGCGGGTTCCCCTCTGTTATTGTAGTGTGTTATGTTGTCAAAAAACGTTGAGTCTCTCTTGCCTTATTTCAGTTTTGCGCAGCATTCCTTGATGCGTCTCATAGCCTCGCGGATGTTGTCGTCGCTGGTGGCATAGCTCATGCGGAAACATTCCGGGTCGCCGAAGGCATCGCCGCCCACTGTTGCCACGTGTCCTTCCTCCAGGAGGTACATGGCGAAGTCGTTCGTGTCGTTGATGACGCGCTTGCCGTCTGTCTTTCCGAGGTAGCTCTTACACTTTGGGAACACGTAGAAGGCGCCGTCAGGCACGTTCACCTCCAGTCCCGGTATCTCTTTGACGAGGCTGACGATGAGGTCTCTTCTGCGTTCGAAGGCCTGTCGCATCTCCTCCACGCAGTCCTGCGAGGCGGTGTAGGCGGCCACGGCAGCCTTCTGCGACATTGAGCATGGTCCTGAGGTGTACTGTCCCTGCAGCTTGTTGCAGCCCTTGACGATCCATTCGGGTGCTGCCATGTATCCTATGCGCCATCCTGTCATGGCGTAGGCCTTGCTGACGCCGTTGATGATGATCGACTGCTCTTTCATGCCTGGGAACTGTGCTATTGACTCGTGCTTGCCTACGTAGTTGATGTGCTCGTATATCTCGTCGGCCAGCACGTAAACGTCTGGGTGCTTGAGCAATACGTCGGCCAGGGCCTTCAGCTCCTCCCTACTGTAAACAGAGCCTGTAGGGTTGCTTGGCGAGCAGAGGATGAGCATGCGTGTCTTTGGTGTGATGGCGGCCTCTAACTGTTGCGGAGTGATTTTGAAGTTCTGGTCGAAGCCTGCGGGGATATGTACGGGCACGCCTCCAGCCAGCAGCACCATCTGCGGGTAGCTCACCCAGTATGGTGCGGGCACTATCACCTCGTCGCCGTCGTCCACCAGTGCCATTACGGCGTTGCAGACGGCCTGTTTGGCACCGTTGCCTACGAGTATCTCGCTTGTTGTATAGTCCAGTCCGTTCTCTTTCTTCAGCTTTGCCACGATGGCCTCTCTCAGGTCGGCATATCCTGGTACGGGTGAGTAGCGTGTCCAGCCCTCGTCCAGTGCCTGCTTGGCTGCTTCCTTGATGTGGTCGGGGGTATTGAAGTCGGGTTCGCCTACGCTGAGGTTTATAACGTCAATGCCCTGTGCCTTCATCTCGCCGCTCTTCTGCGACATGGCAAGGGTGGCAGAAGGGGCCAGTCTGTTCAATCTGTTAGATAATTGTCCCATTTTTATGATGTTTTGTTTGCTGTTTGTGCATTTGCGGGTGCAAAATTACTAAAATTATCACAATTACGGA
Source organism: uncultured Prevotella sp. (assembly GCA_905236165.1). Lineage (GTDB taxonomy): Bacteria > Bacteroidota > Bacteroidia > Bacteroidales > Bacteroidaceae > Prevotella. The sequence continues at coordinate 3,119 of CAJOOC010000056.1, read as the reverse complement.
AACATTTGTCACTTTTTTTGCCTTGGCCGCATGTAATTTGTGCCATGTTCGTGTAATGTTTGTGTAATGATTATGCCAAACCTCCCCGTCCGGACTCCTGTCTCACCACCTTATTATTTACATGCGCGCGCGCATAGTTTTTTAATAATGTTGATAGCCCCCCCTCCCTTTGGGGGAGGGGCCGGGGGAGAGGTATTACATCTCCTGTATGCGCTTTATCATCATGTCGTTGAGTCGGCGTATCTGCTTGGTGTCCTTATACAGTCGCATTCTGAAGCGCCACATCCTCATGTAGAGTATGATGCCCAGGGGCAGTATGATAGCCGATACCACGTTCATCCATTTCTTGTTGAACGGTCTGGTGTGGGCCTTCTCCGATACTATGGGATATCTGTTGAGGTACGACAGTATGTACTTGTCGCGTGTATTGCCGAGGTCTTCCAGTATGCTCTCCATGTTTGCTGCTATGCGCTCAATCTCGTGGTCGGGCTCATATCTGAAGAACACCTTGATGGGGTTGGGCAGACGACGCAGGTGGTGTGAGTGGGAGTATGCTCGCAGGTCGTCGGTGAGTGTGTTGAGCATTAGTCTGTCGCGCTCATACTGCGGGTCGTTGATGATGACCTCCTTGCCGTCCACGTGTCGCTTGAGTCTCATGCCGAGCAGCTTGGTGAAGAAGATGCGGTATGCGTCCATGTTGAAGACCACGGAGTCTTTGTTCGCCTTGTATGTCACGAAGACTGCCAGCGGTATGAGCACCGCCGGTGCGAGGCCCTTGCCGAAGGCTATCGACCATGATGCCTGCTTGGCCATTTTGTATCCGGTGTTGTCGAGGATATAGAAGAGGATGAAGACGAGTACGGCCACTATGACGGGCACTCCCAGTCCTCCCTTGCGTATGATGGCTCCCAGTGGTGCCCCGATGAAGAAGAAGATGAGGCATGTGAGCGACAGCGTCACCTTGTTGATCATCTCTATCTTGTATTCTCTCTCGCGTTTGTTGTATTCCTGTGCCTGGTAGCCGGTGAACTCCAGGTCCATCTGTGCGCTGCCCACGCGTCCCTTCAGCCTCTGCAGCAGGTTGCGCTGCTGCTCGGCAGACATCTTCATGTATGTGCTGTCGATGTTGTTCTTCTTCTGCTTTGCTGCCAGAATGGCATTCAGTGAGTCTTTCTTCTGTATCTTCGGGGTGGGGAAGAAGTTCCATTTCAGTCTCTGGGCCACGCTGTGTCCCAGGCTGTCGCCCACGGCGTGTATGGAGTCGATGTTGTATGCCAGCTGGTCCATGCTCATCGAGGTGGCCTGCATCGAGATGGCGCTGTTCTCTGCAAGGTTGAAGCCGTTGTCGAAGTCCAGCAGTATCACCTTCTCCGAGAACGACTCCCTTCGGTACGGCACGTTGGCGTTGCCGGCCAGCTCCTGCGAGCGCATGTTCTCAAACCATTCGCCGTTATAGAGTGTGAGCATGAGGTGCTTGCGCTCCTCCGTCGACTGCAGCCTGCCGGAGTCGGCCAGGATGATGGCGGCATCCTCAAAGCTCTGCGTCATCCTGTATATCATGATGCCGTAGAGCATGCCCTTCTCCATGTCTTTGCGCTGCACGTAGAGGTTACAGTCGGGGATGCCCGAATAGAATATCTCCTCGGGAATCTCCAGCTCGGGGCTTTTCTGCTTCATGCTCAGCAGCAGTTGTCTGAAGCTCATGTTGGCGTTGGGTCCTACCACGTTCTGGAAGTAGAATGATATGGCTGCTATGACGCATGTGGCGGCAATGAGTGCCCTGACGCTCTTCAGCAGCGACACTCCCGATGCCTTGATGGCTGTCAGCTCGCTGCTCTCGCCCAGGTTGCCCATGGTGATGAGCGATGCCAGCAGCACCGCCAGCGGCAGCGCCGTAGGTACCAGCATCAGTGCCATGTACCAGAAGAACTGCGCCAGCACCTCCATCGACAGTCCCTTGCCGATGAGCTCATCGACGTATCGCCACAGGAACTGCATCATCAGCACGAAGAGGCTGATGCAGAAAGCACCAGCAAACAGCAGCAAGAACTGCCGCAGCATGAATATGTCAAGCCTTTTAATCAGTCGCACGGTTCACTTTCGAATTAACGAATTAACGAATTAACAAATTATACTTTCAAGCACGCACGGTTCTTTTTTTTCTACCACGAATTACGCGAATTTCACGAATTTTGCTGCGCACTGTAATTCGTGGTCGTTAAAGCCCAGAACGTGGTCGTTATAGACATGCGGATTTTCCCGGTTTTATCGGGATATTTGTTAATTCGAAATCACTTGTGTCTGTTGGCGCGTTGCTCGCGGTATTTGGCTTTCTGCTTGGCTGATCCTGAGCCGTGGGCGCCGGTGATGTATTTCTTCTTCTTGGCTTTGGTCTTCACCTTGCCCTCGGCGGGGTCCTTGCGTTCCCCGCCGCGGCCAAAGTTGATCCCGTTCATTAATATGTTTTCAAATTGAGAATTGAGAGTTGAGAATTGAGAATTATGATTACCGTTTTCTTCCTGTGCCATATCGTCGTTACCTTTCTTCTTATAGTCCATTTTCTTTTGTTTTTTTTATTATGGATGTCAGCAAGCTGATAACCTCATTGACATCTTTACTGATAGAAAAGCTCTCTTTGTCGTTCAGAGCGTCAGACCTGTGGAGGATATTAATCCAGTACTTGGCTTCGTCAGCCTCTTTCAGTGCTATGTTAAGCTTGTTTACAAAGTCAGCTCGGCTCTGCGCATTCCTGCTTTCGGCAATGTTGGCTCCTATGCTTGTGCCGCAACGGCTTAACTGCGTCACCCACTCCCTTTGTGTTTGTTTCGTCTTGAGATAGGCAATAAGCTTAACCATTCGCTCCATCAAAGCATCGGTTTTAATCTGAAGTATATTAGGCTTCCTTACCAACATTGATTTTCATTTTAATTTTCAAGTTTATTTTGTCAGTTAGATACATGTTATCATAATTCTCAACTCTCAACTCTCAACTCTCAACTCTCGCTTGGAAACATGTAATCATAATTCTCAATTCTCAATTCTCAATTAAGAGTCCAGTAATCATAATTCTCACTTCTCAACTCTCAATTCTCAATTAAGAGTCCAGTAATCATAATTCT
>CAJOOC010000055.1 GCA_905236165.1 uncultured Prevotella sp. | reverse complement strand
TCTATCTGTATCTATACCCAGGGCGCTGCCCTGGGCTATATGCTTTTGCCCTTTCAGGGCGTTTTCTACTTGAGAAAGTCGAGTGAATTTACCTTCTGTTTCAGATAAAATGTCGATTAGATTTGGCTGTTTCATGAAAAGTTTGTAATTTTGCCGACAATATACGAAGTACTCATAATTCTTCACCCTTTACTCAACATTTTTTCGCTAAAGAATGCCTTTACTTTTCAAACCTATCATAACGCGCTTTTTCCTCTTTATCTTCACTCTGGGTATAGTGAGCAGCATCGTCACCATTCCCAATTACAAAGGGGCGAAGATGTATGACAATACCATCTGGGAACTGCTGCTTGACGTCTATCTGGCCTCTGCTGCCATAATGCTTGTTGCCTATCTCGTTTCGATGATAGGGAAGATACGTACCCGCCGAAGGGAGCGCTCGCGCTTTGCGAGGAAGGAGGGGAAGCCTAATGCCGTTTATGACGTAGTGAAATTCCTGCTCAGGGCCATTGCCTACCTGTTTCTCTATCCGCTATACGTGATAGACACGTTCTGCTTCGTGAAGTTCGGCTGCACCCTGAACCCCTCGATGCTGCTGCTGGCAGGCGAGACGAATGAGAACGAGACGAGGGAGTTCTTCCAGAGCTACGTCACACCTGACATCCTCTGGGGGCCTGTGGGCATTATCCTCCTCGTGCCGCTTGTGCATCTGCTCTGTGCCGTGTTATGGTGGTGGTGGAAGCGACGCAGGAACAAGCAGCGCCATCACCCTGTGGCTGCGAAGGAGCTGCAGCTGCCCATACAGCCGCGCATAGCAATAGACGTGCTCATAGCAGCAGGACTGGCATATCTTGCCGTGCTCTCCTGGCAGAACAAGAAGCTGTATGCCTACACTATGACACGCGAGACGATAGGACAGGTAGAGCATAGCCTGGCCTACAGGCCACATACGGAGATGTACCAGCCCCCTATGCGCCTGGCTTTCTCCATAAGGAGCAACGAGCTGATAGCGCGCCAGCTGTCGAGGCTCACGGGTAACGTGGACGAGGTGAGGGTGGATTCCTGTTCTGCTGATACGAGCGAGATAGTGCTTATCATTGGCGAGAGCTACAACCTGCGCCATTCGCAGCTGTATGGCTACGACAAGCCCACTACGCCCAACCAGATGAGGCTGTGGAAGAAAGGTATGCTGACGCGGTTTGACGATGTCGTGGCTCCCTGGAACCTCACCAGCTTCGTCTTCAAGCACCTGATGACGACGTATTGCGTGGGCGACACGGCAGAATGGTGTGACTATCCGCTCTTCTGCGAGGTGTTCAGAAAGGCCGGCTTCCAGGTGACGTTCCTCACGAACCAGTTTATGACAAAGGCCAAGGAAGCCGTTTACGACTTCAGCGGCGGCTTCTTCATCAACAACGAGACGCTCTCCAGGGCTCAGTTTGACGTGAGGAACACCAGCCTGCACGTCTTTGACGACGGGCTGCTGCACGACTATGACAGCCTCTTCCCGCAGGATGACAGCATAGCGGCAGCCACGCGACCCGCAAAGAACCTCACCATTTTCCATCTTATGGGCATGCACGTGAATTATCGCATACGCTGCCCGAACAGCATGAAGCATTGGGGCGCCGGCGACTATCCTAACGATATGGACCTGACGGAGAAGCGCCGCAAGACAATGGCCGACTATGACAATGCCGTATGGTATAACGACTCCGTCATGTATCAGATACTGACGCGCTTTGCCAGCAAGGATGCCATCGTCGTCTTCATCCCCGATCACGGAGAGGAGGTGTTTGGCAAGGGAGCGCGCCATTTCTTCGGCAGGATGCACGATGCCGTAATCAACAAACGCCTCGCCGACGAGGAGTTCCGCATACCGATGTGGATATACACCACGCCCCTATATATGGAGCGCCATCCCGAGACGGTGGCAGCCATCAAGGCCGTGAGCAAGAAACGATATATGACAGATGCCCTCTCACACCTACTGATGGGGCTGGCAGGCATTCATTGCCCGTATTACAACCCGCGCTATGACCTGCTCTCACCGCGCTATGATGAGAAGAGGCCGCGAATACTGAAGAATACTACCGACTATGACGCTCTTAAATAGACAGGAATGCTCGGCCCTGCGTGGCTGGGCCATTATAGGTATCTTCATGCACAACTACCTGCATTGGCTTGGTGGTATGGTAAAGGAAAATGAATACCAGTATCATCAGGGTAATGTGGACAGGCTGATGCAACTGCTGCTGAACCCCTCATGGGACCTTCCGCTGCAGCTCTTCTCTTTCTTCGGACATTACGGAGTGCCCGTATTCCTCTTCCTCAGCGGATATGGGCTCGTGCTGAAATATGAAGGCAAGGCCAACGCCCCCGCCTTCCACTCCTTCGTATGGCAGCACTACATGAAGCTCTTCCCCATGATGCTCCTGGGCTTCAGCGTCTTTGCTATGGTGGACTGGATAACGCCAGGGCATCATCATTGGACGTGGCAGGATATCATCATGCAGCTGACGATGACAATCAACTTCTCGCCGGTTCCGGACAAGGTGATATGGCCGGGGCCGTACTGGTTCTTCGGGCTTATCATGCAGCTGTACATCGTTTACAGGCTGTTGCTCTACAGGCGCCATTGGGGCTGGACTGTGGGTGCCATCGCAGTATGCTGGGCCATACAGCAGGCATGCGTGAACAGTCCCGAGGGCGATGCCATAAATATTATAAGGTATAACTGCATAGGAGGTATGCTGCCCTTCGGAATAGGGCTTCTCATGGGGCGTGCCGAGGGAACTGCGGGCAAGACGGGCCTGATGATGGACAGGCTCAGAAAGGGCTCGGGCGGCTTGTGGGGCGGCATCTTCTGCGCGAGTGTCCTCATCGTATTCCTGCTCTCGATGAGCTTCAGCAGCTGGCTGTGGGCACCGTTATTCATCGTGGCGGTTAATGTCAGTTTAATAAAGAGTATACCACAATGGCTCATAGGCATGCTCAGCTGGATGGGCACCATCAGCGCGGCTATCTTCGTATGCCATCCTATCACGCGCAAGATTTTCATTCCGATCAGCCGTCATGGCGACATGCCCGGCGGACTGGTGCTCTACATCGTGGCAACGATTACGCTGGCTATGGTGTTTAACATGATTATTCAAAAGAGGAAAGCATAGGATTTCAAAGAAGCAATCATAGGTTAAACGAGAAAAAAGCATAGATATGAGGAGTATTATTAACCTTATCCGTCCTTATCAATGGGTGAAGAACCTGTTCGTCTTCATGCCTTTATTCTTTGGCCATCAGCTGATGAATATTCCGCTGCTGCTGAATGCCATCGTGGTGTTTGTCGCCTTCTCCCTGGCTGCCTCAAGCATCTATTGCTTCAACGACATCATAGACGTGGAAGATGATCGTCGCCACCAGACGAAGTGCCATCGTCCTATTGCCAGCGGTGCTATGAGTGTCGCTCAGGCGTACACGGTGATGTTTGTGCTGCTGCTTGCCAGCATGGCTATGCTTTATTTCCTGCTACCCTCAGCAGATGCCATGCTCGTCGTCATTCTGTATTGGCTGATGGAGATAGCCTATTGCATTAAGCTGAAGCGACTGGCCATCATCGATGTGTGCATACTGTCTCTGGGCTTCGTGTTGCGCATCGTGGCAGGCGGTGCGGCAACGGATGTGGTGATAAGCCATTGGCTGGTAATGATGACCTTCCTGCTCACGCTCTTCCTCGGATTTGCAAAGCGTCGCGATGATGTACTCAGGTTTCAGCGCAACGGCATCCCTCCGCGCCACAATACGAAACGCTATAACCTCACCTTCCTTAATGAGGCAATAACCATCTGCGGTGGTGTGATGCTCGTTTGTTATATCATGTACACGGTATCGCCTGAGGTCATCTCGAATTTCAACAACCAGTATGTCTATCTCACCAGCATATACGTGCTGCTGGGTCTGCTGCGCTACATGCAGCTGGCTGTGGTGGACGAGAAAACCGGCGACCCAACAAAAACGCTACTACACGACCGCTTTACGCAAGTCATTGTAGTAGCGTGGATATTCACCTTCCTTGTTATCATCTACTTCTTGTAGATATCTCCTTTATTTAATTCAACTTTCGCATGTCTATAACGACCACGCTCCGGGTTTTAACGACCACGAATTACACGAATTACACGAATTAGGCTTCGCGTGAGCAGCTGACTCAATTAACTAATAATTCGTGAAATTCTTCACACATTGTTTATTTTCAGCGGAGTTCAGGCGAGCATAGCTCGGAGCGTGGTAGAGAAAAGAATATGCGTACTTCAGAAATTACTTAATTGTTGCGGAACACTATCTGCCCGTTGTCGCTGTCGATGGTAATAGGGTGACTCTTGTCTACGCTTCCTGCCAGCAGGGCCTTTGAGAGAGCGTTCAGCACATCGCGCTGTATGGCCCTCTTCACGGGTCGTGCTCCGAAGTCGGGGTCGTAGCCTGCTTCGGCAAGGGTACTGACGGCGGCATCCGTGCACTTGAGCGTGAACCCCTGGCTGGCCAGCATCTTGCTCACCTTCTCCATCTGCAGGCGTACGATGTCGGATATCTGCTCCTTGGAGAGCTGATGGAAGTCTATTATCTCGTCGATACGGTTGAGGAACTCAGGCCTTATCGGCGGCTTGACCATACCGTTGCCGTCAAGAATTGGGGCACGACCGTAGAGCTGGTCTTTGGTGAGGTTCGACGTCATGATGATGATGGTGTTCTTGAAGTTTACCACACGGCCCTTCGAGTCGGTCAGCCTACCATCGTCGAGTACCTGCAGCAGGGTGTTGAACACATCGGGATGGGCCTTCTCTATCTCGTCGAAGAGCACTACGGAGTAAGGCTTTCTCCTTACTGCCTCGGTCAGCTGGCCTCCCTCGTCGTAGCCCACATATCCCGGAGGAGCACCGATGAGGCGTGTCACGCTGAATTTCTCCTGATACTCACTCATGTCGATACGGGTTATCAGTCCCTCATCGTTGAAGAGGTAGTCGGCCAGCGCCTTTGCCAGCTCTGTCTTTCCCACACCCGTGGTGCCGAGGAAGATGAATGATGCTATGGGGCGCTTCGGGTCTTGCAGCCCGGCCCTGCTGCGGCGCACAGCATCGCTCACGGCGCTGATGGCTTCCTCCTGGCCTATGACGCGCTTGTGCAGCTCTGACTCCAGATGCAGCAGCTTCTCCCTCTCGCTCTGCATCATCTTCGTCACGGGAATGCCGGTCCAACGGCTTACTATCTCTGCGATATCATCGGCTGTCACCTCCTCGCGAACCATCTTGCTCGCCCCGTCCTGGTTTATCTCAGCCTGGATATGCCTGATATCCTCCTCCAGCTCCTGTAGCTTGCCATAACGTATCTCGGCCACGCGTCCGTAGTTGCCCTCACGCTCGGCCTTCTCTGCCTCGAAGCGCAGGCGTTCTATCTGTTGCTTGTCCTGCTGTATCTTGTCAACGAGGTTCTTCTCCTTAACCCATTCAGAGCGCATGCGCATCTCCTCGTCCTGCAGTACGCCGATCTTCTTGTTCAGCTCGGCCAGTTTCTCCTTGTCGTTCTCGCGCTTTATTGCCTCGCGCTCTATCTCTAACTGCTTCAGGTGGCGCGAGAGCTCGTCCAGTTCCTCAGGCAGGCTGTCTCTTTCCATACGTAACTTTGCCGCAGCCTCATCCATGAGGTCTATGGCCTTGTCGGGCAGGAAACGGTCGGAGATGTAACGCTCCGAAAGGGTTACGGCAGCGATACAGGCGTCATCCTGTATCCTTACGCGGTGGTGGTTCTCGTAGCGCTCCTTCAGTCCGCGAAGGATGGATATGGCGCTGAGTTCGTCGGGCTCGTCAACCATAACAATCTGGAATCTTCGCTCCAGCGCCTTGTCCTTCTCAAAGTATTTCTGATACTCGTTGAGCGTCGTGGCACCAATGGCACGCAGCTCTCCGCGTGCAAGGGCCGGCTTGAGGATGTTTGCGGCATCCATAGCACCTTCGCCGCCTCCGGCACCCACGAGGGTGTGTATCTCGTCGATGAAGAGGATGTATTTGCCGTTCGACTCGGTGACGCCGTTGATGACGCCCTTCAGACGTTCCTCAAACTCGCCCTTGTATTTGGCACCGGCCACCAGCGCACCCATGTCGAGGGTGTAGATCTCCTTGTCCTTAAGGTTCTCGGGCACGTCGCCCCTCACGATACGCTGTGCCAGACCCTCGGCAATGGCCGTCTTACCCGTGCCGGGTTCGCCAATGAGGATAGGGTTGTTCTTTGTGCGGCGCGACAGTATCTGAAGTACTCTTCGTATCTCGTCGTCACGCCCTATCACTGGGTCAAGCTTGCCGCTCTTGGCATCGGCAACCAGATTCTTGCAGAAGCGGTTCAGCGCTTCCTTGTTTGTCATTTGTGCTTCGTTTGGATAGTTCATAATCGTATAACTTTTTTGGTGGTTTATGTTCTGCCTTACCTTTTCCAATATATATACCATAGGGGCTGCTGTGTGACATTGTGGCAAATTCGGTGTCAGATTGTCAAGTCTCCTATCTTTTTGCTCCTTATTTCTTTTTGGTTTGACATATAATTACTAACTTTGCACGAAAGATATATCTCTTTATGCTTACCTTTACAATCATTACCTGTACATACAATGCCTCGGAATATGTAGGGCGCACTATGGAGAGTGTGGCCGGGCAGACCTATCCGCACGTTCAGCATCTCATACAGGATGGAGCATCGAGCGATGACACCCTGCGCATAGTGGGGCATTATGAGCGTGCAGAGGTGGTGAGCGAGAAGGATGGCGGCCTCTATGATGCCATGAACAGGGCAATAATCAGGGCCAAGGGTGACTATATCGTGTTTCTTAATGCCGGCGACAAGCTCTATTCGCCCACCACGCTGGAGGAGCTGGCACGTAAGGTGAAGGGCTATGATGCCTCGTCGATGCCTGCTGTGCTCTATGGAGATACGAATATCGTAGACGAAAGGGGTAAGTATATTGGTCCGCGACATCTTCTGCCACCAGAGAAACTCTCATGGCGCTCCTTCAGAAACGGCATGCTGGTGTGTCATCAGGCCTTTTATGTCAGGACGGATATAGCGAGGCAGGTGCCCTATGACCTCAGATACAGGCTGTCGGCAGATGTGGACTGGTGCATCAGGGTGATGAAGGAGGCCGAGAGACAGCATCTGGAACTGCTTAACACCCACCTGACCCTTTGCGATTTCCTCGAAGGAGGCATGACAAAAAAGAACCATCGTGCCTCGTTGAAGGAACGCTTCAGGGTTATGGTAAGACACTATGGCCTGCTGATGACGGTATATAAGCATTTCACTTTCCTGTTCAGATGAGAGGTTAGAGGTGACAGTTTTTGAAAAGTTCATCATATAAAGATATTCAGTTATGATAGCATTTTTCTTAGAGAGCCTTTGGCTCGTATGGCTCATCGTGAGTCTCTGCTGCCTGCTGATAGAACTTACCAGCGGCGATCTTTACCTTCTTTGTTTTGCTTTTGGCGCTATGGCGTCGCTGGTGCTGGCCTTGTGTGGAGCTCCCTTCTGGCTGCAGGTGCTCGTATGGGCCATAGCATCGGTATTGTGTATCATCTTCGTGCGACCCTCGCTGGTGAAGAAACTGCATGCCAACAAGGAACGCCTCTCTAATGCCGATGCCATGATAGGGCAGAAGGGTAGGGTGACCACCGCTATTCCTGCCGACGGCTTCGGATACGTAAAGATAGCTGGCGACGAATGGCGCTCCGTCTCGGCCAACAAGACAGAGATCCCCGTAGGAACAAACGTCAGCGTCATCTCACGAGACAGCACAATCCTTACGGTCGTTGAAGAGTGAATGAAGGAAAGAAATTTGAAGAAATGGAACAGGAAAGAAATTAGAAGGAATGAGGACAGGAAAGAAATTAGAATAATGAGAATAATGCTATGCGGCTGGGGGTTCTTAGACAGAAATTAATATAATCATTGTAATTTCCCCTACCAGAAAGTCCAACCGCGCCAGCCTAATTATAATAATTAT
>CAJOOC010000054.1 GCA_905236165.1 uncultured Prevotella sp. | reverse complement strand
TGGGTGAGTGGCTGAAACCACCAGTTTGCTAAACTGACGTACGGGTTACCGTACCGGGGGTTCGAATCCCCCACCTTCCGCACCTTTCTCTAAATGCATCCTCTTAACTCAGAGCTGTAAAGCTCTCATGGTGGGTTCATCTAGTGGCCTAGGATACCGGCCTCTCACGCCGGGTACACGGGTTCGACTCCCGTACCCACTACTGTTTCAGTTGAGGGTTTACAGTTAAGAGATAAGAGTAGAGGGATTGAATTAATGGTGGGTTCATCTAGTGGCCTAGGATACCGGCCTCTCACGCCGGGTACACGGGTTCGACTCCCGTACCCACTACGATTTCAGTTCAGAGATGAGGGTATAAAGTTAAGAGTTAAAGATTAATAGAAGAAGATGTGATGGCGGTGCACGGTGATTTCGGTGCCCCGCTTTTCTTTTTTCTTATTGACAGATACGATATGGTAAAGAATTTTCTTCTGAAGATAAGTGTGTATTTTATTCTTCTGTGTCTGCCTTTGGCGTCTGCGGCACAGATGAAATGGAACAGTGCCTATCAGGACTACATAGAGCGTTATAAGGACCTTGCTGTCGAGCAGATGCACAAGCACCATATCCCTGCCTCCATCACGCTGGCTCAGGGGCTCTTGGAGAGCGGTGCCGGTCGCAGCACCCTCGCCATTAACGGCAACAACCACTTCGGCATCAAGTGTCATGAGTGGAGCGGACCGAGGATGTATAAGGATGATGACCGTCGCAATGACTGTTTCAGGGTCTATGATAATGCCCGTCAGAGCTTTGAGGACCACAGCAAATTCCTGCTTCGTCCCAGGTACAGCTCGCTCTTCTCGCTCCGACTGACAGACTATCGCGGCTGGGCTCGCGGGCTGAAGGAGTGTGGCTATGCCACAAACCCCAGGTATGCTGAGAGTCTGATAAACATCATTGAGCTCTACGACCTTCAGCAGTATGACAAGGCCAAGAAATACGACAAGTTCATTGCGGAGCATTCTGGCGCCAATGTGTCGAATCCGAGTACTTCTCACCGCATCTACTACAACAACAAGAACTACTATCTCATTGCTCGTAGGGGTGATACGTTCCGCAGCCTGTCAGAGGAGGTGGGCGTGAGCAGCAAGAAGCTGGCCAAGTATAACGAGCTCAACGAGGGATATGTGCTTGACGATGGCGACATCGTGTATATGGAGAAGAAGCGCACCAGGGCCGACAAGAAATTCAAGAATCGCCCACACGTAGTGAGGGCAGGCGAGAGCATGTACACCATAGCCCAGAAGTATGGCATTCGTCTGAAGAACTTGTATAAGAAGAATCACCATACAAAGTATTATGAGATACGCGAAGGTGATTTGCTCACGGTCTATTGAAGATTGACAATTATTTTTTGTCATATCAGAAAAAATGTGTAACTTTGCATCCAATTATGCCTGTGGTGCGAAGAATGCATTGCCAGCATCAGGGAAGGCATCTGTTCAGAATAATAAACAACATAATATAGATAATGGAATTAGCAAGTAAGTATGCGCCTCAAGAGGTGGAGGCACGATGGTATCAGTATTGGACTGACCACAAACTCTTTGCCAGCAAGCCTGACAATCGTGAACCATATACCATAGTGATTCCTCCTCCCAACGTCACGGGTGTACTTCACATGGGCCACATGCTCAATAACACCATTCAGGACATCCTTATCCGCAAGGCCCGCCTTGACGGAAAGAATGCGTGCTGGGTTCCTGGCACCGACCATGCCTCCATCGCTACTGAGGCTAAGGTGGTGAACAAGCTGGCTCAGCAGGGCATCAAGAAGAGCGACCTCACGCGTGAGCAGTTCCTTGAGCATGCCTGGGAGTGGACACGCGAGCACGGCGGCATCATCCTCAAGCAGCTGAGGAAACTCGGTGCTTCTTGCGACTGGGACCGTACGGCCTTCACGATGGATGAGCTGCGCTCAGAGTCGGTGATGAAGGTGTTCGTCGACCTCTATGAGAAGGGCTACATCTATCGCGGCCTTCGCATGGTGAACTGGGATCCCAAGGCCCAGACGGTGCTCTCTACCGAGGAGGTGATATACCGTGAGGAGAACTCCAAGCTCTATCATCTGAAGTATTATGTTGCCGATGCCGACGTGAACCCCGTAGTCCTCACGGGCAGCGAAGATGAGGTATGGCATAAGGACGAGAAAGGTTATTACGCCATTGTGGCAACGACCCGTCCAGAGACCATCATGGGCGATACCGCGATGTGTATCAACCCCAAAGACCCGAAGAACCGTTGGCTCAGCGGCCACAAGGTCATCGTGCCCCTCGTAAACCGCGTTGTGCCCGTTATCGAAGACCGCTACGTAGACATAGAGTTCGGTACTGGCTGTCTGAAGGTTACGCCAGCCCACGACGTTAACGACTATGCCCTGGGCAAGACCCATAACCTTGAGACGATAGACATCTTCAATCCTGACGGCACCATCAGCGAGGCTGCAGGCATCTATGTTGGTCTCGACCGCATGGTGGTGCGCAAGCAGATTGCTGAAGACCTCCAGGCAGCGGGTCTGATGGACCATGTGGAGGACTATATAAATAAGGTGGGCTATTCTGAGCGCAACCAGGATACTGCCGTAGAGCCCCGTCTCTGCAAGCAGTGGTTCCTGTCGATGAAGCACATGGCCGACATCGCCCTGCCACCAGTACTGAACGGAGAACTGAAGTTCTATCCAACGAAATATGTCACCACTTACAAGAACTGGCTGGAGAATATCCAGGATTGGTGTATCTCGCGTCAGCTGTGGTGGGGACACAGGATTCCTGCGTACTTTATTAACGTTAACGATAACGAAAACGAAGAAGACGAGAAGTTCGTTGTGGCCCTTACGAAGGAGGATGCTCTTCAGAAGGCTCGCGCCAAGTACGGCGATGACATTCAGGAGTCAGACCTCGTTCGCGATGAGGATGCCCTCGACACATGGTTCTCTTCCTGGCTGTGGCCTATCTCGCTCTTCGACGGCATCAACAATCCGGCCAACGAGGAGATAAAGTACTACTATCCCACGAGCGACCTCGTAACAGGTCCCGATATCATCTTCTTCTGGGTGGCACGTATGATTATGGCCGGTTGTGAGTATCAGCATGAGATACCATTCAGGAACGTATATTTCACTGGTATCGTGCGTGATAAGCTTGGCCGTAAGATGAGTAAGTCCCTTGGTAACTCACCCGATCCGCTTGAGCTGATTGAGAAGTATGGCGCTGACGGCGTTCGTATGGGTATGATGCTTGCTGCTCCTGCCGGTAACGACATCCTGTATGATGACGCCCTGTGTGCTCAGGGTCTGGCTTTCTGTAATAAGATGTGGAACGCTTTCCGCCTTGTGCAGGGCTGGACAGCAGACGGCTCCCTTGAGCAGAGCGCCTCAAACAAGATGGCTATCGAATGGATGAATGCTAAGATCAAGGCCGTATATGCCGAGATTAACGACGACTATAAGAAATACCGTCTGAACGAGGCCCTCATGGCAACGTTCAAGCTCTTTACCGACGAGTTCTCTGGCTGGTATCTTGAGATGATAAAGCCTGCATATCAGCAGCCTATCGACAAGGCCACCTACGATGCTACGCTCGACATCTTCGACAAACTGCTCCACATCATACATCCGTTCATGCCATTCATCACGGAGGAGCTGTGGCAGCATATCGCAGAAAGAAAGCCTGGCGAGTCTCTGATGGTTGATGTCTTCAAGACCGATGCCCCCACAGAGGCTGAGGGTGCTCTCCTGGCAGAGTTTGAGGATGCCAAGCAGGTTATCTCGGGTGTTCGTGGCGTTCGTCAGACAAAGAATATCGGTCCTCGCGAGCCCCTGGAGCTGCAGGTGGTAGTAGCAGGCGAAGAAGACAAGGTAGTGACGAAATGTCCCGCCATCGGTCCTATCATCGAGAAGATGGCAGGCCTGTCCGCTATACAGTACGTACAGCAGAAGGGTGACGGCACCGCCGCCTTCCTCATTGGCACTCGCGAATATGCCGTGCCACTGGGTGCGCTCATCGATGTGGAGGCCGAGATTGCTAAGGCCGAGGCAGAGCTGAAGCGTCTGCAGGGCTTCATCATCGGAGTGCAGAAGAAACTGTCCAACGAGCGCTTCGTGGCCAATGCTCCGGAGGCTGTAGTGGCCCTTGAAAGGAAGAAAGAGTCTGACGCCAAAGAGAAGATAGCTACGCTTGAGCAGACCATCGCTGAGCTGAGAAAATAGAATATGACGATAGAACTATACAGAGAACGCTCCTATGCGCGTTGCATCAAGGACGGCTTTGACTTCCTTACCAAGAACCTGTGGCTTGTAACGAAGATAATGATGCCGTACTTCATCGTGGTGGCCTTGCTGCTCACGGTGATGAATGCCGACTTCCTCTATGTTAACGTGTGTTCCATAGCCAACATCGAGGTGGAGAACTCGGCCCTGTTCCTTGGGCTCATCATCATCCCCATCCTCTTGGTGGCGGTGATGCTGACGCAGGGCAGGCTGTTCCTGATGTACAGGCGTCTGTCAGGCCTCACCGTCAACCCTCCCTTCTGGTGCTTAGCCTTGAAGAGCCTGGTGGGGATAATCCTCGTGCCGCTCTTCTTCACACCTCTCGTATATGTGTATTACGCCTGGATGATGCAGCCTTTGGAAGAAGGTGCCGCGCCATTCTCTTTTAAGGACGAGCTGAGCCGCGGATGCAAGCATTGGGCGAAGATACTCGGAGTGGTGCTCTTCGCAGGGTTCATCTTCCTGCTCGCAGCATGTGTGCTCGTACTGCCGTATATGGCTGCCGTCAGCACATACTTCGCAAGCATAGAGGGAAAGGTGAACTTCAACGACACAGCGCTGATACCCACCTCGGGATACGTAGGCATGATGTTGCTGTGCGTACTGGCATACTCCCTGATATTCCTCTTCGGAGTGTTCTACCATACATCGCTGCTCCTGCTCTACGGCGACATTGTAAGGAAATTGAAAATTGAAAATTAATTTGTTAATTTGAAAAAGCTCCTTTTCATAGATCGTGACGGCACGTTAATCAAGGAACCTGCCGACGAGCAGATAGACAGCTTTGAGAAGCTGGAGTTCGTCGAGGGCATGTTCCGCAACCTGTCGTTCATTCGCAAGAACCTCGACTTCGAGTTCGTAATGGTAAGCAACCAGGACGGCCTGGGCACGGCATCGTTCCCGGAGGACACCTTCTGGCCCGTGCATAACTTCATCCTCAAGACCCTCAAGGGCGAGGGGATAGAGTTCGATAACATCCTGATAGACCGCCATTTCCCCGAGGACAACCATCCCTGCCGCAAACCCGGCACGGGGATGCTGAAGGACTATATCGAGCAGTCGAACCTCAACCCACAGCTTTCAGGAGAGCCTAAGTATGACCTCAAGGGCTCCTTCGTCATCGGCGACCGTGAGAGCGACGAGCAGCTGGCACAGAACCTGGGCTGCGGCTTCCTCAAGGTGGAGGATGCCTCTTCGTGGGATGCCATTGCTGAGCGCCTCTTTGCAGGAGAACGCAGGATAGAAATCACGCGCACCACTAAGGAGACCGATATCACGGTTAGGCTGAACCTCGACGGCACAGGCCAGTGCGACATCGAGACCGGACTGGGTTTTTTCAATCACATGCTGGAGCAGATAGGGCGTCACGGCATGATGGACCTGTACGTTCGCTGCAATGGCGACCTCGACGTTGACGAGCACCACACCATAGAGGACACGGGCCTCGTGCTGGGCGAATGCCTGCTGCGTGCCCTTGGCGACAAACGCGGCATAGAGCGCTACGGCTATTCGTTGCCTATGGACGACTGTCTGTGCCAGGTGGCACTCGACTTCGGTGGCCGCCCATGGCTCGTGTGGGATGCAGAGTTCCACAGGGAGAAAGTGGGTGAGATGCCAACGGAGATGTTCCACCATTTCTTCAAGAGCGTCAGCGATGCCGCCAAGATGAATCTCAACATCAAGGCCGAGGGCACCAACGAGCATCACAAGATAGAAGGCATCTTCAAAGCCTTTGCACGCTCTGTGCGAATGGCCGTCAAGCGAGACATCTATCATTACCAGTTACCATCCACCAAAGGCGCATTGTAAGTTAAAAAATGATAATTATCAAGCGAAACGGAATTGAAACTTTTCTGTTTCGCTTTTTTTTACTACCTTTGCCGACATATATAGGTAAGTCGGAGTGGTTTTCCTTAAAATGAAAGACCAAAGCTAACATCCAATACTAATCAAATAAATATGGCACAGTTAAAATCATTAAGCAAGCTGACTGCTCCAAAGAGCACAGCACCTGAGAGGATTATTCAGTTCGGTGAGGGTAATTTCCTTCGTGCATTCGTCGACTGGATC
>CAJOOC010000053.1 GCA_905236165.1 uncultured Prevotella sp. | reverse complement strand
GGAAGTGAAGGGGGTTGTACCACGTCCCTGGCCTCAGCAAGACTTGAGCGTACCAAAATGGGGAACATCAAACTGAACACCCTATTTGCGAAGCAAACTTACTTTTGCAAAGCAAACAAACTTTTTGCGTAGCAAAACCATGAAGATTGGATTTGACGCCAAACGCTATTACCACAACCAAACGGGTCTGGGCAACTACAGCCGCACCATAGTGGCTGCAGTAAAGGGACAGCATGCCGACATCGAGGCGGTGCTCTACGATGAGAAAGCCCTCACTCGCACCTTCTCGCTTGGCCGCAAGGCAAAGGCAGAGGGCTGCAATCTCTTTCACGGACTATCCAATGAGTTGCCGAGAGACGTGGTGAGGGCAGGACTGCCATCCATCGTGACCATACACGATGTTGCGTGGCGCACCTTCCCTGGCATGTACAAACCAATCGACCGTGTTCTCTACGACTGGAAATACGGTCATTCGGCAAAGATTGCCACACATGTCGTAGCCATCAGCGAATCGACGAAACGAGATGTGATGCGCTTCTATGGAGTGCCCGAAGAACGCATCAGCGTCATCTACCAACCCGTGCAGCAGATATATTACAATACCATCACCCCGAAGAGGGCTGCTGACATCATTGCCGCACACCCCACGCTAAGAGACATTCCCCCCTTTAACAGCTCACAGCAGCCGCAACAGCTGCGGTTCTTCCTCACGGTAGGCTCCATTAACTCAAGGAAAAACCTCCTGGGGATGCTCAAAGCCTTCAAAGAAATACCCTCCGGGGAAAAGATTCCATTCCTCGTGGTCGGCAACGGAAGGGAATATCGCAGGACGTGCGAGGAATACATCAGGGAAAAGGGGCTGTCGGCTTGGGTCACCATCCTTGATGACATCCACGATGCAGAGACGCTGCAGGCACTCTACACCCTTGCCACCATATTGCTCTATCCCTCCTTCTACGAGGGCTTCGGACTGCCCGTAGCTGAGGCGGCGCTGCAATACTGCCCTGTCATAACAAGCAACATCTCTTCACTCCCAGAGGCAGCAGGACCGGGAGCAATCATCGCAGACCCCTACTCCACCGACGACATCACCGCAGCAATGCTTCAGCTGCTGCGCAACACCACACAACGGGAACAACTGGGCAAGGCCGGACACGACTATGCCTTGTCACACTTTAATCCTGATACGCTCACGCAACAGCTGTACGACCTCTACCAACACGTTGCAGCATTATGAAAGCCTACACGAAATACCTAAACGACAACAACAAGGCGGCACAGTTCATGCGATTCATTATCAATGGCATACTGGCTGCTGCAATACACTATGCCGTATACTATCTGTGCCAATTCTTCATAGAGGTAAACACGTCATACGCCATAGGATACATCGTCAGCTTCATCGTAAATTATTTCACGACGACATACTTCACGTTCCGCTCACAACCCACATGGAAGCACTTCATAGGCTTCTGCGGGTCACACGGAGTGAACTTCGGACTGCACATACTGCTCTTCTGGTGTTGCATGCAGCTAAGCGTAAACCGTTACATTGCGCCCATAATAGTGATGGGAATTGCAATGATAGTACAGTTCACCATACTGCGCTTCGTGTTCAAACCAAAGAATCATTAACTCATAACTAATAACTAATAACTTGTAACTCGTAACTTTTTTATGAAACTACTTCTAACCATTGCCCTTGCATTTGTCGTAAGCTTTGCAAATGCTCAGAACCCTTACCTCCCGCTATGGGAGTTTATCCCCGACGGAGAGCCCTACGTTTTTGAAGATCCCGACAATCCCGGCAAATACCGCGTATACATCTACGGCTCACACGACATGCTGGAGAAACATTACTGCGGTAAAGACCTTGTAACATGGTCGGCACCTGTGGAAGACTTAAGCAAATGGCGCTACGATGGAGTGATTTTCGAATCAAAGACCGATGCCAAGGGTAAGCCGCTCTTCAAGGACGGCGAGCGTGACGTGCTCTATGCTCCTGATGTACTGGAGACAAAGGATGCTGAAGGCAAGAAGGTGTACTATCTCTACCCTAACATACAGTCAGACGAGCGCGGCAGCCTCGTGGCCAAGTCCTCACGTCCTGATGGTCCTTTCACCCCCTGCAACTGGAGCAAGGACGACCCGCGCAAGACTGTCGGACCGTTCCGCTTCGACCCCGCAGCCTTCGTCGATGATGACGGCAGGGCATACGGTTACTGGGGCTTCGACCGTTCATACGCCGCAGAACTCGACCCCACTACTATGGCTACCGTAAAGCCCGGCACCTCTGTTGTGGAAGACATGATTCCTGGCAGGAAACAGGACCAGACATTCCGTTTCTTCGAAGCATCGTCGATAAGGAAGATAAAGGATAAATACGTCTTCATCTACAGCCGCTGGACCAACGAAGGAGAGTTCGGCCTGCCACAAACGAACTACACCCTTGCCTACTGCTACAGCAACAATCCCCTTGGTCCCTGGACCTACGGCGGCACCATCATCGACGGTCGCGGAAGGGAGACACGACAGGACGGCACCGTGGTGCCAACGGCGGTACCCTGCGGCAACACCCACGGCAGCATCTGCGAGATAAACGGCAAATGGTGGGTGTTCTATCATCGTCAGGCCGACACAACGGAGTATTCCCGTCAGGCAATGGTGGCTCCCATCACCGTAGAGGTTCAGGAGGGTACGGACGGCTATGTGCGCATCTCTGAGGCAGAGTTTACCAGCGAGGGCTTCATGACCGAAGGCCTCGACCCACTCCGCCAGTATCCTGCAGGCATAGCATGCTACTTTACAGGCCCCGTGCCAGCCTATCAGGTGTACCCCAGCATTATCTATTCCGGCTCCCACACCAAGATTTATCGCGGACAGTATGACGTAAAGTCCGGTGCCGACCCCTATGACAAGCGCTTCAACCGTTGCAGTATGGTCAACAACACCAACGGCTCCGTCTTTGGATATAAATACTTCAACTTCAGCAAGACATACGGCAAAGACGGCCTGCAGCTGTGTCTCAGCTACATTCCCGAAGGAACGGCAGGCACCATCGACATTTTCCTTGACCGCCCATCGGAGAAGGACGGAGGAGTAAGGCTTGCAACGTACAATGTTCCGGCAGAGAAATCAGATAAAGTCCGCACGGTAATCATTCCCTTAGAGACGCTAAAATACTACAACGGCAAGCATGCCCTGTTCCTCTCCTTCTCTTCACCAACAGAAAAGCGCAGTATCTGCCAGGTTGAGGAGATTGGGTTCATTGAGTGAAGAATCAGCCGCATCATAAAAAACAGCAATCCGCAGATGCCTTTTTACAGGTTCTGCGGATTGTCTTTATTGTGTTACAGCCTAAGTAAATCAGGCTGAACTGTCAGCTATAATGGATTAATCCTCGTCCTTCTGTGCATTCTCTGCAATGAGCTGAGCCTGCAGGTCGGTTGGCATGAGTTCGTAAGAAGCGAACTTAGTGTTGAAGGATGCACGGCCACCAGTGAGAGAACTCAGGGCGATGCTGTAGTTAGAGAGTTCCTTGAGAGGAATCTTCGCCTGCAGCTTCTGATATCCGTTCTCCATATCCATACCCATGATGAGTGCGCGGCGGCCCTGCAGGTCGCTCATTACGTCACCCGTCAAATCGGCTGGTACATATACCTCGAGATCATAGATAGGCTCCAGAATCTTCGGTGCAGCCTTACGGAAGGCCTCAGAGAAGGCATTACGTGCAGCCAGCATGAATGAGAGCTCGTTAGAGTCAACGGGGTGCATCTTTCCGTCATAGACGATGACGCGAACGTCGCGGGCATAGGAACCGGTAAGCGGGCCGCGTTCCATCTTCTCCATAACGCCCTTGAGGATGGCTGGCATGAAGCGCATATCGATGGCACCGCCGACAACGGTATTGATGAAGACGAGCTTGCCGCCCCATTCGAGGTCTATCTCTTCACGAGACTTAAGGTTGATCTTCACCTCCTGGCCGTTCAGCTTGTAGGTCGTTGGATCTGGCATACCGTCAGCGTATGGCTCAACGATAAGGTGTACCTCACCGAACTGTCCGGCACCGCCTGACTGCTTCTTATGACGATAGTCGGCCTGTGCGCTCTTGGTGATGGTCTCGCGATAAGGTATGCGAGGCTCGGTATATTCTATCTGAATCTTGTCGATATTCTCAAGACGCCACTTGAGGGTGCGCAGATGGAATTCTCCCTGACCATGAACGATAGTCTGGCGCAACTCCTTCGACTGCTCCACAACCCATGTCGGGTCTTCCTGGCGCATACGTGTGAGGGCTGTCATCATCTTCTCAGTGTCGCTCTCCTTGACGGCCTTGATGCCGCGAGAATATTTGGAGTTAGGATAGATGATAAAGTCGAACTTATTCTCACAGTCCTTGCCATTGAGGGTGTTGCCCGTCTTCACGTCCTTCAGCTTCACGGTACAGCCGATGTCGCCTGCCACCATCTCCTCAACAGGAATACGTGTGGCACCTGCTGCTGCAAAGATCTGACCGATGCGCTCCTTGCTGCCGCGATCGGCATTGGTGAGGTCGTCACCGCTCTTGATCTTACCGCTCATCACCTTGAAGTACTGAACCTCACCGATGTGTGGCTCTACGCCAGTCTTGAAAAAGTAAACAGACTCTGGGCCGTTGGCATCAACGGTAATTTCCTCACCGCGAGTGTTGTGTACCTTTGGCATCTCGTCAACGAATGGAACGACATTGCCAAGGAACTCCATCAGGCGGCGAACACCCATGTCCTTTCCTGCGCAGACGCAGAACACTGGGAAGATAGAACGCGTTACGAGACCCTTGCGGATACCTTCGCGCAGCTCGTCTTCGGTGAGAGTCTCCGTCTCGAAGAACTTCTCCATCAGACCCTCGTCATTCTCTGCGGCAGCCTCTACGAGAGCCTTGTGCAGCTCCATGGCCTTGTCCATCTCCTCCGCTGGGATTTCCTCGATGGTGGGAGCACCACCCTCTGGACCCCAAGAGTATTTCTTCATGAGGAGCACGTCGATGAGGCTGTTGAAGTTCGGACCCTCATTGAGAGGATACTGAATGGGCACTACCTTCTGGCCATAGATTTCCTTCAGGCGGTCGAGTGTGTTGTTATAGTCGCACTTCTCGGCATCGAGCTGGTTTACGAGGAATATAACTGGCTTCTTCAGCTTCTCGGTATAGCGGAAGTGGTTCTGCGTGCCTACCTCGGGACCATACTGTCCGTTGATGAGCAGCACACAGGTGTCCGTTACCTCGAGGGCTGTAAGGGCAGCACCTACGAAGTCGTCACTTCCTGGGCAGTCGATGATGTTGAGTTTTTTGTTGTTCCACTCTACATGGAATACCGTTGAGAAGACGCTGTAGCCATACTCCTGCTCTACAGGGAAGTAGTCAGATACGGTGTTCTTCTGCGTGATTCTTCCACGGCGTGAGATGATGCCTGCTTCGTAAAGCAGCGACTCGGTCAGGGTTGTCTTGCCTGAACCATCATTGCCAAGTAGGGCAATGTTCTTGATTTCATTTGTTTGATAAACTCTCATAGTAGTTTAGGTTGGTTGTTGAAATGATTTGGTTGTTATTTTATTGTTTTATTACTTGTTTTGTTGTAAGTCTGTAACGAGCATCGCCATCTCTGCTTCACCGATGCCATAGAGCCCCAGCAGGTCGGCATCTTCACGCATGCTCTCCATACGCTGGTCTTTGGGTATGATATGGAGCAGCTTCACGGCTTCGCTCATATTATTATTAATAAGGTGTGCATACGCGAGGTTCTGGCTCACAGCCTTATTGTCGGCATGCTTCATCAGCGTTGTCAGCGCCTGTTCTTTCTTGCCTGCAAACATCAGAGTCCATCCCAGCGTGTTGCTTATGGTGATATTGTCAGGATGCTCATACTCCAGTTTGAAGAGCATGTTCACCACATCGGCGGCCTTTCCTGATTTGGTCATCGCCATAGCGTAGTTCAGCTGATAGCTCAGGCTCTCCGGCCTCATCGTGTGAAGGGCGTCGAAGGTGAAGGCAGCCTTCTCATAGTCGCCGTTGGAATAGTAGGCTCTGGCCAGCGAACGCAACACAGAGAAATCATTGTCCTTCTGTGCCAGGCATTTATTATACTGGGCGATGGCAACGGGATAGTCCTTCGTCAGCATCTTGAACTCTGCATGGCAGTAACAGCGGTCGAACGACTCGCGGTCCTTGAAGCTGTTCAGTATCTTCGCTATCACGTTGCGCACAGGCA
The DNA here is from genome assembly GCA_905236165.1 of uncultured Prevotella sp. GTDB lineage: Bacteria > Bacteroidota > Bacteroidia > Bacteroidales > Bacteroidaceae > Prevotella. The sequence goes on along the minus strand of CAJOOC010000053.1, from coordinate 2,571 downwards.
TCAAAGCATCTTTCTTAACAAGGAAGAGACACATGTCCTTCTTGTCCTTGTCCTCAACCCTGTCGAGGGCGCATAGCCAAAGGGCGCATTTGGTGATGTCGGCAAAGGGGTTATAGAGCTGATGCCCCATAGAGCTGAGCTTATAGAAGCGGTAGAGGTCCTGAAGATACTGCAGCCTGAGGTATGACACAGGCACAGTGTGCTCTCCCTCGGGGAACATTCCAATAGGTCCCAGTTCGCCGCTCTCCATCATCTCCTTCATCTTGTCGGTCGTCTTGCCCATCAGGTCTGACAATGCAATGACAAAAGAGTATTTGTCCGATTCGCAGAACGGGCCGCGCTCGCATACCCTCTCGAAGAAGCTGCTCTTACCTATCTTCTGGGTATATTGCTGCATGTCGGGATGTTCCATGTAGAACGGCATGAACCAATTCATGGCCTTGTAGAAGAAGGAATACCTCTTCATGTGTGAAAAACCGCCGTAGAAGACGTCTGCTCCGCTGCGCTGCATGTCCATCATCTTGTTCACGCTCTGCTCCATCTCCTCCATATTGCGCTCCTCGCGCTCATCGGCCATAGGGTCGTAGGGAGCATCGCTGCCGTCGGGGTTCTTGTTGGCATCACGCTCCTGAATGCCGTGATTGGTGATGATGAAGGGCTGGTTCTTCAGTATGTTGGGCATGATATTGTCCTGAAGCTCCCTGCTGTCTTTCTCGGCGTTGGTGCAGGTCAGCAGCTGTATGAACATCTCTTTCAGCGCCGACGCGAAATCAGGGCTGCATGATAGGATGTCGATGGCACCGGGCTCCGAAGATTCCCCGTAAACATCTGGGCCTTTCTCCACAAGATACCTGCGGCTCTCAGCCAGCATCACGCCAACGAAGGCACGCTGCCTCACCAGCTCCGACTGGCTCCTCACGTATACCTGGGCCAGACACTCTGCCTTGCGGGCAGAATAATTCTCAAAGAGCGACAGGGTGAGAGCACTGACAAGGGTTGCGCAGTCCACATCCCTTAATGAGGGCGACACAAGGAACTCCGTCCAGTCGTTCATGTCGCTTTTCTTCCATTGATAGGATACGATAAGTGCGTAGAAGGCCTTTGTCAATGCGTCATAATGGCTCTGTTCATCGCCGGCATTGGTCAGCTGCAGCTGGAGAGCCTCTATCGAGAGGTCGCGGTTTACCAAATAGCGTCTGTAGGGCAGCAGCAACGTATTCTCCATCACTTCCGACCTAACCTGGAGGTCGTAGTATATGTCCATGAGCTTCTTCTTCATGCCCCGGAACAGTTCCTCCCTCTTAGGGTCCTGCATGCCGTGAAGCATATACTCACGCATCATGAGAAAATCCTGCCTCAGGCTTTCAAGGCGCTGCCTGAAACCCTCCGTAGGATAATCCTCAGCCATCTGCCACAGGTAGTCTATGGCATCAAGTATCAGTCCTTTATGTATATCTTCACGTATCAATAGTTGAGCAGTTCAGAGTATTTCTCCCTTCCGAATCTCCTGATTGAGTCATTGGCCATACCGATGGCCTTCTTGAAGAGAGAGAGTTGCTGTTGTCGTGTCTTGTGCTTTAGGGCTTCGCTCCTCATGGCCAGCACACCACGAGGCGACGATTTCACCTCTTTTATCCAGCGTGCACCGCGTTTCTGGGCTATCGTGGCGAAAGGCTCAGGAAGTAGCGCCGCATCGATGTTGCCGTTGGTCAGCATGTCAAGTCTTACCGCAGGGTCTTCCACCTGAATGATGAAGATATGCATCTTCTTCTTCATCACAAGCGAGTCGATGGCTTTCGACGCAAGCACGTGGGAGTCACCGTGACTGTCGGCAGCGATGAATTTGTCGGAGAGCTGGGCCAGACGCGTGATGCGCGACTTGCGGGCCGTAAGGAATTTCCATGTCAGGTTAGTGGACATAGCGCCCTCCAGATTCTGCCCCTTGTCCTTCAGCTCCTTCATCAGAGTGCTGTCGATGACCGCACCCTCAACACGTTTCTTCTCCAATGCTTCGCGGCATTCCGAGAGAGCGTGGTACTTGCGAAGCCTCACGTCAACGCCCAGCGTGTCAAACAGCCGCTTCTCCTTGGCCACAAGGATAGGAAGGCAATCCTCAGTGGGCATCACACCAATCTTCAGGGCTGCAGAGTCGGCCTTGCGGCGCGCCTCACGCTCTGCCTTCGAGATGCGGGCCCTGCTCTCTGCCTCGCCACAGCCGGCAAGGACACCACACAGCATCAGGCCGAGAAGGATGTAAATGTAACGGTTCATCAGTGCAAAGTTAATAATAAATACCGAATATCATGCATTATTAAAGACTTTTTAGCAAAAAAACTCCCATTTTCCACGCATACATTTTCTATTATTAGGTTTTTTGTGTACCTTTGCACAAATAAAAAGCGGGTACAACCCCATTTCCACTTAAGGTGGGTTCTATTAATTAGCTTTGGCAGATTTTTGATTTTGTTTCGAGTGCAGAGTGGCAGTTGAAGAGCGCCTGCGGCCAGCGGAAAAGAAAGGCTTAGCCTTCTTTGAGCAGAAGATAATACTTCCGTGCCTTTGCAAACAAAG
>CAJOOC010000052.1 GCA_905236165.1 uncultured Prevotella sp. | reverse complement strand
GTAGCCCGCTACACTTCCTCTTCAACTTACAACCTGTCACTGCCTAAAATTCAAAAATCAGCACGAGCGAATTAATAGAACCCACCTTAACTCCTTCAGAAAGTTGAATAAATTAACGAATTAGTTCCAAGCATCGATGATGCCCTTGAAGTCGGCAGCCTTGAGTGATGCTCCTCCGATGAGGCCACCGTCGATGTCGGCCTTTGCGAAGAGCTCAGGAGCGTTGCTTGCCTTGCATGAACCGCCATAGAGGATGGTGGTGTCGTCGGCTACCTCTGCTCCGTATACCTCTGCCACGCATGAGCGGATGTAAGCGTGAATCTCCTCAGCCTGGTCGGCAGTAGCGGTCTTGCCGGTACCGATGGCCCAGATGGGTTCGTAGGCGATGATGATGTTCTTCCACTGCTCGGCAGAGAGATGGAATACAGAGCCTGCGAGCTCGGCCTTCACTACCTCGTTCTGCTTGTTGGCCTCACGCTCAGCGAGTGACTCGCCGATGCAGAAGATGACCTTCAGACCGTTGGCCAGAGCCAGCTCTACCTTCTCCTTGAGGATTTCTGGTGTCTCCTTATAGTATTCGCGACGCTCTGAGTGGCCCAGGATGACATACTGTGCGCCTGTTGACTTTACCATCTCGGCTGATACCTCTCCGGTGTATGCGCCGCTGGCCTTGTCGGCACAGTTCTCGGCAGAGAGCTGTATGCAGCTGCCCTTGATAACCTCGGCTACGGATGCGAGGTGGATGAATGGAGTACCGATGATAACATCGCAGTTAGGGTTCTTCACTACTTCGGTGAGTTCCTTAGCGAGAGCAACGCCCTCCTGCAGGTTTTTGTTCATCTTCCAGTTACCTGCTACAATTTTCTTTCTCATGTGTTTTGTGATTTTTTTAATTATAATGTGTTGATAATGTGTTAAAGATATGCCATGTACGGTCGGCCAGCACGAGGAGCGCCAGCGGCAACACGTACCATAATAATATATATAGCCACATCTGCTTATTGTGGGCATCGTAGGAGTTGGTCTCATCGAAGGCCTGCAGCTTGCTTGCGTCATCAAGTGTGGGGAGGTTGTTGTTACTCCACTTGCCGGCTACGGTACCTTCCTTGAGAAGAATCAGCCCGGGATTGCTGCGCACCATCGTCTTCAGCGTCAGACCATCACACTTGACGAAGGGATACTCCGCTCCCGTAATGTCTATCCAATGTTGTATGGCGCCATCCTCTGAGGCGGTGAGACAGTAGAAGGGCACCTTCTTCTGCTGCGCATAGTCGTAGATGGCGTTTAGATGTCCGAAGTTGGTGTCGTCGGCCACTTCCAGGTTGGGCGTGATGAGGAGCAGGGTGTATCCTGGGTGTGAGAGCACGGCATCGGTGATGTCGTCGCCTTCATGGTCCTGAAGGAAGAAGTCGTGGATGGGAGGCTCATAGCCTGCCTTGACGAGCTTCGTCTTGGAGTCGATGAAGGTCCAGGTGGAGTCAGGGTAGTTGTCTACGGTGAACTCCTCCTGCTTGCCGTCTTTCTCCATGATGAAGGTGGTCTCGAAGACCGGCTGCTCCGCACCGTCGGGTATCTCCATGCCCTCTGGGATGTTGGCTCCGATGTGGTAGGGGCGGAAGTCGAAGATGGGCAGGTAGTGTATGCAGTATACCGATACGGCAATGATGAAGACGAGGCTGTAGTGAAATACTATCCACTGGTTGCTGAGGCTTACCATTCGCGGCATCTTCTTTGGCCAGAGTGCCACGAGGACGGCGCAGACGAGCAGGACGATATTCTTCATGAGTGTCTGGCCGTTGGTGAGTTTTATGGCATCGCCGAAGCATCCGCAGTCTTCAACGGGGTCGGAAATGTATATCCACAGCGTCAGGCCCGTCATGACGAGCATAAAGAGCAGGACGACCTTGGAGATGATGCGGCGGTTGATGGCGAAGAGCAGCTGTATGCCTATCATCACCTCCAGTGCCGACATGGCTACCGATCCGCAGAGGAATATCCACGTGGGGAAGATGCCGTCGAGGCTCATCGCTGCGGCATAGTCCTCAAGCTTGTATTGCGTGCCGAGGGGATCAACGGCCTTTACAAAGCCCGAGAAGATGAACGTGAGGCTCAGTAGCAGGCGTGATATGTTTACTACGACAGATTTTATCATGTTGACGACAATTGTGAGTGTTGTGGGGCATCAGCCCTTTTCAATGGCGAGCTTGATGACGGCGAAGGTGGAATAGTTGATGATGTCCATGAGGTTGGAGTCGATACCTTCGCTGACGGTGGTGGCTCCGTTCTTGTCCTCTATCTCCTTGATGCGCTCCAGTTTTGTGAGGATGATGTCGGTATAGGAACTGACTCGCATGTCGCGCCACGCTTCGCCATAATCGTGATTCTTCTTCTGCATCAGCTCCACGCACGACTGGGCATGGGCGTCGTAGAGCTGCATGGCTTCATCGTTGGTCATGTCAACCTTGTCGGCATAGCCGCGCTCCAGCTGTATAAGACCTACGATGCCGTAGTTGATGAGGGCCATGAATTCCGGAAGGATGCCCTCACCCACAAGCGACTCGCCCGTCACCTCAAGGGTGCGGATGCGCTTGGCCTTGATGAAGAGCTGGTCGGTGAGTGACGATGGTCGCAACATACGCCAGGAGGGCTTGTAGTCATACAGCTTCTTGGAGAAGATGTCGCGGCATAGAAGCATGGCCTGACCAAACTGCTCGTTGGTCTTTTCTGTTGAATTTTTTGGCATGATATAGGGTATAACGCTTGCAAAATTAATAAAAATATGGCATATAGCGGCACTTTTACACGTTTTTCTTTTGCTGAATGGCAAAAAAGATGTAATTTTGCAACCGCGAACTAGCAAAATGCCTCGTTCGCAATTAGGTAGAAGACAACCCTAACAAAAAAAACTTTCACAAATGTACTACATCAAGAAGACGATGGAGATAGCTGGCTGCCATCAGCTGAAGCTGTCCTACGAGAGTAAGTGTGAGAACTTACACGGTCATAACTGGGTGGTGACCATTTTCTGTAAATCCCCAGAGCTGAATGCCGATGGAATGGTGATAGACTTCACTCAGGTGAAGAATAGAATACACGGTTATCTGGACCACGGCAACTTCAACGAACTGCTTCCCTTTAATCCTACGGCGGAGAACATTGCCAAGTGGGTGTGCGATCAGATTCCTCAGTGCTATCGCGTTGAGGTACAGGAGAGCGTAGGCAATACTGCCGTATATGAAAAGGACTAAAGGACGGAGCGATGAAGGTTAACGAGATTTTCTATTCCCTGCAGGGGGAAGGACGCTTTACAGGCACGCCTGCCGTGTTCTTAAGGCTCAGCGGCTGCAATATGGCGTGTCCCTTCTGCGACACGCAGCACGAGGCGGGCATTGAGATGTCTGAAGCGGACATCATGCACGAGATATCGCCGTATCCTGCGCGCCACATCGTCATAACAGGCGGCGAACCCACCATGCAGCTGACGGCGGAGCTGACCCGCAGGCTCCATCAGGAGGGCTACTTCATTCAAATAGAGACGAACGGCACGATAGCCCTGAAAGAGGGGTGTGAGGTGGACTGGATAACATGCTCGCCGAAAAGGCTGCCGATAATAATAAATAAGGTAGACGAGCTGAAGGTGCTCTTCATGCATCAGAACATGACGCAGTATGACGGCATCGAGGCAAGCGAATACCGCCTGCAGCCCCTTGACACGGGAGACGAGGAGAGAAACAGGGAGAACGTAAAAGATACCATAAACTATATTTTGGCAAATCCGAAATGGCACCTATCACTACAGACACACAAGATATTGAACGTAAGATAAGCGAAGAGCAGCTCAAGGATGCTATCCGCACCATACTGCTCTATATCGGCGAAGACCCCGACCGGTCAGGGCTGACAAACACCCCTAACCGCATAGTACGTATGTATGACGAAATCTTCAGGGGCTATCAACCCGACAAGAAACCCCGCATCACCACCTTCAGGAACAGCGCGCACACCGAGGAGATGGTGTTTGACTGCGGCGATTACTACTCCATGTGTGAGCACCACATACTGCCGTTCTTCGGTAAGTATTATTTAGCATATATCCCCAGCGCGGAAGGCCGCATACTGGGGATATCGAAGGTGTCGCGCGTTGTGGGCTACTGTGCGGCGCGTCTGCAGCTGCAGGAACGTCTGTGCCGCGAAGTGGTCGAGATGCTCAGCAACGCCCTTGGCAATACTGCGCAGGGCTTTGCCATCATGATGAAGGGCAGTCACCTGTGTAAGTCGATGCGCGGCACTCGCAACAAGGGCGAGATGACCGTCACATATTTCACGGGCTGTTTCAAGAAGAAGGCACAGCTTCGCAATGAATTTTATAACATCGTGAAGATGCAGTAAGAGGGCATAAGGCAGAGCCGCCGATAGGGCGGGACTGCCGAGGCCTTTCAGGGACGCAGTTCGTTGATGACCAATACAGCATAGTAGAGCACGGCCAGTATGACCATCACCCAGCCTTCCGTACGAGTGAGCGTGAGATGATGTTTGCCAAAGCGGCACAGCACCCATAGCAGCACGGACGAGCCGAGGAGGTATATAATGTCGAACACGGTGATGCCGCTAATGCCCAAGGGATGGATGGCTGCTGCTGTGCCCAGTACGAAGAATACGTTGAACACTACGCTACCCACGATGTTGCCTACGGCCATTGCCGTATCGCCCTTCTTGGCCGCCATAACGGAGGCTGCCATCTCTGGGGCCGATGTTCCGCCGCTGACGATGGTGAGGGCTATGATAGAGTCGCTGAGGCCCATCTGGGAGGCTATGCCCGAGGCTCCATCGACGAGCCAGTCGCCGCCAAGCACGAGCAGCACAAGACCAACGATGACAAAGAGGACGGATCTGAGGATGCCGCCCTTTTTTGTGTCCTCTGCCTCCATTGCTGATGCGGGAGAGGAGGTGGAGTCAGGCGTGTTGGCAATGCTTGGAGATGTTGCAGCGCTTGGCGAGTTGGCTATGCTGTAAGTGTATGACATGAAGATGGCAAACATACACAGCATCAGCAGTCCATCGGTACGGCTTACGCAGTCGCTGCCCTTGCTCATGGGGTCGAAGTACTTGTCGAAGGCCGTGATGGCGATGACGAGATTGGCAAGCATCAGGAATGGTATGTCGTATTTGATATTGTTGCGTGCTGCCTCGATAGGTCTCACGATGGCCGTCACGCCCATGATGGCAAGGATGTTGAAGATATTGCTTCCAACGACGTTACCAAGAGCGATGTCGGCGTTACCCTGAATGGCCGAGATGACGCTGACGACAAATTCCGGCGCCGAGCTGCCTACGGCCACTATAGTAAGTCCCACCACTATGGTCGGTATGCCATAATGGTGGGCTATGTTTGCTGCACCCTCGGTGAGCCAGTCGGCACCCTTGATGATGAGTACCAGGCCCACCGAGAATAGTATTATAGGGAGTATTACGTCCATTATCAGAATTGCTTAAAGAAATCGTTGCCCTTGTCGTCAACGAGGATGAAGGCAGGGAAGTTCTCTACACGAATTTTCCATATTGCCTCCATGCCCAGCTCTGGATATTCCACGCACTCTATGCTCTTGATGTTGCTTGAGGAGAGATAGGCTGCGGGTCCGCCGATAGAGCCGAGATAGAAGCCGCCATGCTTCTTGCAGGCATCGGTAACGAGCTGCGTTCTGTTGCCCTTGGCAATCATGACGAGTGAGCCGCCATTGTCCTGGAATTCATCGGTATATGGGTCCATACGGTTGGCTGTCGTTGGGCCCATAGAGCCGCATGGCATGCCCTGTGGAGTCTTGGCAGGTCCGGCATAGAGCACGGGATGGTCCTTGAAGTACTGCGGCATACCCTCGCCGGCATCGAGGCGTGCCTTGATCTTGGCGTGGGCGATGTCACGAGCCACGATGATGGTACCGTTGAGGCTCACGCGGGTAGAGACGGGATACTTAGACAGCTCCTTGCAGACCTCGCTGATGGGCTGGTCGAGGTTGATGGAGATAGCATCGCCCTCACCGGCCTGGCGCAGAGTTTCGGGGATGAGCTCGTAGGGCTTGTCGTCCATCTTCTCAACGAAGATGCCGTCCTTCGTGATCTTTGCCTTGATGTTGCGGTCGGCAGAGCAGGAGACGCCGAGTCCGATAGGACAGGAGGCGCCATGACGTGGCAGGCGTACCACACGGATATCGTGGGCAAAGGCCGTACCGCCGAACTGTGCACCGAAGCCAATCTTCTTGGCCTCTTCGAGCAGCTGCTTCTCCAGGTCGATGTCGCGGAAGGCACGTCCCGTCTCGTCGCCTGTGGTGGGCAGCGAGTCATAGAACATCGTTGAGGCGAGCTTCACCGTCAGCAGGTTCTTCTCAGCAGAGGTGCCGCCGATGACGAAGGCGATATGATAAGGTGGGCAGGCTGCTGTGCCGAGACTCTTCATCTTCTCTACGAGGAAGGGCACGAGCGTGCCGGGATTCTGTATGCGAGCCTTCGTCTCCTGATAGAGGTAGGTCTTGTTGGCCGAGCCGCCGCCCTTCACAACGCACAGGAAGCGATACTCCATACCCTCCGTGGCCTCGATGTCTATCTGGGCGGGCAGGTTGCACTTGGTGTTCACCTCGTTATACATGTCGAGAGGAGCATTCTGCGAGTAGCGCAGGTTGTCCTCGGTATAGGTGTTGTACACACCCTTGGCCAGAGGCTCCTCGTCCTCGAAGCCCGTCCACACCTGCTGACCCTTCTCGCCGTGAATGATGGCCGTGCCGGTATCCTGGCAGAAAGGCAGCTGACCCTTGCAGGCCACCTCGGCATTGCGCAGCATCGTGAGTGCAACGTATTTGTCGTTGTCGGATGCTTCGGGAGAGTTGAGTATTGCGGCTACCTTCTCGTTGTGCTCGCGGCGCAGCATGAAGTTAACATCGTGGAAGGCTTGTGTGGTGAGCAGCTCAAGGGCTTCCTTGGAGACCTTCAGGATGGGATGGCCTTCAAATTCACTTAACGTTACGCCTTCCTTGGAGATAAGGCGGTATTCTGTCTTGTCTTCGCCAAGCTGGAACATTGGCGCATAGAAAAAAGGTACGTTTGCCATATTTTTCGAATTAACAAATTAACTAATTAACTGATTACTTGAATGCGGGGAAGATGTCGTCGAGTGTAAGGCGCTTCACGGGTGCCACATTCTCCAGAGCCTGGATGTCGAGTTCTGACTCCTTGCCCAGGATGCAGTATCTGAGGGGCTTACCCTTGATGTTCTGTACCTCGAAATTCACTACGTCCTGCAGCGTGAGTGATGGCAGCGCCTCCCAGGCGAGCTTGTTGAAGTCGGTGTCGAGGCCGAGGCGCTGGGCGCTGAGGTACTTCCAGATGATGCCCATCTTGGTGGTGCGTGCTGCTGCCAGAGTCTTGGTGAGGCTCTGCTTCGCAGTAATGAAGAGCTGCTCCGACTGTGGCAGGCTGTCGGTGATCTGACGGAAGGGGTGGATGCAGTCCATCATCTTGTCGTTCTGCGACATGATGCTCTGCATGTAGTAGTTGTGCTCATCCTTGCGGGCTGGGCAGATGTAGCGTGCTCCGGCGCTGTAGGCAAGACCGCGGGTCTCGCGCAGCTCCTGGAAGACGATGCCGTTCATGGAGCCGCCGAAGTATTCGTTGAAGAGCATGGCGCGCAGCGTGGTGTCAACCGACCAAGGATGTTCCTCGTAGTTCAGAGCCACCATGTTGATGTTCTTGGCATCGTAGGGAGCCACGAGCACCTCGTCCTGTGTCGTTACAATCTTCTCGTAAGGCTTGTTGACGGGTACATCGGCAAGCTTCTTCGGGGTCTTATGATACTTTGCGACCTGCTTGCAGACGTCGTTGACATCGGCAGGACCCCAGTAGAGCACCTGGTGCTTGTAGTTTTTGAGGCCGTGGATGAGGTCGGTGAAGGTGGCGGGGTTTGCCTCGCGGAACTGGGCTGGGGTATAGGCGCGACTCACCGGACCCTTGTCGCCATAGAGGCCATAGGAGCGAAGGGCAGCGAAGCAGGCACTCTGGTTGTTGCGTGTCTCGGCGCGTGCCTTCATCATCTGCTCAACGTACTTGTCGTATTTCTCCTTGTCGCTCTGCACGTTGTTGATGTAGTTCTCAAGCATCTCCATTGCCTTGGGCATATATTCCTGAAGGCCGCTGACAGAGATGGTGATGGTCTTGTCGTCGGTACCGATGCCATAGCTGCAGGCTATGTCGTAGAAGTCGCGCTTAATCTGCTCTACAGACTCTTTCTTGGTACCGAGGAGGTCGAAGTATTCTGTTGCGATGTTGTAAGCCTCGTCGGCCTCGCTGCCGAAGTCGAAGTAGTAGGCCAACGTGAAGCGGTCATCGCGGTTGTTCTGCTTGTAGATGACAGGCAGGCCAGACTTGGTGGTGGTGAAGGTGAGGTCTTTCTTGAAGTCGGCAAACTGTGGCTGGATGTCCTCAACGGTCATCTTGGAGTAGTTCTCGATGAATGTGGACTTCAGGTCGCGGTTGCTGGGGATAGGAGTGATGGCGGGCTTATCGATTTTCACTATCGTGGTGTCCTCACCTTTCTTCTTATACACGCACACGAAGCCGTTGTCGAGGTTCTCGTTGGCCCATTTCACGATGTCGTCCTTCGTAATCTTGGCCATGCGGTCGAGAGCGTTGACCTCCTGCTCCCAAGGTATGTTGCTGATAAAGCAGTCCACCATAGTGCTTACTCGGTTTCTGTTGTCATCGAGTTTCTTGAGGCGGCTCAGTTTGAAGTTGCTGAGGATGCTGGGCATGAGGGTGCCGTCGAAGTCGCCTTTCTTGATTTTGTCGACCTCGGCCAGCAGCAGGGCCTTCACCTCGTCGAGCGTCTGGCCTTCGTTGGGCACGCCCTGAAGCACGTAGATGCTGTAGTCGGAGAGGTTCCATGGACCGCTTGATGCTGAGAGCACCTTCATGTTCTGGTTGAGGTTGAGGTCGATAAGGCCTACATGTCCGTTGGAGAGCACCATGTCGAGCATCGTGAGGGTATCGTTGGTGAGGCTGGAGGCTCCTGGTGTGCGCCAGCCTATCATGATGCTCTCTATCTCCTGACCCAGCACGGTGGTGTCTTTCTCGCTGGTGAGGCGCTTCAGGGCTGGGAAGGTGGGTGCGGTGACGTCGTTGCCCTTCTCCCAGTTGCCGAAGTATTTCTCTATCAGGGCGATGGTCTTATCGGGGTCGAGGTCGCCAGCCATACAGATGGCTACGTTGTTTGGACGGTAGTATTTGTTGTAGTAGTTCTGAATGTTTACCTGTGAGGGGTTTTTCAGGTGCTCCTGCGTACCAATGGTGGTCTGCGTGCCGTAGGGATGGGTGGGGAAGAGACATTTTGTAAGGGCTTCGATAGTCTTTCTGGCATCTTTGGTCATAGAGATGTTCTTCTCTTCATAAACGGCCTCAAGCTCTGTGTGGAAGCCGCGCATCACCATGTTCTGGAAACGGTCGGCATTCACCATAGCCCAGCGCTCTATCTCGTTGGCGGGGATGTTCTCCACGTAGACGGTCTCGTCGTAGGAGGTGTAGGCATTGGTGCCGCTACTGCCTATCTGCGACATCATCTTGTCGTATTCATTAGGGATGAAATACTGCGCGGCCAGCTGCGATACGGAGTCAATCTCATGATACTTCGCCTTGCGCTGCTCAGCGTCGGTGAGCTGGCGATACTCCTCGTAGAGCTGCGAAATCTTGTCAAGATAGGGTTTCTCTGCCGCATAGTCGGTGGTGCCGAAGTTCGGTGTGCCCTTGAACATCAGGTGCTCCAGGTAGTGAGCCAGACCTGTTGTCTCTGCGGGATCATTGCGCGAACCGGTCTTCACGGCGATGTGAGCCGTCACGCGTGGTGTCTCGTTGTTTACGCTGAGGTAGACCTTCAGTCCGTTGCTGAGGGTGTAGATCCGTGTCTGCATGGGGTCGCCGGCAACGGTGTCGTAGCTGTGCCCCGCAGCCTTGATGCCCTGAGCGCTGACGAGGCCCAGCACAAGCAAGAGTGTGAATAGATAATGTTTCATCATATGTTTTTGTAGTTTTATTTTACTGACTCAAGGAATTCCGTTATTTGTTCTTCGCTGACGTCGCCTAGGTCATATTCCCTCTCAGCGTCCTTGCGTATCATTGCGAGCCATTGTTCGTGGGCCTGCTCCATCTCGGCCTCGTTGCCGCTGAAGCCCTTCCACTGCTCATAGCTGTCGTAGATGTCGAGGAACCTGTTTTCCAGCGTGGCGATGTCAGTGATGTCGTCGTTCTGTAAGTCCTCTTTTATCTGCTCCAGCGCGTCCGTGGGCGTGAGAAGCCCCAGCAGGTCGGTCCAGCTGCCGCTGTATTCGGTGTTGCCATACATGCGGAGCGCCAGCTTGTAGTACTGCAGTCCGTGCTTCAGGGCTGGGGCAGAGATGGTATATCCTTTGCCCTGATACACCTCGGCGTTGCTGCCCTGAGCGGCCTGCATGCTCTCAAGGAGTTTGATGCCGGCCTTGATGCGCTCGATGACGTATGGTGAGAGCCAGTCGAAGGTGAGGAGCGACACCCTGCCCTGTGCGGGACGCTTGTCTCGCTTGGGCCATTTCATCACGTCGCGGTAGGTGCCTACGGTACACAGGTTCCTGCCAGGCACCACGTGGGTCTGCCGGCCATCGCCGATGACGTAGGAGAAGGGCAGCATCGATGTGTCGGGATGCGTCTGTATCTTGTTCATGGCCATCGAGAAGGCGCCGATGCGTGCCGGCCACAATATGTGTGCGCTGCTGGCGGTCTTTGCTCCGCGCTCCATAGTACCGTAATGGATGGGACCCATCTTATAGGCGTGGTTGGAGAAGTTGGTGCCTGAGCCGGCGTTGTAGAAGGAATAGGTGCCTCCGATGAGCAGCGAGCTCTTGTGGTGGCTCACGGAGAAGGGGCCGCAGAGTGCCGCACACGACTCGCCATTGTCCATGTGTGAGTTGGCGAAGAAGGCCGAGTTCTCTGAGGTGAAGCCCCTGCCCACGTGACACGCTTCGCCGACGAAGGTATCGTAGAGCTTCGCACCGTCAACGATGACGGCACCGGCCTGGGCTATGACGCTCTCCAGTATCACGTTGTCGCCAACGTAGATAGCGGCATCGGCAGTAGAGGTCAACGTGCAGTCTATCAGCCGTGATGCCCCGCACAGCTCGCAGCCGTCACCGATGACGACGTTGGTCAGCTCGCGGCAATTGGAGATGGTGACGTTGTCGCCGATGGTGGTGCATGATGGTGCGGTCTGGTCGATATAGTGCATCACCATGTCTCTCACCTTTCCGAAGAGCCCTTTGTCGTGTGATACGATAACCATTAGCGCTGCCAGTTGCGATGACAGCTTGCTGAAGAGTATGAGGTTGCCGTCGCCGGCTTCGTTAAGCACGCTGATGGTCACGCCCTCGCCGTAGCTGGCACCGTCGGTGGTGCGGATGATGCCTACGTTGTCTATCTGCACACCGCTGCCGATGTGTACCTCGCCTTCAAAGCTCGTGAGGCGTATGTCGTCGGTGTTGAAGTCGTTGGAAACGAACACTTGTGTCCAGTCGGTACTGCGGCAGCCGTTCTGCTCCAGGCGGTCTACCTCGTTTAGGGTTAGATTTCTGTATTCCATAGGAAGTCGTTATAAGGATATTTTTGTACATGTAGCTCGCGGACACGCTTGTAGAGAGTCTCGCGGAAGTCGTTGATGTTCTGTTTCTCCTTGGCAGAGATGAAGAGGCAGCCCAGGTTGTTGATGTCCTTGTCTTCGGAGATGCGGGCCATCCACGTCCGCTTGAGGTCTTCAAGGGGTATCTCGTTCTTCTTGACGGGGGTGAGGTCGTCCTCGTCTTTCTCGTCCCAGGTGTAGGCGTCAATCTTGTTGAAGATAATCATCGAGGGCTTGTCAGCACAGCCCAGTTCGGCCAGTGTCTTCTCCACCACCTGTATCTGGTCTTCAAAGTCGGGATGCGAGATGTCCACCACGTGCAGTAGCAGGTCGGCCTCGCGGGTCTCGTCGAGTGTCGACTTGAAAGAGTCCACCAGGTCTGTGGGCAACTTCCTGATAAATCCCACCGTGTCGGCCAGTAAGAAGGGCAGGTTGTCTATCACCACCTTGCGTACCGTAGTGTCGAGGGTGGCGAAGAGCTTATTCTCGGCAAACACCTCGCTTTTGGCCAGCATATTCATTATGGTAGACTTGCCCACGTTGGTATATCCCACCAGAACCACGCGGATGAGGCGTCCTCTGTTCTTGCGTTGCGTCGTCTTCTGCTTGTCGATTTCCACGAGGCGCTCCTTCAGCAGCGACATACGGCTGAGGATGATACGGCGGTCCATCTCGAGCTGCGTCTCACCAGGGCCGCGCAGTCCTACGGAGCCTTTGCCGCCACCAGAACCGGAGCCGCCGCCCTGACGCTCAAGGTGCGTCCACAGTCTTTGCAGGCGGGGCAGCATGTAGCGATACTGCGCCAGCTCCACCTGTGTCTTGGCGTTGGCCGTCTGAGCCCTCATGGCGAAAATGTCGAGGATGAGGCTGGTGCGGTCGAGGATCTTTACGTGAAGCTCCTGCTCGATATTGCGTATCTGCTTGGCCGACAGCTCATCGTCGAATATCACCATGCCTACCCGCTGCGGGCCTTCGCCCTCCTCGGGATAGTGCAGCTCGTCCTGCCAGGCTTCCCATGCCTCGTCCTGCTGCTTGATATATGCGGCAATCTCTTCAAGTTTTCCCTTGCCGACGTATGTCACGCTCGAGGGTCCGTTGACCTTCTGCGTGAAGCGTTTCAGCGTGACGGCACCTGCCGTATCGGCCAGGAACTCCAGCTCGTCAAGGTATTCTTTCGTCTTGGCTTCGTTCTGCTGAGGCGTTATCAAACCCACTAAAACAGCGGTTTCGGCCTTCGCTTCAGATATGACAAATTCTTTCATGCATGCAAAGGTACGAATAAGTGAGCACAATACAAAATAAAAATGAACTTTTTTTATTTTTATTGTCGAACGAAAGTACCTTCGGCGCCAGCCAAAGGTACGTTTAAGTTTTGAGATATGCAAGAGAAAAAGCTTGTTTTTTCTCGAACTGTCGTCCAATCTTCAATGTCCCGCACTAGCTTATCGCTCCCCAGTCAACGCTCGACTTACGTATCTCCTTGAGGCGTTTCCATAGCAGGGCGTGCTCCGGAGCGTTACAGTCGGGGTCACGGTCTATAACCTTCTGTGCTTCATCGCGTGCCATCTGCACCAGCTGTCCGTCAAGAGCGATATTCGCTATCTTCAGGTCGATGGCCATACCGCTCTGCTGTGTACCCTCCAGGTCGCCGGGGCCGCGTAATTTCAGGTCGGCTTCGGCAATGCGGAAGCCGTCATTGGTTTCACACATGATGTCGAGGCGCTTCCTGGTCTCTGCCGACAGCTCGTAACCGCTGACGAGGATGCAGTAGCTCTGATTGGCACCGCGTCCTACACGCCCTCTCAGCTGGTGCAGCTGCGACAGTCCGAAGCGCTGGGCCTCCATGATGACCATCACGCTGGCATTGGGCACGTTGACGCCCACCTCTATCACCGTGGTGGCCACGAGCATCTGCGTCTCACCGCTGGCGAAGCGCTGCATCTCATAGTCCTTATCGGCAGGCTTCATCTTGCCGTGAACCTTGCTCAGACGGTAGTCGGGAAAAGCCTGCTGCAGCTCCTCGAAGCCTGCCTCAAGGTCGGCAAGGTCCATCTTCTCGCTCTCCTGTATCAGGGGGTAGACCACGTACACCTGTCGTCCCAGCGACACCTCGCGGCGTATACCCTCATAGAGGCTTCGTTTCTGACCCTCGTATTTGTGTATGGTCATCACGGGCTTGCGTCCTGGGGGCAGCTCGTCGATGACGCTGACGTCGAGGTCGCCGTATATGGTCATAGCGAGGGTGCGCGGTATTGGCGTTGCCGTCATCACGAGGATGTGGGGAGGGTTCTCGTTCTTCGCCCAAAGCTTGGCGCGCTGGGCCACTCCGAAGCGGTGCTGCTCGTCAATCACGGCCAGTCCGAGGTTGCCAAACTGTACCGTATCCTCTATCACGGCGTGGGTGCCAACGAGAATCTTGACATCGCCGGAGACCAGGCCCTCCAACACCTCCTTGCGCTTCTTCCCTTTCACGACGCCCGTGAGCAGCTCCACCCTTACGGGCAGGTCATGCAGAAACTCCCTGATGGTGTTCAGGTGCTGCTCTGCCAGTATCTCCGTGGGGGCCATCATCACGGCCTGGAAGCCGTTGTCGACGGCTATCAGCATCGCCATCAGGGCCACGAGGGTCTTGCCAGAGCCCACGTCGCCCTGCACGAGACGGTTCATCTGCTTGCCCGTGTTCATGTCGCGCTTGATTTCGTGCATCACGCGCTTCTGCGCTCCCGTCAGTTCGAAGTGCAGGTTCTTGAAATAAAAGTCGTTGAAGGCCGCTCCTACCTTTGGCAGGAGGTATCCGCGGTATTTCTTGCGGTTGCTGGCCACATAGCGCAGTATGTTGAGCTGCACGTAAAAGAGCTCCTCGAATTTCAGCCTCTCCCGTGCGTGCTGCATCTCATACTGGTCTTTGGGATAGTGTATCTGCCGCAGGGCCTGGTCGCGGCTGATGAGGTGGAGTGGGGTGGTGATGAAGTCGGGAAGCGTCTCAGGCAGGCGCGGCAGGTTCTGCAGCAGGGTCTTCACATAGCGCTCTATGGACCTCGACGTCATGCCAATCTTCTTCATCTTCTCCGTGGTGTGGTAATAGGGCTGCATGCCCATGCCCTCCAGCTCCAGCGTCGATACATCGTCAAGGTCGGGGTGTGTTATCTGCATGCGTCCGTTGAAGACGCCAGGGCGGCCAAAGGCAATATATTCCTTGCCTATTTTATAATGGTCGGCAATGTATTTTGTTCCGCTGAACCATATAAAGTCCATCACGCCCGTACCGTCGCCGAAATGGGCTACGAGGCGTTTGCGGTTGCCGTTCATGGGAAAGGTCTCGTATGACAGTATCCGCCCTTTTATCTGCACAAAGGGCATATCGGCAGTAAGGTCGCTGATGCGGTATATCTTGCTGCGGTCGATGTATTTGTAGGGGAAGTGCTGCAGCAGGTCGCCATAGGTGCTGATGCCCAGTTCCTGACTGAGTATCTTCTGCCTGTTGGGACCTATGCCCGTGAGGTATTTTATGTCTTGGTCTAAGATGCCGCTCAAGGTCGTGTGGTTTTTTCCTGCAGGAGTCTGCTCAAGGTCGTATGGCTCTATCCTGCAGGGTTCAGCAGCGTCGCTGCTATCTGCAGGTCAAAGGGCGTTGTCAGCTTCACGTTCTCTCTGTTGCCCTCCTCTATTGTTATGGAGTGTCCCAGGGCCTCCACCACGCTGGCATCGTCGGTGAAGGCGTCGCAGTAGGGCTGCCGATAGGCTTCTTTCAGCAGTTGGATGTCGAAGGTCTGCGGTGTCTGCACCAGCCGGTATTCGTTGCGTGGCACGGTCTCGCTGCCTCCGTCTGCGCCGAGGTGCCGCAGCGTCTCCACCACGGGAGTGGCAGGGATGACGGCCTTAGTGCTGCGCGCCTTCTCATAGCAGCGCCTGATGACATCGGTGCTGACGAAGGGTCGCACACCGTCGTGCACCCCCACCACGCCCTCTTCATCGTCGGGGATGAGGCAGAGGCCGTTCTTCACCGAGTGGAAGCGCGTCTCACCGCCGTCAGCGATGGCGTAGTCCAACGTGAAGCGGTGCTCCTCGCACAGTTGCCGCCAATAGTCTTGCTGTGCCTTGGGCAACACAAGGATGAGGCGCAGCGCGTCAGAGGCGTCGCGACAGGTGTCGGAATATTCCTTGAACCGTTCCAGGGTGCGCATCAGGACAGGCTTCCCGCCGATAGGCAGAAACTGCTTGGGTATCTCGCCACCCATCCTGAGGCCCTTGCCTCCGGCCACAACAATCACGTAATCCGTCATTTCATCAGTCTGTTATACATCATCCCTTCTCTGAGTGCGTCGGCCTCTTTGCAGTATCCCAGCATCTCAAGGATGGCGTAGGAATAGGGCAACGTGGCGGCAGGTCCGCAGCCGGTGATGACGTTACCATAGACGGTGTAGAGGTCTGCGGTGTATTCGGCACCCTCCAGCTGGTCCTCGAAGCCGGGATAGCAGGTAGCCGGCTTGCCCTTCAGCAGTCCCAGCGAGCCCAGCACCAGCGGAGCGGCACAGATGGCACCATATCTCTTGCCGGCAGCATCCTGCTTCAGCAGAGCCTCGCGAACACCTTCGTGCTCATTGAGGTTATACGCTCCGGGCAGACCGCCAGGCAGCAGAAGCATGTCGGCGTCAGAGAGGTCGGCATCCTCTATGGTGGTGTCGCAGACGATGGTGACACCGTGTGACAGCGACACCTCGCGGCTGCCCGTGATGCTTACCGTAACAGCGTCGATGCCGGCGCGGCGAAGTACGTCAATGACGGTCAGAGCCTCTATCTCCTCTGAACCCTCAGCAATAAATTCGTAGACCTTTGTCATGATTTTTGGGATTTTTTTTGTCAGTTTAATAGAAATAATGTAAATTTGCACTTGCAAAGAACCCTGTTTCTTTTGCAGAAACGTAGTACCTTCGCATGGTTTTCTGTGCAAAAGTACAATTTTTCATTGAATTATCAAACTTTTTTGAAGTCTTTTTTATGAGCAACGATAAAATTCGCTTCGCCATCTTCGGCAACGAATATCAGGCCAAGAAGTCGCAGGCAGTATACAAGATAGTGGCCATACTGCAGCATTACGACTCCGAAATCATCATGGACAAACCCTTCTACGAGTTTGTCACGAAGGGCCAGCATCTCGACATCACCGTCGATGGTGTCTTCACGGGCGATGACTTCAGCGCCGACTATGCCATCTCCATGGGTGGCGACGGTACCCTGCTGGAGACGGCGTCGAGGGTGGGCAGCAAGAATATCCCCATCATCGGCGTCAACATAGGGCGGCTGGGATTCCTGGCCGATGTGAACCCGTCAGAGATAGAGGCCGCCGTTGCCGATGTGTTTGCAAAGAAATACCGCGTGGACAGCCATTCCGTCTTGCAGATAGAGACGGACAACGCCGACAGGGAGGTGTCTTCACCCTATGCCCTGAACGACATCGCCGTGCTCAAGCGCGACCACGCCTCGATGATTACCATCCGTGCGAGCGTCAACGACGAATACCTTGTTACCTATCAGGCTGACGGACTGATCGTTACCACGCCAACGGGCTCCACGGCCTACAGCCTCTCCAATGGCGGTCCGATAATAGCTCCCGCAACAGGCACCATCTGCCTCACGCCCGTAGCTCCGCACAGCCTCAATGTGAGGCCCATCGTGCTGCCCGATACCTCCGTCATTACGCTCAAGGTGGAGAGTCGCAGCCACTCCTTCCTCGCTGCTGTCGATGGCCGCTCCACAAGTCTCAACGACGGTGCGGTGGTGAAGATAAGCAAGGCACCCTATGAGACGAAGATCATACGCTTCTGCGAGAGACGTTACTTCGCCACACTCCGCGAGAAAATGGCCTGGGGCATAGACCAAAGGTGAAAAACGGCCCCACCCCGCCCCTCCACAAGGGGAGGGAGAAGTGAAGAATGAAAAGTGAAGAGTAGAAAGTGAAGAGTGAAAAATCGCCTTCGCCGTAGTTCCCTCTCCTTGGGAGAGGGTTAGGGTGAGGCTTTAATTCGTTAATTTGACAACCTCCTATCCCATACGAACAATCATCCGCTGGCTGTGGCAGTCATCCAGCGACAACAGGCTGCAGGCCATCCTCAACACCATCATCGGACTGTTGGAGACGGCGGTGAGCCTCGCGTCGGTGTGGGCTGTGAAGCATGCCATCGATATCGCTTCCCATCATATTGAGGGCAGCATCATACGCGCCATGCTGATAATGGCATCCCTCATACTGAGCACGCTGCTGCTCAGGGTGGCTGCTGTATGGGTGCGCAACATCCTGGGCATCAAGGCACAGAACAGGATGCAGCAGCGCATGCTCTCCACCATACTGCGTTCCCAGTTCCAGGGCCGCGACTCCATCCATAGCGGCGACATGCTCAACAGGCTCGAGCAGGATGTGGCGACGGTGGTGAACTTCGTGGCAGAGACGCTGCCCGACATGATAGCCATCATAGCGATGTTCCTCGGTGCCTTTGCCTATCTATTCATCCTCGACCACACCCTCGCAATAGCCATCGTAGTACTGTTCCCCGTCTTCCTCCTTCTCAGCAAGGTGTATGTGCGCAAAATGCGACAGCTCAACAGGGACGTGCGCGAGAGCGACAGCGCCGTGCAGAGCTTACTGCAGGAGTCGGTGCAGAACCGTGTGCTGGTGAAGACGCTCGAGAGCGAGGACGTACTCGTGGAGCGACTCGATGAACAGCATCAGACGCTGAGGCGAAAGGTGGTGAAGAAAACATATTTCTCTGTCTTCTCCAACTTCTTCGTCAGCGCAGGCTTCGCATCGGGATATCTGCTGGCCTTTGCATGGAGCGCATTCCGACTTTCGGCAGGCACGCTCACCTACGGTGGGATGTCGGCATTCCTGCAGCTGGTCAACAGAATACAGAGCCCTGCCCACAACCTCGCACGTCTGGTGCCGAAGTTCGTGGCCGTCTTCACAGCTGCGGAGAGGCTGATGGCCTTCGAGGACGTGCCGATGGAACAGCATGGCGACCCCATACTGCTGCCAGGATGCTGCGGAGTGAGGTTCGAGGATGTCACATACGCATACAGCGACGAGCCGGACCACAACATCATCGAACACCTCTCCTTCGATTTCAAACCAGGCACATGCACAGCCATCGTAGGACCAACGGGAGCAGGCAAGACAACGCTCCTCCGCATGATCCTCGCGCTCGTCAAACCCGTCAGCGGCAACGTCTATATATATAATAAGGTAGAAGACGCTCAAAGCTCAAAGCTTAATGCTCAATGCTCCAACCTCCCCGCTTCCCCTCTCACCCGCTGCAACATCATCTACGTGCCCCAGGGCAACACACTCCTCTCTGGCACCATTCGCGACAACCTGCTGCTGGGCAATGTTGATGCCACTGAGGAACAGATGTATCAGGCTCTCAGTACGGCCTGTGCCGACTTCGTGCGCGAACTGCCCGAAGGCATCGACACCGCCATCTCCGAGCAGGGTGGGGGACTCAGCGAGGGACAGGCACAGCGCATCTGCATAGCAAGGGCACTCCTGCGCCAATGCTCGCTCATGATACTCGACGAGGCTACCAGCGCTCTCGATGCCGATACCGAACATCGCCTGCTGCGTAACATCCTACACGACAGGCAACACACCGTAATCTTCATCACACACAGGCCTGCAGTCCTGCAATACTGCGACCAAACCCTGAAAATTGAAAATTGAACCCCGAACGAGGCGACTATGAAGATTAAGGTCTCGCAGAGAGCGCAGAAATCGCAGATAATCTTCAAGGAGCATCCTGAGTGGGTCAGCGAAGTTAACCCCGAACGAGGCGACTATGATACGCTTGCCGTATCAAGGAACATCCTGAGTGGGTCAGCGAAGTTAATTACACTTAGTTAATTGAGTCAGCTGCTCAAGCTAAGCCAAATTCGCGTAATTCGTGGTCGTTATTAAAGTGTAATACGTGTTCATAAAAGCGACAACCGAGAAAAAAATCCAGTTGTTTTCGGAATATTCCAATTTTTTTTATTACCTTTGCACTATGAAACGACCCCTAAAAAGCCCATTTGCAACTATCATATAATCAGTACGTTGCAATCGGGTAACTTTTACCTCCTAATAGACGGTCGATTACCTTCTAATAGACGGTCTATTACGTCCTAATAGACCGTCTGTTACTTTCAGATAGACCAACCCCTGTTTTTTTTACCACTCTAACCTACATTATTCACAATAATTTCCTTCCCAAATGTATTCTTTCTTTTTCCATGAAAAGAGCGTATCCGGAAAGAACAGCGGGACAGCAAAGAATTCAAAGAAATAAGACCTCAGACTGATTTTTTTTCGATTTGTCGTTTGCGTTTCAGATTTTTTGTGTATATTTGCAGCGCAAACGATGATTTTATCATAACGTGATGTCGTCGGCGCTCTCGCGCGTTCCTTTATGTATATTTATTACAACCCAAACAATTTATCATTTATAACCCAAACAATAAAAACCGACAGATTTTCATGAAAGTAGGTATTCCAAAAGAGATTAAGAACAACGAGAACCGTGTGGGCATGACCCCTGCGGGAGTAGCTGAAATGGTGGCCCACGGCCATGTGGTGTATGTGCAGCATACCGCCGGTGAGGGCAGCGGCTTCGCTGATGCGGAGTATGTGGCAGCAGGTGCGACGATCCTCCCTACCATCGAGGAGGTGTATGCCATAGCAGAGATGATAGTGAAGGTGAAGGAGCCCGTCGAGCCTGAGTATGCGCTGGTGCGCCCGGGACAGCTGCTTTTCACGTATTTCCATTTCGCCAGCGAGGAGGAGCTGACGCATGCCATGATCAAGAGCGGCGCGGTATGCCTGGCCTATGAGACGGTGCAGCTGGCCAACGGTGCCCTGCCTCTGCTCTTACCGATGAGTGAGGTGGCCGGAAGGATGGCAGTCCTCAACGGTGCATACTACCTGCAGAGGACGAAGGGCGGCAAGGGCAAACTCATCAGCGGCGTGCCAGGCGTGCCTCCGACGAAGGTGCTGGTGCTCGGCGGTGGCATCGTGGGAGAGGCAGCAGCACGAATGGCGGCAGGGATGGGAGCTGAGGTAACCATCACCGATATCTCCCTGCCAAGACTGCGTCAGCTCGACATCGAGACGCCTGCCAACGTGCACACCCTCTATTCCTCTGAACACAATATACGCGAGCAACTGCCAGTGACGGATATCGTGATAGGCTCAGTACTGGTGCCAGGCGACAAGACCCCGCACCTCATCACGAAGGACATGCTGAAGCTCATGGAACCCGGTACGGTACTCGTAGATGTGGCCATAGACCAGGGCGGATGCTTCGAGACCTCACGTCCCACCACGCACAGCGAGCCGACCTATACCATCGACGGCATCGTGCACTACTGCGTCGCGAATATCCCGGGTGCGGTGCCCAACACATCTACGCTCGCGCTGACGAATGCCACGCTGCGCTATGCCATTGCACTGGCCGACAAGGGATGGAAGCAGGCATGCAAGGATGATGCGGCATTGTTCAAGGGACTGAATGTCGCCGAGGGAAAGGTGACGTTCAAGGCCGTTGCCGATGTCTTCGGACTGCCATACGAGCCCATAGAGCTCTGATACCTCACGCACCCCTCTCCGCACTCTGCGGCGAGAATGACCGTTTAGACATAAAAGACAGCTTTTGTGTCCATAAACAACCCTGTTTTGGTTGACCTCAGTCAATCAAACGAGGAAAATGCGTGTTTTTTCGAAAAAAGTTGCGAAAACATTTTGTCAGTTCGTCAAAAAGCAGTACCTTTGCACTCGCTTTCGAAAAAACGACAGTATTTTCCGGAGGCTTGAAGAAAGAGTTCTTTGATAGATTTACAT
>CAJOOC010000051.1 GCA_905236165.1 uncultured Prevotella sp. | reverse complement strand
GCCGTACCCCTATACGGGATTATGGTTAAACGGAGTTTCTGTTAGCATTACTAATGAGGCATAAGTGTAATCGCTGAATAGTTACCAACGAAGACGAAGCGGCGGAATGTTCCGCCTATGAAGACGAAACGGTGCTTCGCACCTACGAACGCTCGCAAAGGCGACCATAAAACTTAGGCCGATGTTGCACCTGCGGTGAGGCCAAAAGTTTTAGGGAGCATTAAGAGGGTCAACAAAGTTAAACGCTTCACCACGAAACAAAGCAAAGCTCTTACGAAGCCAATGTTCAACCCCGAACGAGGCGACTATGATGCGCTTGACGCATCAAGGAGCGTCCTGAGCGGGTCGGCGAAGCCAATGGTCAACCCCGAACGAGGCGACTATGATGCGCTTGACGCATCAAGGAGCGTCCTGAGCGGGTCGGCGAAGCCAATGGTCAATGGTCAATATACTACATCCCTCGTGCTTTGAAGATGCGTTCCTTGGCGTCGTTTATTTCTTGCATCTTCTTTTTTGCGGCCTCTTTCACATCGTCGCCCAGCGTAGCGACGCGGTCGGGATGGTTCTTTTTTACCTGTTCACGATAGGCTTTGCGAACCTCATCGTCGGTGGCATCACTGTTTATTCCCAGCACCTTATAGGCATCCTCAAGACTGTTGCCGCCCAAAGAGAACATCTGATCGGCCACCTTGCTGTCAAGGCCCAGATTTATGACTATCTCCCTCAGCGACGTGGTCTCAGATGCATGCACGTTGCCATCAGCCTTAGCTATCTCGGCCAGGAACGCCACCAACTGCATGCGGTGAGCCTCAGGCATGACGCCTCTCATCTGTTGACACGCCTGCACTATCTGCGTGTTCCATGTGGCGGTGCCGTGCTGTTTCCTGTATTCAAAGAGTTTCAGGAGAATACTCTCGCCCTCATTCACGGCCACCTCGCCAAAGTTCTGTCTGAGGAAGCGCCTTACATACTCCATCTCCGAGTGCATAATCTTCCCGTCAGCCTGTATGACATGAGCCGCAAGCACCATCAGCGAGAAGAGGAAGCCATTGCGGGCTCCCTCGTTATAGGCAGCATCGCTTCTGGAATATTCGGAGTGGTCGGAGTAACCAGAGTAACCGGAATGGCCGGAATATTCTGACGCTCCGGAACGGCTTGTATATCCGGAGTTACTGCCGGCACCGCTGCCGAGATTATCAATCAGAGCCCCGATAGCATAGCCCGCCAACGCTCCTATTATACCGCCGTTGAGTGCACCTAAGAAGGCGCCAATCCATTTGAGCATTTCAAATTAACAAATTAACGAATTAACAAATTAACAAGTTGTGATTTTTTCAAAACTAGCCCGGGCTCCATACTCCTATAGGTGGATATCTATTGGCATGGCGACCTTGAAGCACACGTTGCGTCCCATGGCGCAGATGCCCGCACCGTCGCCAATATACTTCAGTCGGCTAAGGTGTGGCTGGTAGGCCTTGTCGAAGAGGTTCTGGCACGTCACCGAGAGCTCTAAGCAGTTATGTCCGAAGCAATGCAGGTCGGTGCCTACGGAGATGTTCACCACGCCATAGTCTGCCGTTGCCGTCTCCGTATCGTCGAGTGCATAGTAGTTGTCCTGTCTGAAGGTATAGCTGAAGGTCGCTGCCACGTATGTTCGCTGCAAGCGGCTCAGCAGAGAGCCGTTGTGTGAGAGCGGCGAGGGCATACTGTACCTCACATTCACGTTCCATCGCGGTGCCGGCATCATGGGCAGGTTGCGGCTTTCATCTGGCTGGTGCAGCTGTATGCCCCTTACGAAGCTGAAGTCGTTGCTTATGTGCAACTGCTCTATGGGGTGGATATCTACCGACAACTCACCACCGATGAGCTGAGCATCACCCTGGTCATAGAGGTAGGTGCGATGACCCTCCGTAGTGTATGGCAGCCGCGTCAGGAAGATATAGTTGCTGATGCGGTTGAAGAACAGCGCTGCATTGACAGCCACGACGTGCGAGGTGTAGTCCATGCCCAGGTCTGTCTGCAGGCTGTATTCGGGGTTAAGGGCGGCATTGCCCACCTCATATTGCGCGCTGCCCTCATGCACTCCGTTGGCCGAGAGTTCGCTCACGGTGGGGGCACGGAAGCCACGTGCCACGTTCAGTCGCAGGTTCATGCGGTCATTGAGATTGCATACCGCTCCCAACGAGCCTGTCACGCCGGTGAAATGTTTCGTCATGCGAGCGAAACGCTCCTTGCCATCCTCCATAAGGCCATCGGTGGTGAGACTGCGATTGTCGAGGCGCACTCCTCCTGAGAGGTGCCATCGGCCTGTCTGCCGACCTGCGGTGATGAAGGCTCCGATGTCAAACAGCCTGTAGTCTGGAATGAGGTATTCCTCTCCACGGTTCACATTGTTCTGCCACATACCGCCAAGTCCTGCAGCAAGTTTCCACAGGGCCTCGCTGGTGCCACTTGTGGAGGCCGGCAATGACAGCTGATACTTCACGTCGTAGTTCACCGTATGCAGCCTCATAGCCAGCGAGGGATCCTCTCCCCCATCCTCCTCATATTCGCGGCGGTAGTTCTGCTGATAGCCCACGATGGCCTTCAGCGTGCCGCGACCGAGGTTCCACAAGTTGTCGCTGACCACCTTGGTATGTTTCACGCGCTGGAACGGCATCTGCTCCTCATAGCTGCGGAGATCCGAGGAGGGGCTTTCCCCCTCACCCTCGGTGATGCCGGGTGTGAAGCTGACATGCGAGAAGCGCAGCCACGTATGTCCCCACTGTCGCGACAGTCCCAGCATGCCGCTGAGGTCGCCTTCCTTGAACCACGAGCCGGTCACGTAGCCATCGCGGCTGTTCTCATAGCAATGGGCAGCCTTGCGGGAGTAGTGGAGGTTCCACAGCAGTCCGCCACTGTTGCCGGAGAAGCCTGCCATATAACGGTACAGCCCATTGTTGGTCTGGTATTCGCCTCCCACCCTTGCCTGCAGGGTATTGTCAGGAAGGGGTCTCTCGGGGTGCAGCACCATCACGCCTGCTATGGCGTCGCTGCCATACATCAGCGAGGCAGGGCCTTTCAGCACCTCCACGCTGTGCACGCCGTCGGCATCCACTTCCAGTCCGTGTTCGTCGCCCCATTGCTGGCTCTCCTGGCGTATGCCATTGTCAACGACCACTACCCTATTGTATCCCATACCCCTGATGACGGGCTTTGAGATGCCTGGGCCGGTGCTCAGCTGAGATATTCCCGGTGTGCTGCTGATACGGTCGATGAGGTTCGTGCCTATGCTGCCGTGGAGCGTCGCGGGCGAGATGACGGTGAAGGGGGCCGACGCATCCTGCAGACGGCTTGTGCCTGTGATGCCCTCTACGGTCACCTCACTCAGTATAGCCTCTTTCATAGGGTCTATACTGTCAATGTCGCATGTGCTGTGCTCGTGTGTTGTCTGTCCCATGCATACAGCAGGCAGACAAGCTAATAGAATTACTCTTATCCTGGTATGTAACATATCTTTTTCCTGAATCGCCTGCAAAATTAAGGAAAAGCAGCGAGATATGCAAGAAAAATGCCCTTATTTTTACAAAACAACTACGGCCAAAGAGGCTAATGACCTCCCTGACCGTAGTCTATAAATATATAATAAGGTACGCGATGTTACTTCATGAGAACCTTCTGTATCGTACCATCAGCCTTGCGTATGATGTTGACACCCTTGCGAGGCGCATTGATGCGGCGACCGTTGAGGTCGAAGCTCTGTGCTGCGCTATCTGCGTCGGTGCGTACGTTGCTGATTCCGGTAATAACGATATTCTTCTCAGGCAGCACCTCCGTGCCCTGAGCACCGAAGTTGTCGAAGCAGAAGTAAGCAGGAGTATTCATGCCCCAATCGCCATTGTCGCTGCTGGTGAGCTCGAAGCCGAGCTTCTTCACCTTGCCCAGAGAGCTGAGGTCAACGTAGCGCCAGTCGTTGATGATATATGCCTTGTCGGCATCGCGCAGGTCGGCGAGGTAGTATTCCTTCGTGCCTGTCACCTGATCGTTATTATCATAGCCTGTGATGGTGAGTTTGAACCAGTCGCCCAAGGTGAATTTCTTGGCGTAGGCATCACCCTCAGTCATTGAGCTGTAGGCATAAGCAGAGTTGGTGATGTAGAATCCCGGAATGAGGGCGCCATCTCGATTCTGTAATGTCGCCGTGAATGGTCCATAGTAGGCGGATGCGTAACCCACGCCGTAGTTCTTTGAACCGTCATAGCCACCACCTACGACGTTCTTCCACTGGTCTTCATACGTGTTGAAGGTGTTGTCAGTCTGATTAGCATATCCGAATGACCACCATGTAGCCCATTCGCTGTCGCAGCCTGTGGCGAATTCCAGCTCTCCGCTGACGAAAGAGGTACGCTTCTCATCTGCTTCGGTGCTAACGCTCATGTGGCTCTCTTCTGCCATCTCGATATCCTCGAAGGTTGCAATCTCCAGCGGAAGTTCTATGTTCTTCTCAGGCAGCACCTCCGTGCCCTGGGCACCGAAGTTGTCGAAGCAGAAGTACGCGGGGGTATTCATGCCGTAAATACCGGCATCGCTACTGTTGAGTTCGAAGCCGAGTTTCTTCACCTTGCCTAAAGAACTGAGGTCAACGTAGCGCCAGTCGTTGATGATATAGGCTGTGTTAGCATCGCGCAGGTCTGCGAGGTAATAATCCTTCGTACCTGTAACAGTGCCATCTACATCATAGCCCGTGATGGTGAGCTTAAACCAGTCACCCATCTCGAACTTCTTGGCGAAGCCGTCGCCCTCGTTCATAGAGCTGTAGGCATAAGCGGAGTTTGTGATATAGAAACCAGGAACGACAT
>CAJOOC010000050.1 GCA_905236165.1 uncultured Prevotella sp. | reverse complement strand
ATTGAAAGGTGTATTCTTCGACTACAGCCAAGAGGAAGCCATCAAGATATTGCATGAGGTGGCGGAACAGGACAGCATGCCCTACGCGATGAATGCACTCGGGCTTGCATATCTGAAAGGATCCGGCGAAAGATCAGGGGACTTCGGTTACCTCTTAGTGATTAGTGTCCCCGATTCTGATTCTGTGTGGATCTGGCCCAAGGTATAATCGCATAGAATAAGCCTGGCAACCTTCATTTTATCACACTATAGTTTTCAGGGACGGCCTGCGGGCCTGCAGAGCCGTCCCTTTATCACGCTGCGGTTGAGGAGTTGTGATGTCACGCAGAAAAGTATGTGGTTGTAATGTCCCGCAGAAAAGATATGTTTGTTACGTCACGCAGAAATCGCGGAAATAGCAGAAATTTTCATTGACAATGTATTGCCATGCGGCAGCCTTCTGCGATTTCTGCGAGAGATCTACAAATTGGCCCCCGAATGAGGCGACTATGAAGAGCGTGCCGATGTTGCCCATAAGTGGGTTTCTGTCCCCCGCGAAACGGGGGAACCGAAGGGGGTTAAAGGCTATTCAGGGAGTATCCCGAGTGGGTCGACGAAGCCAAAATTGTCGCGGGCGAGACGCCCACTTACCTGGCTACGAAACGAGGCTTTCAGCCTCTACGAAGACGAAGCGCGCTTAGAGCGCTACGAAGACAAGACACCCACGTACCTAAAGGCGGTTCTATGATCATTATGTGATGACCGTAGAACCGCCTGTGCTTTTGTTTTTCATGCTGAACGCACTATTTCTTTATTTTTTTTCTTAGTGTCAGGACGTTGCGGCTGTCCATGCGCTCGTAGTTGATGGAGTCCATGTTCTGTCGCATGATGTGTATGCCCATGCCGCTGGCGTTGTGCTCTGTGGCTGTGAGGGTGGTGTCGATGTCGGCCTGTACGGTGGGGTCGAAGGGCTTGCCGCTGTCGATGATGGTGATTTTCAGCCGCACATCATTGGCGGCTGCCTCTATGCTCACATCTCCGCTCTCTCCGGGCGGATAAGCATATTCCATCACGTTGACCACTGCCTCCTTTACTGCCGCCTTTACCTGGGTGGTGATGGCATCGTCGAATCCCACGTCCTGACAGACCTCTTCTACGAAGTCGTTCAGTCGCGGCACTTCCTGCAGGTCGTTTGTCAGCACGATGTTTCTGCTCATGCGCACGTCACGCTGTTGCTTGATGTACTGTATGGCCATCATGGTCAGGTCGTCGCTCTGTTCGGCATCGCCCACAAACTGATGTACGGCCTCGGTCATCTGGCCGATAAGCTGTCGGGGCTCCTGCTGGCCATCAGCCAATGCGCGGGCTGCCACCTCGTTGACGCGATCCATCTGGAACTGCTCATACTGGGCATCCATGGCCTCGGTGAGTCCGTCGGTGAAGAGGAGGATTGTGGTGCCGGGGGGGACGGAGGTCTCCTGCAGGGTGTATTTCCACATCGGTATGACGCCGACGGGTATGTTCGGGTCGCAAGGCAGTTCGTCCACTGCCGTTCCGACGATCAGTGGCGCATCATGGCCGGCATTGCAGTAGCGAAGACGTCCTGTGGGCAGGTCGAGGACACCGACGAAGAGTGTGACGAACATCTGGTTTTTGTTCATGTCGGCTATCGTCTTGTTCATGACGTTGACGATACGGTCAGGCATCGACTCATGGGCCGAGACGGTTCGGAAGGTGGAGCGTGTCACGGCCATGAAGAGCGATGCCGGCACTCCCTTGCCCGAGACGTCGCCGATGCAGAAGAACAGTTTCTCATCGCGGAAATAGAAGTCGAAGAGGTCGCCCCCCACCTCCTTGGCGGGAGTGAGCGAGGCATAGAGCTGCACGTCGTCACGGTCGTCACGCGTAGGGAACTCCTCGGGCAGCATGCCCATCTGTATGTCGCTGGCAATGCGCAGGTCGCTCTCTATCGATGCTTTCTGGGCGGTGGTGTTCTTCAGTTCTTCGATGTATTTTACCAACGACTGCTGCATGTTGCCGAAGGACTGGCTGAGCTGGCCTATCTCGTCGCTGCGCTTGAAGTCGGGCAGCACGGCATCGAACTGTCCCGAGGCGATGGTTTCTGCCTCGTGGGCCAGTCGGCGCAGAGGGCTCAGCTCGCGCGTGATGATGCGTATGAAGAGGTAGAGCATCAGCAACAGTCCCACCGTGACGATGGTCATAATCGTGCGGCGCAGACGGTCGAAGCCGCTGAAGATGTCGCTCTCAGGACAGACGATGGCCATGGAGCAGCCTGTCTGACCGAGGGGCTTATAGAAGACGTAGCAGTCCTTGCCATTGATATTCATGTGTTTCACGCCCTCCTCGCCGTTCTGCATGGCGTAGCCCAGGGCCGTCAGGGCCGTATCGGGATGTTCCAGCGTCTGGGTGAAGATGGTCTGGCGCGTTATCTTTGTCGTGTCGGGATGTACGAAGTATGTTCCTCCACGACCAATCATGATGCTGTAGGAATTGGGATAGGGCTTCACGGCTGAGATGGTCTGCGACAGCCAGTTCAGCGAGAGGCTGACGTTTACTACGCCTATGAGCTGACCATGCTTGTCGGTAAGGCTCTGACAGTAGCTGGTCACCATCTCGCTGGTGTTCGTAGCCACGTCGAGGTCCATATAGGGTTCTGTCCAGCAGGGCTTTTCCAGCAGCTGGGGCATGAGATACCAGTCAGTGAAGAAATACTGGTAGCTGTCGCTGCCGCCCTGTATGGTGCGTATGGTGTCGGCGACGTGCTTGGTATAGGCAGAGAAGTAACGGCCTTTGTCCTCGAAGTAGTATGGTTCAAAGGCTATGGAGCAGTTATAGAAGTCGGGGTTGTTCAGCAACAGTCCCCTGCTATAGACGAACATCGAGTCGGCCTTGTCGGGATGGCGCATTACGAGCCACTTGGTCATGTTTGAGGCCACCTCCACACGGTTGAGTATGCCCTCTACGCGCAAGGAGGTCTTGTCGAGGATTTGCGTAGCACGGCTGACAGCCTCCTGACGCACTGCCTCACGGGCCTGATAGAACAGGAAGCCGAGTGCGACATTGAAGATGATGGCAGCAAAGAATACCACCCACAGGCTGACCCTGACGGATAGTTTGCGACGGATATATGACAGCAGTCTTTTCATATTAATGCAGTAGCAGATTCTTCATTGTTTTTGGGGGCTGTTCACTTTTCATCTATGAGTTCACTGTAGGTCACTTCACGACCCAGCATCTGGTTCTCCACCATCAGCCTGCTTGCCTGCCGCACCATGTCGGGGCGCAAGCGGAACTCACGTTTTTTCGACTCGCGGTCAACCTGCAGGCGCAGCACCTCTTTGAGCATCAGCCGCTGTAACACCCTGTTGGTGGCGATATGGTTTTTCTCCACATAGCGCATGACGATATCGAGCGTCTCTTCGGGATGTTTGGCAGCCCACTCCCACCCCTTTCGGCTGGCCTGGGCAAAGCGTCGCGCCTGCTCCTTATGCTTGACGTAATAGTCGCGGGTCATATAGACGCCATCCTCCTGCACGTTGTAGCCGTGGTCGCAGAAGCGATAGACGTTCTTGTCGGTCATCTTGATGCCGGCCTGCACCAGCTGGTAGTATTCGTTGTAGCTCATGGCCAGCGTAGCATCAAAGGCTCCTGCCACGAACAGGTTGACGTTCTGGGCGAAGCGCACCCACTGATAGTTCAGATGATCCTTGATGCTCATGCAGATGGCCAGCTGTCCGAAGCCCACGCTCCATATTCCCACGCGGGCCCCTTTCTGTGTCAGTGGGTCTTTGTTGCGGGCAGAGACGATGACCATCGCGTTGTTCATCGAGGTCTGAAGGATGTTGACCAGGGGTATGCCGCCATCGACTATCTCCATGGCCTGACAGAGCTGCAGCGTCGTGGCCTGACAGAGGTTCTTACGAAGGCGGCTCATGGCAGGCTGGGTGGCTGACGGATGTTCTATCCTCACCTTCACTCCCGCCTCACGGTAGAAGCCCTTTGCCTCGGCCACGTAATAGCCCGCAAACTGGGCCTGTGCCGTCCACTGGGGCGTAAACACGATGGTCTCGTCCTGTGCAGCTGCAGGCTGAGATATCGCCATCATTGCTATGAATATCAAGTGGTATAAGGTCTGTTTCATTCTTCGGACATGTGGTTGTTTAGGTTTTCATTTTCTGCGATTGTTACTTTCTCAGGTGCAAAGATACAAATTTTTGTTTAATTTCAACAATAAAATGACGAAAAAGTAACACTTTTCCACAGATATGAGGAGAAAGCAACAAAAAAATCTCCCCCCAGCTCACGCTGAGAGGAGATAACAACACAAACACAAATATACCGTGCTCCAAATGCAAGAGACACGGGGTTTCTTTTACTCCACTCCGAATACGACCTTTAGTCCCTGGTCCACTCCTGAGAATCCCATGAAGGCGAGAGAGAGGAGTGCTGCGGTGATGAGCGTGATGGATACGCCCTTGAGGCCCTTTGGCACATCGGCGTATTCGAGCTGCTCACGCAGTCCTGCGAAGAGTATGAGTGCCAGTCCGAATCCCAATGCCGATGCTATAGCATAGTCGAGTGACATGAGGAGGCTGTAGTCTTTCTGTATGACGCTGATGGCCACGCCGAGCACGGCGCAGTTGGTGGTGATGAGTGGCAGGAAGACGCCGAGAGCCTGATAGAGGGGCGGCGATACTTTCTTGAGTATTATCTCAACCATCTGCACCAATGCTGCTATGACGAGAATGAAGGAGAGCGTCTGCAGGAATCCCAGGTCGAGCGGATTGAGCACGAAGATCTGTATGAGCCATGTTACCAATGTGGCGAGCAGCATGACGAATGTTACGGCTGCCGACATGCCCAGGGAGGTGTTTACCTTCTGGCTGACACCGAGGAAGGGACATATTCCGAGGAACTGGCTGAGTACGA
Organism: uncultured Prevotella sp.; assembly: GCA_905236165.1. Classification (GTDB taxonomy): domain Bacteria; phylum Bacteroidota; class Bacteroidia; order Bacteroidales; family Bacteroidaceae; genus Prevotella. The sequence continues at coordinate 17,865 of CAJOOC010000050.1, read as the reverse complement.
TATTGTTAACGAATATCGCAGCGATGAAAATCAATAGATATTCCATAGTCGTTATGCTTTCTTGAATCGGTTAATAACTGCAATGATGTATCCCAGCGTGAGGAATGCTCCCGGAGGCAGGATGAAGAGCAACATGCCATAGTCTTCCGGTATGATACGCAGGTCGAAGATGGTGCCGTTGCCGAGGAGCTCGCGGAAGATGCCGAGGATGGTGAGGCCGATGGTGAAGCCCAGTCCTATTCCTATGCCGTCCATAGCGGAGTCGGCAGCGCTGTTCTTGCCTGCAAAGCTCTCTGCACGCCCGAGGATGATACAGTTGACCACGATGAGCGGGATGAAGAGTCCGAGTGACTTGTCCACTTCAGGCAGGTATGCCTTGAGTGCCATCTGCACCAGCGTCACGAGCGTTGCTATGACGACGATGTAGACGGGTATGTGCACCATATCGGGGGTGAGGTTCTTGATGAGTGATATGATGATGTTCGAGAAGATGAGCACCACCATTGTGGCAAGTCCCATCATCAGGCCGTTGGTGGCACTGGTGGTAGTGGCCAGCGTAGGACACATACCGAGCATCAGTACGAAGGTAGGATTTTCCTTGACGATGCCGTTGAGGATTATTCCGAGTTTACTCATTTGTGGCCTCCTTTCCTTGGTTAACGTTATCGTTTTCGTTTTCGTTCTTGAGAGTGTTGTAGGCCTGCTGCACGGCACGCAGGAATGCGCGGGATGTGATGGTTGATGCTGTGATGGCATCAATCTCTCCGCCGTCCTTGCTTACGGTGAGTTCTTTCGCTCCGGGGTTCTTGCCTATGATGTTGCCCGGTGCTCCCTGCTGGAACCAGTCGGGGCACTTGGCGCCAAGACCCGGGGTCTCGTTGTTCTCAAGAACGGTATATCCGAGGATGTCGCCGCCCGCGTTGAAACCGACGAGGATGGTGAGGTTGCCACCGAAGGCGTTGGGGTCGGTTGACTTGATGGCCGTGCCTTTGTCGGTCTTGTATACGGTGTAGGTGAGTTCTTTGCCGTCAACGCTGCGTGTCACCTCGGTGCCGTTAGGGTCTTCCACTGTCACGTTGCCTCCACCCATCACGGCTGTGATGCCGTCGGCGAGGGCTTTGGCGTTGGTGGCCTCAATAGGTGCCTTGGTAATCTCGTTGGCTCCGGCCAGCAGACCACCACACACGACTGCTATGCCTGTGAGGACAAACACCATGTTCGTAAGGTTTGATTTCAGTTTTTCCATTTGATGTCCTCCTTATTTATTTTGCCTCAGGCACTTCGCCGAAGCGAGTGGGCTTGAATTTCATGTTGATAAGCGGGGTGAAGGCGTTCATGATGAGTATGGCGAACGACATTCCCTCGGGATATGCGCCCCAGTTACGTATGATGACTGTCAGCAGACCTATGGCCACGCCATATACGAGCTGCCCCTTGTGGGTCATTGGCGAGGTGACATAGTCGGTAGCCATGAAGATGGCGCCGAGCATGAGACCACCGGCGAAGATTACCTGGAACGGGTCGGCATAGGTGGGTTTGTCGCCGTTGGTAAGCCACAGCAGTCCTGAGAATACGAATACGGTGCAGATGATTGACACAGGGATGTGCCAAGTGATGATTTTGCGCCAGAGCATGAAGCACAGTCCGAGGAGTAGTGCCAGAGCACATACCTCACCCATTGCGCCCATGCCGTCAGGATGGTTTCCGAGGAACATATCCCATGCTGTCGGTATCTGGCTGAGAGCATCGGCGTCGCCCTTGATGGCCTGCTTCATGAGGGCCAGAGGCGTGGCACCGGTCTCTGCATCGAGATAGGAGGTCCACTGTGCTGCCTTGGGCCATGAGGTCATTGCCGTTGGGAAGGAGACGAGGAGGAAGCAACGTCCCACGAGTGCGGGGTTGAAGGGGTTGTGACCCAGTCCGCCGAAGCTCATCTTGCCTACGCCGATGGCCACGAGGGCACCTACGATTATCATCCACAGGGGGAAGTTTGACGGGAGGTTCATGCCGAGGAGCAGCCCCGTTACGATGGCCGACCCGTCGAGCAGCGTTGGGTCTTTCTTCAGAAAGCCCTTACAGATAGCCCACTCAAAGAACATGCAGGCTGCCACGCTCACCAGACATACTATCAGGGACCCCAGTCCGAAGAAGTAGAATGATGCGAGCAGCGCCGGCAGGAGTGCTATCACAACACCATACATATTCTTCTTCACCGAGTCATTGGAATGAGCATGTGGTGAGAGAGATACTATTAAGTTTCCCATATCTTTGTTTCGAATTAACAAATTAACGAATTAACAAATTAACAAATTAACAAATTACGCCCCTGGCCAGTTCTTTGGCAATACGGCAGGCTTCAGGCCTCCAGGCATTGTCGGTACGGGGTTCTTCTTCGGCCCGGAGAAGTCGAGGTCGGTAGGTGTGACGAACGGCTGCGGAGCGGTGTGCATCACGAATTCCTTGCCATCGGCAGCCTTGGCCTTTGCCGGCTCAGCAGGCTTTGCCGGTGCGGGAGCCGCTGCCGGTGGTGCTGTGCGAGCACGTATGATGCCCATTACGGTCTGCTTGCCCTTACGTATGTCGACGAGCAGCTGACGGTATGCGGGACACGTAAACTGGCATGAGCCGCACTCTATGCATGATGTGACCATCTCTTCCTCTAGCATGTCCCACTTCTCCATTGCGGCCCCCTTTGCCAGCAGGTATGGCGACAGTCCCATAGGGCAGGCGCTGACACACTTGGCGCAGCGTATGCAGGGCTGTGGCTCCTTTGCAAAGGCATCGTCGCCCGAGAGGACGGTGATGGAATTCTGACCCTTGCCAACGGGTACCTCTATAGACGGTACGGCGCGTCCCATCATGGGGCCTCCGGCAAGCACTTTGCAGTCACCCTGAGGCATTCCGCCGCAAAGGTTGATGAGCTGCTCGAAGGACGTGCCCATGCGAACGAGGAAATTGCTGGGGTTCTTTATCTCCTTACCCGTGACGGTGGTGTAGCGCTCGAAGAGAGGCTTCTTCTTCATGACGGCCTCATAGACGGCTACTGCCGTACCTGCATTCTGCACTACGGCTCCCACGTTGATAGGGATGGCGGGAGGTGCTGGCACCTGACGGCGAATGACAGCATCGATGAGCTGTTTCTCGCCGCCCTGAGGATATTTCTTTGCAAGGGCGATGACCTCGATGTTGGGGTCGTCCTGCACCTTCTCTGACAGCAGCTTGATGGCTGCGGGCTTGTTGTCTTCGATACCGATGTATCCCTGGTTCACCTTCACGGCGGCCATGAGGATGCGCAGACCCTCGATGAGCTGGTCGGCCTTCTCAAGCATCAGACGATAGTCGGACGTGATGTATGGCTCACACTCTACGGCATTGATGATGACGCAGTCGGCCTTGGCTCCAGGAGGAGGCGTCAGCTTCACATGCGTTGGGAAGCAGGCACCGCCCATACCGACTATGCCGGCATATTTCACACGGGAGACAATCTCTTCGGGAGTCAGCTCAGGATGGTCCTTCAGGTGCTCCAGCTTGTCGGAGCGGTCAATGGCGGGCTCCCATTCGTCGCCCTCCACGGTGATGGTGATGGCGGGTTTCATCGTTCCAGCCACATCGAGGCTGTCACCCACTTTTGTCACCGTTCCTGAGACAGAAGAGAATATATTTGCTGATACGAAGCCCCCAGCCTCGGCAATCATAGTGCCTACCTTCACCTTGTCGCCTTCCTTGACGATGGGCTTGGCAGGAGCACCGATATGCTGGCTGAGAGAGAACACTGCCACCTTCGGTAACGGAGCCGGCTGTGTTGCGGCGTCATTGCTGAGCTTGTTCTCCTCAGGATGAACGCCACCAATTCTGAATGTTCTTACTTTCATTGTCGTTTTGTTGAGGTGGGAATTTTGAATGTTGGATTATTGATTCTTCCCTGGCCAGTTCTTTGGCAATACGGCAGGCTTCAGGCCGCCAGGCATTGTGGGTACTGGGTTCTGCTTGGGGCCGGAGAAATCCAGTCCCTCAGGAACCACGAAGGGCTTCGGGTCTGTCGACATGGGCTTGAGCGGTCCGGCAGCCTTCTTCGGACCATCGGCCTTTGCCTCAGCAGCAGGAGCGGCAGCGGGAGCCGCCTCGCCACCACCGGCAAGGATGGCAGCTACCTGGTCCATCACCTCCGACCCGCCAACGGGACAGAGCAGACCGTCAATGTTTCCCTTTTCCATAGCCGACTTGAAACATGCCGCAGCAAATCCGGAGCATCCGGGGAAGCCACAACCGCCACAGTTGGCCTGAGGCAGAATAGCAGCGACCTGACCCAGACGGGGGTCTTCGTCTACAGCAAATTTTTTGGCACAGACATAGAGAATCACTGCTGCTATAGCCGCAATGATGCCAAGTGTCAACACTGATGAAAAGATAAGGTTCATAAATATTTGGTTTAAAGTTGGATATAGTTTCTGTCAGTACGTAAACGATACATGGTTAAGCCTGCGGCTCCACCCTGAAGGTGAGCATCTCGGTCAGCTTGGCCTTGCATGCATACAATATTATGTAATAGACCACCAGCACCGCCACTCCTAAGCCGCAGGCCAGCAGCTCGCCCGTGCCCATCTTGATGGCCGTCACGATAGCTGCAAGCAACAACACCGAGGGGATGGCAAATGCCAGAAGCACTGCCTTGAAGCCTATGGCGCTGGATCCCACGATTGTAACAGGCTGACCCACAGCATAGCTGTCGGCAGTAAGACAGGGCACCTCTATGATTTTCTCCTTGCTTTCAGAAGAAGCACAATAAGACGCAACCTTACATGCAGAACAGGCGCTGTTCTGCACTATCCTCACACGGAGCATTGCCTTGGAAATGCTCTCGATAATGCCTTCATGGGATATCTGATCACTCATAATTGCAATGCAAAAGTAAGCAAAAGCTTTGAAAAATCAAAATATTTAACTAAAAAATCCCTACTTTTCTTAAAAATAAGGTAGAAAAGGAGGTTTTATTTGCTCATTTGCATGGAAATGTGTAAATTTGCACGATTAATATCAACAATACTCAACGCAACATACAGCATACTGCCCAGATAATGAAACAGACGAAAATAGTAGCATCCGTCAGCGACCTTCGCTGCGACGTAGAATTCATCCGCGCCCTCTACCGGGCCGGTGTCAACGTTATCCGCATGAATACAGCCCACGCCACACCCGACGGGCTCAGAAATATTATAAGGAACGTGCGTGAAGTCAGCCCGCACCTGGGCATCCTCATCGACACCAAGGGTCCGGAAGTGCGCACCACCGGTACCGACGAGCGCATAGAATACAAGACGGGCGAGACCGTCAGCATCATAGGCAATCCCGCCCAGAACACCACGCACGACGTTATCTGCCTGTCATACCCCAACATCTGCCAGGATGTGAAGGTGGGCGACGACATACTCTTCGACGACGGTGAGCTTGACATGAAGGTTATCGCGAACGATGGAGAAAAGCTGACGGTGGAGGTGGAGAACAACGGACTGTTGGGTTCGCACAAGAGCGTCAACGTGCCCGGTGAACACATCGACCTGCCCGCCCTGACGGAGAAGGACAAACGCAACATTCTGCTGGCCATAGAAGAGGACATCGACTTCATAGCCCATAGCTTCGTGCGCTCGAAGGACGACCTGATAGAGGTGCAGAAGATTCTTGACGAGCACCATTCCGACATCAAGATAATATCGAAGATAGAGAACCAGGAGGGCGTAGACAATATCGACGAAATCCTGGATCATTGCTACGGCATCATGGTGGCCCGCGGCGACCTGGGCATCGAGATTCCCGCAGAACGCATCCCGGGCATACAGCGTATGCTCATCAAGAAATGCGTCTTCAGGAAGCAGCCCGTCATCGTTGCCACGCAGATGCTGCATACGATGATAAAAAACCCTCGCCCCACGCGTGCTGAGGTGAGCGACATCGCCACAGCCATCTTCCAGAACACCGATGCCGTGATGCTCTCTGGCGAAACCGCCAGCGGCGCCTACCCTATCGAGGCCGTAGAGACAATGGCCCGCATAGCGGAGCAGGCCGAAGAGGACCGCCGCCTTCACATGCCGAAGGTGGATGTGGACGGTGCCGACGAGAACCTTCGCGACTTCCTCTGCAAAGCTGCCATAGAGACAACGTCGAAGCTGGGCGTGAAGGCTATCCTCACCGACTCTGGCACGGGCGACGATGCGCGCACCCTTGCTGCCTACAGAGGTCCGCAGCCCGTTGTGGCAATCTGCAAGACCGACAAGCTGCAGCGATGGCTGGCACTATCCTACGGAGTATTCGCTACCTATCCCAAGCAGGACGAGCTCGACAAGATGTTCTACAACACGGTGCAGAAGATGCACAACATGGGACTCATCACGATGGACGACAAGGTGACATACCTCTCAGGCCACATGAGCATAGGCATAGCCGACAAGACGGCTGGAGTGTCGATGCTGGAGGTGAATACCGTGAGCGAGATATTGAAATAATTTGTTAATTTGTTAATTTGTTAATTCGTTAATTCGAAAGTGCCCTACAATCCACGACTGAAGGAATACAAGAGATATACCGTTGACCGCGAGATGCCCCTGCTGGAGTATCTTCTGGCCACTCTCCCCATGAGCCGCAATAAGATCAAAGATACCCTTCAGGGTCGCGGCATCAAGGTGGAGGGCAAGACCGTCACGCAGTATGACTACCCCCTCATGCCCGGTATGAGGGTAGAGGTGTCCAACTCCAAGCGCAACGACACCTTCAAGAGCAAATACGTGAACCTCGTGTATGAAGACCAGTACCTCGTTGTGATAGAGAAGAAGCCTGGCATCCTGTCGATGGCTGCCGGCCACTCTTCGCTGAACGTCAAGACGGTCCTCGACGAATACTTCAAGAAACGCCGCCAGAAATGCCGCGCCCACGTGGTGCATCGCCTTGACCGCGACACCTCTGGCCTGATGATCTACGCCAAGGACATGGAGACGGAGCAGATACTGGAGCACGAATGGCACGACATCGTCTACGACCGCAGGTATGTGGCTCTGTGCAGCGGCGAAATAACCGAGGACACAGGCACCATAGCCAACTGGCTGAAGGACAACAAGGCCTACGTGACCTACTCCTCACCCGTAGACAACGGCGGCAAATATGCCGTAACCCACTTCACCGTGCTCGACCGCAGCACGGAACACTCGCTGGTGGAGTTCAAACTGGAGACAGGGCGCAAGAACCAGATTCGCGTTCACTCCTCTGACATGGGACACCCCGTATGCGGCGACGTGAAATACGGCAACGGCGACTCACCACTTCACCGACTGTGCCTGCATGCTTACGTGCTGTGCTTCTACCACCCCATCACCCACAAGCCAATGGAGTTCTCCACACCTATCCCGCCACAGTTCAAGGCGGTGATTAAGAAAGATTGAAGCCCCACCCCGGCCCTCCCCAAGGGGAGGGAGAATTATCGCGGGCGAGACGCCCACGTACCTATATTGAAGATTGAAAATTGAAACATGGACAACTTTACACAATACATCATTGCTATCATTGCAATCGTCATTGCAGCCTTGCTCATCAAGCGTTTCGTCAGCTGCCTCATCAGAAGCATCGTGACGATAGTACTGATGGCCATTCTGGCATACCTCTATTATGCATATTTCAGATAAAGACATCGCAAACTTTTCAGACAAGGACATCACATACATTTCAGACAAGGACATCGCATACATTTCAGAAAAGAACAATATCATATTCCCAACATTATGAAGAAGACCATCATACTTCTCTGCCTTGCATTCCTCGGAATGACGGCACAGGCCCAGCTCATCAAGCCCAAGCAGCAGGAAACCTACACCCTTGACAGCAACGGCCAGATAGTAAAGAAAGGTGCCCTCATCGACACCAAGAAGAAGACCATCGACCCTAAATACCTTGCGGGAGCATGCCCAGAGGTTGACGGCAAGGTAACGTGGACGCAGACCATCGAAGCCCCGGGTATGAGTGCCCAAGCAGCCTACGACCGCTTGCTGCCCTTCTTCATGTCATTCTGCAAAGAACCCAACCAGACAGAGAAGAGCAACGTAACGCTCGTCGACGAGACCCAGCACCAGATAGTGCTGCGCATACAGGAGTGGCTGGTGTTTGAGGATAAGCTGCTCTCGCTCGACCGCACGAAGTTCAACTACCTTCTCGTTGCCGACTGCAAGGACGGCTCCGTTGACGTCACCATACGTAACATCAGCTACGTCTACGACGAAGAGCGCGGCGGCGGATACATCCCAGGCGAGGATATGCTGACCGACGAGAACGCCCTCAACAAGAAAGGCGACGGCTTCAACCTGGGCGGACACAAGAAGTTCCGCACAAAGACCATCGACCGTAAGGACCAGATAATGCAACAGATCAGCGACGCCCTGAAATAAACCCGTCAAAAAAAAACGCAATAAGACATGCCTCCCGTACACCATAGGAAGAAAGATGCCGGTACCATAGCCAACGAACGCACACACCGCGTCATTTTCATCATCAGACAGGTGCTGAACATTCTCTTCATCATCCTGGCCGTCATTGGCGGCCTGATGTATTCCGGACTCCTGGGCAGCGACGACAACACCGTCATGAAGGGAGCCATCATCGCCATCATCGCCGTAGTGATGAAGATGGGCGAATGCGTACTCAGATATATCAACAAGCTAAATTGAGCAAGAAGACCTACATATTACTGCTGCTGATGCTTCACACGCTGAGCCTCATGGCTCAGGTGAACAACTCCGACTATGACGACGGCTTCACCGTGCGCGACAACACCTTCAACCCCAACCGCGCACTGGACTCGCTGAACTCCTCACACAAGGAGGTACCGAAAGGCCTGAAGGTGTGGACCATCAGCGAGCGTTTCGGCGACCAGCTCGAAGCCGTGCCCGACACCTCCATGCACCTCTTTATGAACAAACAGTTCACCACAGGCATGCACGGAGAATACAACACCACAGGAAACCTGGGCTCACCACGCATCTCACGAATAGTGACAGACCGCGACTTCAACCCGGAGTTCGCCTTCACCGAGCCATACGGATACTTCATCACCAAGCCCACGGAGATACGTTTCACCAACACACTCTCGCCCATCACCAACGCCACATACTTCTCGTGCGGCGACAAGACCGACGGCGAGGATAAGCTGAAGGTGCTCTTCGCAACAAACATCAACAAAAAGGCGGGCATAGGCTTCAAGTTCGACTATGACTACGGACGCGGTTATTACCAGAACCAGAACATAGCCCTCTTCGACTACTCTCTATGGGGCTCATACGTCGGTGAGCGATACGGCGCACACCTCATCCTCTCCTTCGACCACATGAAGACGGCTGAGAATGGCGGTATCACCAACGACGATTACATTACTCATCCCGAGGCTTACTCCGACCAGTACTCATCAAACGAAATACCAGTCCAACTCAGCAGAAACTGGAACCGCAACGATGCCTTCCATGCAACGCTCTCCCATCGCTACAACGTGGGATTCTACCGTAAGGTGCCGATGACCGAGATGGAGATCGAGGCCAAGCGCTTTGCCCTGAAGGCCCAGAAGGAAAAGGAGGAGAAACAGAAGAAGAAGGAGGAAGGTAAGAGAAATAAAGGTAACGACTCAGGCAAGAAGGATGAAGGCAGGTTTGCCGGACGTCCTTCTGACGCGAAGATTGCCGGCGACCTGTCAAACGACTCCGTCCGTGCTGCCATCAAGCGCCAGCAGGAAGAGATGAGGCGTAATGCCGCTGACAGCCTTGCAGCGAAGAAAGAGGAAGAGAAGGCCGACACATCTTGGATGAAAGACGAGTATGTGCCCGTCACCAGTTTCATCCACACCCTGCAGTTCGACAAGAACACAAGGGAATACCGCGCCTACGACTCCCCGAAGGACTATTACCAGAACACCTTCACCGTACCCGAGGAAGGCAACGTCGGTGACTCCATCTCTGACTACACCCGTCAGTATGCCATCAAGAATACTCTCGCCATAGGACTCCTTGAGGGCTTCAACAAATACGTGCCGATGGGTCTGAAGGTCTTCGCGGCCCACCAGCTGCGACACTATCGCCTGCCGGAGCTGGAGTATCAGTTTAAGGACTATAACGAGAGCAACGTCTCCATTGGCGGACAGCTCATCAGGCAGCAGGGCTCGTTGCTGCGATACATCGCAAGCGCTGAATTCTTCGTCGTAGGCGAAGACATCGGAAGCATCCTCGTCGATGGTAACGGCGACATGAATCTGAAGCTGGGAAAGCGCGACTCCCTCAACCTCAACCTGAAAGGCTTCTACCACCTCAACAACCCTTCGTTCCTGTGGAGGCACTATCACTCGAAGCACTTCTGGTGGGACAACACCGAGCTGAGCAAGCAGATGCACACCCACATCGAGGGAACACTGTCGCTGTCAAGGACACGCACCAGCCTGCGTGTGGCCTACGACAACTTCAACAACTACGCCTACCTGGCCGAGAGCTACGCCCTCGACGACAGCAGCATAACGGGATATACGGCCAACGTAAGACAGGCAGGAAGCAACATCAGCCTCTTCACCGCCATGCTTGAGCAGAACTTCAAACTGGGAGTGCTCAACTGGGAAAACCGCATCACCTTCCAGAGCAGCAGCAATCAGGACATTCTGCCCGCACCGAAACTCAACTACTGGACAAACCTGTACCTTGACTTCAAGATAGCTCGCGTGCTGAGCGTCAACTTCGGAGCTGACATGTATTGGTTCTCTAAATACTACGCACCGGAATACTGCCCGCAACTCGGACAATATGCCGTACAGGAAAACGCCGAGGTGAAGACAGAGGTGGGAGGATACCCCTTCATTGACGTATATGCCAACTTCAAACTGAAGCATTGCCGCTTCTTCGTAATGATGAGTCACGTCAATGCAGGCTCAGGCAGCAAAAACTACTTCCTCACGCCACATCACCCACAAAACCAGCGCACACTCCGACTCGGACTCAGCTGGTCTTTCTATAATTAAATTGAAAGTTGAAAGTTGAAAATTGAAAGTTATGATTACATGAGATTCTCTAACTTGTCAATTCGTCAATTTGTTAATTCGTTAATTTGTTAATTTGAAAGATTCCCTTCTCATACTTTCTGGAGGCATGGACTCCACCACGATGCTATACGAATACAAAGAGCGTATAGCCCTTGCCGTATCCTTCAACTACGGCTCCAAGCACAACGACAAAGAAATAGCCTTTGCCAGTCAGCATTGTCAGAAGCTGGGCATCCAGCATATCGTCATACCCCTCGACTTCATGCTCAAATACTTCAAGTCATCGCTGCTCATAGGCGGCGAAGACATCCCCGAAGGCAACTACGACGATGAGAATATGAAATCGACCGTAGTACCATTCCGCAACGGTATCATGCTCGCTATAGCAGCGGGAATGGCCGAGAGCAACGGGCTGCGCTACGTCATGATGGCCAATCACGGGGGCGACCACGCCATCTACCCTGACTGCCGACCAGAATTCGTCAGCGCCATGAGCAGCGCCATCAGCGCCGGAACCTACGAAGGGCTGCAGATCCTCGCACCATACACCAACATCACCAAGACCGATATCGCCATCCGAGGCAAGCAGCTGGGCATAGACTATGCCCTCACATGGTCTTGCTACAAAGGCGGCGATAAACATTGCGGAAAATGCGGCACCTGCACCGAGAGAATAGAAGCACTCCGCGATGCCGGCATCACCGACACAACAGAATACGAGGAATAAAAAGAGAAAAAGTAAAACAACTCAACTTTCGAAAGTCTATAACGACCACGTTCCGAGATTTAACGACCACGAATTACGCGAATTACACGAATTAAATTAATACCTGTAATAGCAGAATAAACATATTAAGTATGTGTTATGTAAATCGCAGCGCGCAGCAAAAAAATCGTGAAATTCGTGTAATTCGTGGTAGAGAAAAGAATATGCGTGCTTCAGAAACTTGAATCTTATAATATAATTAAGGTACGCGTGAGCGGTAAGCGGGGCTCGAACCCGTGACCTGCGGCTTGGGAAGCCGCTGCTCTACCAACTGAGCTATTACCGCCTTGGGCTTAATGCTGTGTCTGGCGTGTTGTCGCCATGCTGCGACTTAAGAGAAACAGCACCGCCTTAAGAAAAAAGAGAGCATACACGTAATGTATATCCCCTCCGTTCTCTTAAGAGCCGATAACGAGACTCGAACTCGTGACCCACGCATTACGAATGCGTTGCTCTACCAACTGAGCCATATCGGCTTTTATTAAGCGGCTGCAAAATTACAATGTTTTTTTCAATTACGCAAGAAATACAGCCAAAAAGTTTCACTACGGCCAATTTTAAGTATTAAAAAAACTTAATTACACAGTGACACAGTACGTTTCGTTTGTTCATGTCAAAAAAAAGCAGTAATTTTGCACACCGTTTGGAATAAGTATCATTTAACGATCTTAAAAAAAGAAGGATAGAAATGTCTAAAGTTTGTCAAATTACCGGCAAGAAAGCAATGATCGGTAACAATGTGTCTCACTCAAAGCACCGCACCAAGCGTAGCTTCGACGTGAACCTTTTCAGCAAGAAGTTCTTCTATGTAGAGGAGGACTGCTGGATTAGCCTTAAGATATCAGCTGCTGGTTTGCGCATGATTAACAAGGTAGGTCTTGACGCTGCTCTCAAGCAGGCTGTCAGCAAGGGCTACGTAGATTGGAAAGATATTAAAGTAATAGGAGAATAACCCATGGCAAAGAAAGCAAAAGGTAATCGTGTCCAGGTCATTCTGGAGTGCACAGAGATTAAGAATAGCGGTATGCCTGGTACAAGCCGTTACGTTACTACCAAGAACCGCAAGAATACTCCAGAGCGTCTGGAGCTCATGAAGTACAACCCCATCCTGAAGAAGATGACTCTTCACAAGGAGATTAAGTAAGGGTTGTCCTTTCAGCAGTTATAACAAGAATTCGTATTCACGCAAAAAAATAACATCATACTATGGCAAAGAAAGCGGTCGCTACCCTTCACGAAGGTTCTACGGATGGGCGCGCATACACCAAAGTGATAAAGATGGTAAAGAGTCCTAAGACCGGTGCATACATCTTCGATGAGCACATGGTTCGCAATGAGGACGTACAGGCATTCTTCAAGTAAGAAGTAATGCGCATATAAATATCAAGGTTACATTCGTTATTTCATAACGCATGTAGCCTTTTTCTTGTTTTTTACACATAGGGTTACAGAGACAGACAAAACACTATCATCATGGATAATTTCAAAGTAGTAATAGTAGAAGACGTTCCGCTGGAACTGAAAGGCACCGAGAGTCTCCTGAGGAGCGAAGTGCCCGAGGCAGAGATTGTGGGTACAGCCCAGACCGAGGGAGAATACCTTCGGCTGATGCGCACCGTGAAACCCGACCTGGTGTTGCTCGACCTTGGGCTTCAGGGCAGCACCACCATCGGCGTGGAACTGTGCCGCAACACTAAGGCCGAACACCGCGACATCAAGGTGCTGGTGTTCACAGGCGAGATACTCAACGAGAAGCTGTGGGTGGACGTGCTCGATGCAGGAGCCGACGGTATCATCCTCAAGACCGGCGAGATGCTCACCCGTACCGACATCGTCAACGTGATGAGCGGCAAGAGATACGTCTTCAACCAGCCCATGATGGAGTGCATCGTCGACAGCTTCAGAAAGAGCGTCTCAGGAAGCGCTTTGAAGAGCGAAGCTTCCATAGGCTACGACATCGACGAATACGACGAGCGTTTCCTCAGACATCTCGCCCTGGGCTATACTAAGGAACAGATTACCACCCTTCGCGGTATGCCTTTCGGAGTAAAGAGTTTGGAAAAGCGTCAGGCAGAGTTAGTGCAGAAACTCTTCCCTGATGGCAGAGGGAAACAGGGCATCAACGCGCTGAGACTTGTCACGAGGGCCTTCCAGCTCCACATCTTAGACATCGACAACCTCGAACCCGACGAAGAATAGCCCCCCACACACAATGGAACTGATACAGAAATATTTCCCTAACCTCACGGCAGAGCAGCAGAGTCAGTTTGCGGCCCTCTATGCTCTGTACCACGACTGGAATGCGAAAATCAACGTCATCTCCCGCAAAGACATTGACAACCTATATGAGCACCATGTCCTCCACTCGCTGGCCATCGCCAAAGCCATACACTTCAGGGAGGGCACACGCATTATGGACTTCGGATGCGGTGGTGGCTTCCCGGGAATACCCCTGGCCATCATGTTCCCTGAATGCAGTTTCAAACTCATCGACGGAACGGCAAAGAAGATACGCGTGTGCAACGAGGTGATCTCTGCCATAGGACTGAAAAACGTCACAGCCATACAGCAGCGCGGAGAGGAAGAAAAGGAACTCTTCGACTTCATCGTATCAAGAGCCGTCATGCCCCTACCCGACCTCACAAAGATAGTATGCAAGAACATCCTCAAGAAGCAGCAGAACTCTATGCCCAACGGCATCTTCTGCCTCAAGGGCGGCGAACTGCAGTCCGAGATGCGGCCATTCAAGAACATAGTGGAGAAGACTGAGCTGAGTGTATGGTTCAAGGAAGAATGGTTTAAGGAGAAATACCTTATCTATCTGCCTTGCTAAAGCCCCCTCCTGACCTCCCCCAAGGGAAAAGCCCCCTCCCAGCCTCCCCCATAGGGGAGGTGACGTGATGGTGAGGCCAGGGACGTGGGCATCCTGCCCGCGATGCCGTGAGGCATATTTCGTTAATGTGTGTGCATTTTTTTCCGTCGCGGGTGTTTCTGTCCCCCGGGAAACGGGGGAAGTGAAGGGGGTTGTACCACGTCCCTGCCCCCAGAGGTAATCATAATTTGTTAATTTGTTAATTTGTTAATTCGTTAATTCGAACTAAATGCTGAACATCAAGAAAATAGAATGCAACGCTCTGGCAGAAAACTGCTACATCGTCAGCGACGAGACAAAAGAATGCATGATAGTAGACTGCGGCGCCATCTCGCCCTTTGAGCAACAGGCCATTAGCGGCTACATAGAGACTAACGGTCTGAAGGTGGTGCTCTACGTGCTCACCCACGGACACTTCGACCATTGCATGGGGTCTATGTGGGTGTACGAAACCTACGGCTTGCAGCCCGTCATCTCCGACCGTGATGCCGACCTCTACAAAAACTGCTGCGAGTGTGCTGCCGCGCTGGGATATACCGGCCTCAACGTCAAGATGCCCGCCATAGGGCGCTGCGTTAACGGAGGCGATGAAATAAAGTTCGGCAACACCGTCTTCAAAGTCATCCACACCCCCGGCCACTCTCACGGCTGCGTGGTATACTACAGCGAGAAAGAGCATGCAGCCTTCACGGGCGATACCCTCTTCAAGGGCACCATCGGCAACACCAGCTTCCCCGAGAGTTCCATGTTCCAGATGACGCAGAGCCTGCGCACCCTCAGTCAGCTGCCCTCCACCACACGCATCTATCCCGGCCACGGGCCCGAGAGCACGATGGAATACGAGGGAGCCACAAACCCCTTCCTTGAATAATTTTTTGGGTGGCGAACTAATAGACCCCACCTTAAGAAATCACAACTACAGTACGTGAAGAGCAACAGCGAGAAAATAATCCTGGGCATCGACCCGGGCACCAACGTGATGGGATATGGCGTCATCAAGTGTGTGGGGCAGAACGCCTCCATGCTCGCTATGGGCATCATCGACATGAGAAAAGAAGACGATGTCTATCTCAAGCTGGGCCACATCTTTGAGCGCGTCACAGGCATCATCGATGAATACCTCCCCGACGAGATGGCCATCGAAGCACCGTTCTTTGGCAAGAACGTACAGTCGATGCTCAAGCTCGGGCGTGCACAGGGAGTGGCCATCGCTGCAGCCATACACCACAGCATACCCATCCACGAATACGCCCCGACAAAAATCAAGATGGCGCTGACAGGCATCGGCTCCGCTTCCAAGGAACAGGTGGCGGGAATGCTGCAGCGCATCCTTGGGATAGCGAAGGACGATATGCCCAAATTCATGGATGCCACCGACGCCCTTGCTGCCGCCTACTGCCACTTCATACAAATATCCTCGCCCGTAAGCTCCTCAAAAGCCTACTCCGGCTGGAAAGACTTCATCAACAAGAATAAAGACCGAGTGAAGAAATGATAATATCCGTACACGACGCCGTGACACGCATGCCTGAATGGCGCATGTCCAAGCCTGCCACCTTTGAACTTGACAACGATGAGCACATTGCCATTGTTGGTCCCAACGGAAGTGGCAAGACGCTGCTGGTCAACATAATTACAGGATCACACCCCTTGCTGATGCAAGACGTTAGTTACGACTTCAGCCCCAAGGCCTCAAAGCTCGCTGCCGACAACATCAAGTACATCACCTTCCGCGACACCTACGGGGGCGACAACGACCACACCTACTACCTGCAGCAGCGCTGGAACCAGATGGAAATCGACGATAGCACCCCAACAGCGGGGAAGTTGCTCGACGATGCCTACAGGCTTACCGGAGAGGACACACCGGAACGCAGGCAGTTCCGCGAGCACCTCTACGACATCTTCAGCATGAGGTATCTGCTCGACAAATACATCATACTCCTCTCCTCTGGCGAGCTCAGGAAATTCATGCTCTGCCGCGCCCTGATGGGCGATCCGCGCGTGCTCATCATGGACAATCCCTTCATCGGTCTCGACAAGGAGACACGCCAGCAGCTGAAGGATGTGCTGAAGACAATAAGCGAAGAACGCAACCTGCAGATTATCCTCGTGCTGGCCAAGAACAGCGACATCCCAGAATTCATCACTCATGTCGTACCGGTAAAGGAAAAGCAGGTGCTGCCCAAGATGACAAGCAAAGACTATCAGCGCTCCTTGGAGGGCGTCACCTATGACAACCCTGAGAGGGATGCCTCCATAGAACAAGACATCCTCGCCCTACCCTATCGCGACGACGACTACCATACCAACGAGGTAGTGCGCATGAACAACGTCAGCATACGCTACGGCGAACGCACCATACTGAAAGACCTCGACTGGTGCGTGCACAACAGCGAGCGATGGGCACTCTCAGGACAGAACGGAGCCGGCAAGTCAACGCTCCTCAGCCTCGTTTGTGCCGACAACCCACAGAGCTACGCCTGCGACATCGTGCTCTTCGATCATCAGCGCGGACACGGCGAAAGCATCTGGGACATCAAGAAACACATCGGATATGTCTCGCCCGAGCTACACCGCTCCTACTACCGCGACCTGCCCGCAATACGCATCGTGGCCAGCGGGCTGAAAGACTCCGTAGGCCTCTACGTCAAGCCCTCAGAAGGCGACTACGACATCTGCCGCACGTGGATGCGCTTCTTCGGCATCGAAGACCTCGCTGAGCGCACCTTCCTCAAACTCTCCAGCGGAGAGCAGAGAATGGTGCTCCTGGCACGCGCCTTCGTCAAAGACCCCGAGCTCCTCATACTCGACGAGCCGCTTCACGGCCTCGACGAAGAAAACGGCGAACGCGTCAAAGGCATCATCAACGCCTTCTGCAAACGCCGCAACAAAACCCTCATCATGGTGACGCACTATCAGGAAAACCTGCCCTCATGCATCACACACAGCATCTTCCTGAAAAGGAACGTGTAAGAAGATTGATGATTAAAGATCAAAGCTAAAAGCTAAAAGCAAAAAGCAAAAAAAGCCATCCACACAGCAGCGTGGATGGCCTCATTTTTATTTGTTGGTTTTCCTTTAGAGTCTGATTACTTGAGCTCTGCGAGGTACTTGATAGTACGAACCATCTGAGAAGTGTAAGAGTTCTCGTTGTCGTACCAAGAAACAACCTGTACGAGT
>CAJOOC010000049.1 GCA_905236165.1 uncultured Prevotella sp. | reverse complement strand
TATTACAGAGACACTCACGTGAGTTTAAGTTTACCCTTATATGTATATAAGCATCCATAAACTTATACCTAAACTTTTCTGGCAACTATTTTTTATTCTAATTATTCTAATTTCTTTCAATCTTCATTATTCTAATTCAAGTTTCTGAAGTAGGTTGTTCAATTTGTTGTACCCGGGGACGTGGGCGGCATAGAGCGGATAGTGATTGGATGAAAATTGATGTTTGTATCATGCAAAAAAAAGTTTGACACAATTTTATAAGAGTATTTGCCGATTTCTTCGTAACTTTGCAGCACAGTTTTTCAAGCCTAAACAAATTCATCAGAAATATGAGAAAGACTATTATTGCTTGCGCTGCCCTCATGGCCACTGCTCTTGGCATGAGCGCGCAGAAAATCATGAAGGCTCCCCAGGGGGGGACGCCCATCAGCGACAACCTCATCGGCATCTTCTTTGAAGACATCAGCTCATCGGCTGACGGCGGACTGTATGCCGAGTTAGTACAGAACGGCTCCTTTGAATACAGCCCCACGGAACGCGACGGCTGGGGCGCCGGCACCGCATGGCGCTTTGTACGCCCAGGACATTCGCTGGGTTACATGGAGCCACGCATGAACGACGGCCTCAACGCCAACAACCCCACCTATATGCACCTCCACGCCGAGCGCACGAGGGAGTTCTATGACTATGCCGGCTTTCGCGGCGTAGGCATGGAGAACAGCGGCTTCAACGGCATCAGCGTCAAGGCCGGAGCGAAGTATGACTTCTCGGTGTTCGTGAGGGACGGTGTCTGCGATGGTATCGCAGACTCTCAGACGAAGGGAAAGGCTGGCGCTCTGACGGGAAAGCAGGCGAAGTCGTTGCGCGTGATGCTCTGCGTGCCACAGGGCTGGGGCAAGGACCCCGTGCTGCTGGCCGATGACACGATAACTATCGACGGCACCGGCTGGAAGCAGTACAAGGCCGAGCTCACGCCTAATGCCGACAATGAGAAGGCGGCACTGCAGCTGCTGCTCCTCGACACGGGCGACGTGGACATCGACATGGTATCGCTGATGCCCAGCGACACCTATAAGGGTCACGGCCTGCGCAAGGACCTCGCCGAAGCGCTGGAGGCTCTTCACCCACGCTTCATGCGCTTCCCGGGAGGATGCGTGGTGCACGGCGGCGGCGACGGCTTCTGGAACACCTACCGCTGGAAGAACACCATCGGGCCCAAGGAGCAGCGCAAGGGTCTGAAGAACACATGGGGCTACCACCAGTCGATGGGACTAGGATACTATGAGTATTTCCAACTGTGTGAAGACCTGCAGATGGAGCCGCTGCCCATACTGCCATGCGGCGTGAGCTGTCAGGGCACCAACGGCGGCTGGGGCATGAAGGATCAGGCTCAGGACGTGGTGCCTATGGAGGCGATGGACGAATGGGTGCAGGATGCGCTGGACCTCATAGAATGGGCCAACGGCGACCCCGCCACCTCCGTCTGGGCCAAGAAGCGCGCAGAGGCCGGACACCCCGCGCCCTTCAACCTGAAGTACCTGGGACTGGGCAACGAGGAGAAGATTACGCCGGAGTTCTGCGAACGTTTCCGTTATATATATAATAAGGTGATGAAGGCTTATCCCGACATCATCATCGTGGGTACGGCAGGACCGGGCTCACATCCTGACAACCCCGACCTGGTGAACGGCTGGAAGCTGGCAGAAGAGCTGGGCATGCCCCTCATCGACGAACACTATTATGAGAAGCGCGACTATTTCCTGACCAGCCGCCAGTATGATGCCTATCCCCGCGACCGCAAGACGAAGGTGTACTTAGGCGAATATGCCGCCAAGGACAAGAAGCTCATCGACGCTTTGGCCGAAGCGATTTACCTGCTCCACGTGGAGCGCAACGGCGACGTGGTGACCATGACGTCATACGCTCCGCTCTTCGCTAAGAAGGATGCCACAAACTGGAACCCCGACCTGATATATTTCGACAATGAGCGCACCTACCCCACATGCAGCTACTACGTACAGCAGATGTTCGGAACGTCGGCAGGACAGTATTACTACGGCGACTGCGTGAACATTGCCGACACCACCAACCTGCAGGGTCAGAGCGTAATACTCAACGTGAAGACTCGCAAGCTCTTCGTGAAGATGTGTAACGCCAGCGGCGACAGCAAGGAGGCCACCATCGACCTCTCACGCTTCCCACTGAAGAAGAAGATGGTGAAGACCGTCCTCCAGGGTAAGCCCGAAGACGAGAACAACTACGAGCAGCAGCCCGTGAAGCCAGAGACACAGGTGATGAAGGCCAAGAAGAAATCAAAGATGACCCTGCCGCCATACTCCTTCACCATGCTGGAGGTTAGTCTGTAGGACATTGGACATTGAAAATTGGCTTCGCCGACCCTCTTAATGCTCCCTGAATCGCCTTGAACTCCTTAAAACCCTTGAACCCTTGAACCCTTAAACCCCTTGAAACCTTAAACCCCTTAAAACCCTTGAACCCTAAATGAAAGCAATTATTATCTGTATGCTGCTGTTAGCGCGAGTGCTCACAGCATCTGCCGCACCCGATCCAAACTTCTACATCTTCCTCTGTTTCGGACAGTCGAACATGGAGGGTGCAGCGCGTCCTGAGGCAGAGGACATGAAGAGTGCCGGCTCACGATTCCTCCTTATGCCTGCCGTAGACTTTCCCGCCACCGCCGACAGCGAGGCCCGCACAATGGGCCAGTGGTGCGAGGCCGTTCCCCCACTCTGCCGCCCAGGCACCGGACTGACACCCATTGACTACTTCGGACGCACCATGATTGAGACCCTCCCCGAGAACATACGCGTAGGAGTAATCCACGTGGCCATCGGCGGCATAAGGATAGAGGGGTTCATGACCGAGAACATGAAGGAATACGTGAAGACTGCCCCCAGCTGGATGAAGGGCATGCTTGAGGCATACGACAACAACCCTTATGAACGCCTCATGACGCTGGCCCGCAAGGCGCAGCAGGACGGCGTGATAAAGGGAGTGCTGATGCATCAGGGAGAGTCGAACACCGGCGACCCTGAGTGGGCCAACAAGGTGCAGAAGGTGTATGACCGCCTCCTTGGCGACCTGCAGCTGAAGCCCGAAGAGGTGCCGCTGCTGGCTGGCGAGGTGTTGCAGGCCGACGGCAAGGGACAGTGCCTGGCCATGAACAAGCAGATTGACGAGCTGCCCAAGACGCTCCACACCTCATGCGTCATCTCTTCAACGGGATGCACCAACGGCCCCGACAACCTGCACTTCGATGCCGCAGGCTATCGCGAGCTGGGCCGACGCTACGGCGAGAAGATGCTGTCGCTGCTGGGATACCAGGTGCGCAGCCCCTTCAGCGTACCCGAAGATGCCTTTAC
Source organism: uncultured Prevotella sp. (assembly GCA_905236165.1). GTDB lineage: Bacteria > Bacteroidota > Bacteroidia > Bacteroidales > Bacteroidaceae > Prevotella. Next base: position 21,031 of record CAJOOC010000049.1, on the reverse strand, counting down.
GGCAGAGACCACCGTACCAGGCAATGAGTTCCCAAAGATTGACAACGAGCGCCGCGCATACTTCCGTATCGACGCCCCTACGGCACAACGCGTGCAGGTGGACATCTGCGGAAAGAAATATGAGATGCGCCGCGACGAGAAAGGACTGTGGTGCGCCGTCACCGATCCACTCGTAGTGGGTTTCCACTATTACTTCATCAACATCGGTGGACAGAACTTCATCGACCCTGCCACGGAGACATTCTTCGGATGCTGCCGCGAGGCCGGAGGCATAGAGATTCCCGAAGGTCCGGAGGGCAACTACTACCGTCCGCAGCAGGGCGTGGCCCACGGACAGGTGCGAAGCATCTACTACTATGCCCAGAGCACCGCAGAGTGGCGTCATGCTATGGTTTACACCCCTGCCGAATATGAGAAGGGCAAGAAGCGCTATCCCGTGCTCTACCTGCAGCACGGCATGGGCGAAGACGAGACAGGCTGGTCGAAGCAGGGCCACATGCAGCATATCATGGACAACCTCATTGCTCAGGGTCAGGCCGTGCCGATGATAGTAGTGATGGAGAGCGGCGACGTGAAGGCTCCCTTCCGTGGCGGCGACAACCGTCAGGGCTTCAGCGACTATGGTGCCACATTCTATAAGGTGATGACAGAGGACCTCATACCATATATCGACAGCACCTTCCGAACCCTCACCGACCGCGACCACCGCGCTATGGCGGGACTGTCGTGGGGAGGACACCAGACCTTCGACCTCGTGATGAACAACATGGACAAGTTCTCGTATATGGGAGGCTTCAGCGGAGCCATCTTCGGGCTCAACGTGAAGGAGGCCTACGACGGCAAACTGGCCGACGGCAAAGCCTTCAACGACAAGATTCACTACCTCTTCCTGAGCTGCGGCTCTGAGGAGAACTTCGGCACGGAGAAGCTGGTGGAGGCCCTCAGAGGCTGCGGCATCAAGACCGACTACTACGTGTCACCAGGCACACACCACGAATGGCTCACATGGAGACGCAGCCTGAAGGAGTTCGTGCCGCATCTGTTTAAGAGCAAGCGATAGTATCGCTGTTTGAGAGTCTGCGATAGTATCGCAGACACAACAACAAAGAAAGGCGCGTGACTACGGTCGCGCGCCTTTCTCTGTTACTTGGCTTGCCTTGTTTTACTTGGCCTTCCTTACCTCATTGAGGAAGGTAACCATCTTCTGCAGGTTCTCCTCGCTGTACATGCCCATTCCGTGACCTCCCTCTGGCGGGAAGGTAGCCTGAGTGCGTACACCGGCTGCCTTCAGCACTTCGAAGAACATACGTCCCTGACAGCAGGGCACCACGTTGTCCTTTTCTCCGTGAAAGATGATGACCGGCGGGGTGTTGCGGTCCACATAGGCCGACGCGCTGAGGCCGACGTATTTCTCTGGCTCGGCAGAGAGCTTCGAACGCAGCAGCACGTCCTCGGGCGAGTCGGCACCCGTAGAGATATGCTGTCCGCAGTCCATGTCGGTGAGGTCGATGGGGCCTGACCAGTCGCAGGCGGCATTGACCCTGCTGCTCTGTGCGCCATGACGCCCCACGTCGCCCTCAAGGTCTAACTCCACTTTCCCCACCCTGGCATACTTCGTGCCGCTGGTAGTGGCGGCGGTGGACGCGAGGTGTGCTCCCGAAGAGAAGCCGCTGGTGGCTATGAACGACGTGTCGAAATGATACTTCTTTGCCTCACCACGCACGAAGCGTATGACGGCACGGATGTCATGGAGCTGTGCCGGCCATGTCGCATCGCCAGAGCTGCGGTGGTTGGGACATACTACGGCATACCCCGCATCGAGCAGCGCAGCAACGATAGTGCCGAGGTCGGCCATACCCTTGCCGTTGTTGGAAAACCATGCGCTGCCATAGATATGTATTACAACGGGATAGCTGGCCTGCTTCTGCTTGGGCAGGTAGATGTCACACGTGTGGTAAGGCTGGCCGTCATCGGCATAGTTCACGTCTTTCCTCTGTGAAGAGGTGCTGAGATTGGCTATGGGCTTCTGGAAGCCGCCAAAGCCACCATCGGGCTGTGCCTGGGCAACGAGGCCCAAAGGCAGCATAAGGCCCAGGATAATATGTCTTATGTTCATAGTTGTCAGCGTTTCATCTCCCACCAGTCGAAGTTGAAGAGCTTCGCACCCTTGTTGCCGGTGAAGAGCAGGAAAACATCGTGTTTGTTAAGGTTATCGTTAGCGTTAACTTTAACGTTAGCTTCAACCGTCGTCCACTCTTCCCATCCTCCGGTATGTGGCACGGGGAGCGTTGCTATGACGGGACCGTTGAGGCTGTCAAGGCGCACCTCTATGTTACCCCCTTGCAGGGCCGATGCCACAGAGGCGGTGAAGGTGGTTGGAGCCGACGTGCCGAAGTCTACCTCGCGAACCTTGATGTAGTCGCCGTTATGTATGTCGCTGACATACACTCCCGTCTTGTCGTTCTGCTCTGTCTTCAGGCCTGACGACCACGCCATCGTCTCCGCTTCGGTGCGGCGATAGGGGTCGAGGGTACCGATGGGCTTCACTCCCTCATCGGTATGGTGTATCAAGGGGAAGGAGCCGTCGGCATTATACGTGAATTCATCAATGGCAGTGCTACGTCCGAAGCCTCCACCACCAGGCAGCTTGCCGGTGTGATAGAAGAAGTAGGAATGTCCTTTGAAGTCGGCCACGCCACAGTGGTTGGTGAACGACAGCGTAGCCTCCTGAGGCATTATCTCACCACGGTAAGTCCACGGACCCTCGGGCGACGGAGCCGTAGAGTAGGCTATGTGCTCTGGTATGCCACCAGCGGCATATAGCAGGTAGTACTGTCCCACAGTCTTCTTGGCCCGCTTGCCGCGCTTGTTGACGGGGCAGATGTTGCGCTTCATTATCCACGGACCCTCGGTATAGCAGTCTTTGTAGACCACGTCCTTGCTGCGCTCCTTCATGTCGGGCGAGCCGAAGCCCTCAACGGTCTGCTTCACCGTCTTCACCTCGCCGCTGACGGACACCATGTCGGCATTCAGACGGGCATAGTGTATGACGGGGTTACCCCAGAAGAGCCATGCCTGGCCGTCGTCATCAATCATCACCGTGGGGTCGATGTTGTCCCACGTACCATCTTCATAGAGCGGCTTGCCGATGGCATCGCGGAAAGGCCCGGTGGGAGTGTCGCCCACAGCCACACCGATGGCCATGCCACCGCTGATCTTGGAGTGGGCACAGATATACCAATAGTACTTACCGTTGCGCTCTATGGCCTGCGAGGCCCAGGCACGGTCGTCGGCCCACGTGAAGGAAGCGAGGCTGAGGGGAGTCCCGTGATCGGTCCAGTTGACCATGTCGGTGCTGCTGTAGATGCGCCATTCATACATCCAGAAGAAGTCAGCACCGTCCTCATCATGGCCGGTGTACACATAAATGCGGTCACCACAGACCAGGGGAGCCGGGTCGGTGGTGAACCATGTCTGCACTATAGGATTGCCACAGTCCTTAAGGCTGACTGCAGCCGTGCTGTCTGCCGCACTGTCTGCGGCCTGTGCCGTCAGCGCCATAAGCATGACGGCCATTGTCAATAACGTTCTCATTTGTTTTCTACTTTCTTTATTGTACCGTCTTCATTATAGAAGAGCTGCTGCACCTTCAGCGAACGCAGATGTGTGACACCGTCGGAGGGCACGCAGTCGTGGTAGAAGAGATACCACTGTCCCTTATACTGCACGATGCTGTGGTGTGTGGTCCATCCCACTACGGGGTCGAGGATGACACCCTGATAGGTGAACGGCCCATATGGGCTGTCGCCGATGCCGTAGCACAACAGGTGGCTGTCGCCGGTGGAGTAAGAGAAGTAGTACTTGCCGTTATACTTATGCATCCACGATGCCTCAAAGAAGCGGTGTGGGTCGCCGGCCTTGAGCGGCTTACCATCCTTATCGAGGATGATGACATCTCGCGGAGCCTCAGCAAACTGCATCACGTCGCCACTCATGCGAACGACACAGCTGGGCAGCGCCGGCACATCGGCAGGGGCAAAGAGCTGCGTCTGCCTGTCGGGGGCGGGACCGAGGTCTACCTTGGGCAGAGACTGGCAAGGGGATGTCTGCGATGGTATCGCAGACCCAGGAACAGGGGACTTATACCACTGCAGTTGTCCGCCCCACAGTCCGCCGAAGTAGCAGTATATCTCGCCGTCGTCGTCCTTGAACACGCAGGGGTCTATCGAGAACGACCCGCGGATGGGGCGCTCCTGTGGTATGAACGGACCTTCGGGACTGTCGGCCACGGCCACGCCAAGATGGAAGACACCGTTGTAGTCCTTTGCCGAGAAGATGAGGTAGTACTTACCATCCTTCTCTACGCAGTCGTTGTCCCACATCTGCTTCTCGGCCCATGCCACCTGCTCCACATCCAGGATGACGCCATGGTCGGTGACGTCGCCCTGCTCCACATCGTCGAGGGAGAGCACATGGTAGTCCTTCATCTGGAAGTGGCCACCGTCATCGTCGAAGGCATGGCCCGCCTCACGGTCGTGAGAGGGGAAGACATATAGCCTGCCGTTGAACACATTGGCCGAAGGGTCGGCCATATAATCTTTGGGAAAGAGATAACGCGGAGTCATATCTAATTAACGAATTAACGAATTGGTTATTTTACCAGCTCCACCAGCTTCTTTACGAAAGGCTTGGGGTTGTTCTGGCGGTCGAAGAGCGTAGCATAGTCCTTGCGCCCTCTTATAGGGAAGTCGTTGCGCCATGAGCAGGCATCATTGAGACACCAGAAGCCAAGGCGCAGGATGTCCTTATGATGTGGCAGGAGCATCTTGAAGAAGTCTGTCCAGAATGCCTCCAGTTCCTTCTCCTTACTCTTAGGCAGGCCGTCTCTGTAGGGGTCTATCTCAGGGCGGTACTTAAACCTGTCGCTCACGTTGGCTCCTGAGAAGCCATAGGGACTGGGCAGCACGGATACATCCAGCTCAGAGAAGAACGTTGGGATGCCCAGTGCCGTTATCGTGTTGATGCTATGCTCATACTGTCTGAGCACACTGCCGCCCTTGTTGTCCTCAAGGGTGATGTGTCCCTGCATACCTATGGCGGTGATGGGCAGACCCTGCTCTATGAGCGGCTTGAAGAAGCGGCATACCCCCTCCACCTTCTCGGGACGGTTCATGGAGTAGTCGTTATAGTACAGCTCCACCGTTGGGTCGGCCTCATGGGCATACTGGAATGCCAGGGGGATATAGTCGCTGCCCAGTATCTGGTAGAACAGGCTCTTACGTGGCGTGCCGTTGTCCTCAAAGGCTTCGTTCACCACATCCCACGCATCCACACGGCCACGGAAATGATTCATTATGGTGTATATGTGCTCCTTCATGCGCTTCTTCAGCACCTCGGGAGAGACAAGGTTTCCGCTATCGTCATAATGGAACCAGGGGGCACACTGCGAATGCCAGATGAGGCAATGACCCAGCACCTTCAGACCCGCAGCACGGGCCTTGTCGACAAAGCGGTCGGCAAGTGTGAAGTCATAGACACCCTCCTTGGGGTGTATCACCTCGCACTTCATGCAGTTCTCGGCCACCACCCAGTCGAAGTTCTCGACGATAACAGGCCAGTCAGCAGTCTGATCGCTGCTGACCCGTCCTGTTATATCGAAAGCAGGAGTACCAACCCTCTCGGTCTCCACCTGCCACTGATTTACACTGACGCTCGTGCGCCAGTAATCGCGATAGGCTTGTTTCAGTGTCTGCGAGACCGCTGTCCCGCATGCCATCGCAAGAGATAGAATAACTACTAATCTACTATATACCATAAACTAACTACTTTGATTTCTGTTTCTCTATTTGAATATTTATCTTGTCAATGACCTCGTCGGTCAGTTCATATTTGGAGATAATCCACATTGCCAGGGCCAGGAGTATGGCAGGTATGACACATACCAGCCACAGTATGCCCTGCTCAGCAAACGGAGTCTGCGTGGTAACCTTCGCATTGAAGCCCACATAGGCCAGCACCAGACCGGGCACTACGCCTCCCAGGGCCATGCCGGCCTTGAAGAAGATACCCGTCAGGGCATTGACGATGCCGGAGATGCGCTTGCCGTGGGTGTATTCTCCATAGGAGATGACCTCAGGCACAAGGGCCCACATATATCCCGTAGCCACAATGACACCCGTCGACTTGATGAACTGTGCCACATAGACAAGCCACATCTGCGACTTCAGCGATGGCACTACGGAGACGAAATACAATATCGCCATGCCCATGATGGCTACTGACAGGAAGAAGGTGAACATGCTGCGCTTGCCCAGCTTGCGCTTCAGGGCAGGCACCATAGGCATGAAGATAAATGCCGGCACCGAACCCAGACCCATGAAGATGGCCAGCTGGTCGCTGGTGGCCTGAAGGTTGCACGTCATGTAATATGACCCTGCAGCATTGCCCACCGACATCATGGCAAAGGCCGTGATGAAGAAGAAGGCCAGGATGCGCAGGGGGCGGTTGCGCACGAATTCCGTCCAGAGGTCAGACACCTTCACATCGGCCATCTCCTTGCTGTCCATCACCACGCGCTCCTTCGTCTGCGAGAAGCAGAAGAAGAGCAGCACCAGGCCTGCTATGGCATAGATGGCCATAGTGATGAACCATGCCGACGATGCCTCGGGGGTATTGATGATGGCCTCTCCATCAGCATCCTTCGGAGCAAAGAAGGCCACGACGAGCGGTATGCCCGATGCCACACACAGACCACCTACATTGGCCAGGAACATACGGACGGAGGTCAGCGTGGTAATCTCATCGGTATCACGGGTGAGCGATGAGTTCAGAGCTCCGTAAGGCACGTTGATGAGCGTGTAGAGCATCGACATTCCCACGTATGTCACGTATGCGTATATTAAAGAAGGTGCGAAGCCGTTCCAGAAACACAGTATGGCGAAGCCCGTCAGCGGTATGCCTCCCAGCACCAGGTATGCACGGTATTTGCCCAGGCGGGGGTTATGCTTGTCCACATAGGTGCCCACGAGAGGGTCCCACAGCACATCCACCAGCCTCACCACAAGGAACATCGTGGCGGCATCGGCAGGGTCGAGGCCGTAGATATTCGTGTAGAAGAACAGCAGATACATGCTGATGGTCTGATAGATAAGGTTCTGAGCCAAATCGCCTGACCCAAAGCCTATGCGCTGGAGCCAACTGAGCTTATAAAAGCCCTTGGTCGATTGTGTTTCGCTTGTTGACATTGATGTTATTGTTTAGGGTTTCATTCAGCGGACTGGGAAAAGGTTTATACCGGAAAGACCGCAGTTTCTGGGTGCAAAATTACTAATTATTCAATAAACATACTTTACAAAATGTAGCAAATTAGTGTTATTATGTCACATCAAAACAGAAAACATATCTTTTCACGTCGGCGTGTCACCTTTTTTTATTATTTTTGCAAGAAATAACAACATTACCTAACATGAAACGACTATCTCTTTTTGTCATTCTTGCCATCGTAGGCATTGCATCAGCCAGTGCACGTCTCACCATGCCACAGTTCTTCCAGCAGGGTATGGTGCTGCAACGCGGAAAAGCCATTCCCGTGTGGGGAACGGCAATGCCGCAGGAGAAAATCACCGTCAGCTGGAACAGGCGACAATACACCACACAGGCCGACACGCAGGGCCGGTGGCGCATTGACCTGCCTGCCATGAAGGCCGGCGGACCATATACCATGCAGGTGAGCGACGAGAGCAACACCGTGCTGACCTACGGCGACGTGCTCGTGGGCGACGTGTGGATATGCTCCGGACAGTCGAACATCGATGTAACCATAGAGCGCGTCTACCCACAGTACCCGGAAGAGATAGACCGTCTCAACAACCCAAGGATACGCCTCTTCCGCGTGCAGAACGAGACAAACACCCATGGTGTGCAGAACGACATACGCCCTGCCACCATCAACTGGAAGCCGCTCAACAAGGAGAACGCATGGCTCTTCTCGGCTGTGGGCACCTTCCTCGGAAAACGCATGTACGAAAAGAGCGGAGTGCCACAGGGCATCATCGTCAATAGCTGGGGCGGCACACCCATCGAGGCATGGATACCAGCCGACAGCCTGAAGCAGGACTATCCGCTGCTGCCAATGCAGACACGCCTCTATCAGGACGACAAACTCACCGCAGCACAGCAGGAAGCAGCGCAACGCATGAACGACAGATGGATGCATCTGCTCAACGAGACCGACCCAGGCATCAGCGAACAATGGACAGCTGAAAGCTACAACGATGCCACATGGCAAGACCTAAACCAATACAACCTCTCCCCTGCCCTCTTCTGTCCGAGAGCCTGCGATAACAAATCCTGTCCGAGAGCCTGCGATATCATCGCAGGCACCACCACCACCGACTTCATCGGCTCCCTGTGGCTGCGTCAGCACATACACATCGACCAGGCCCATGCCGGCAAGCCGGCACGGCTTCTCCTTGGCACGCTCTTCGACCAGGACTACACCTTCCTCAACGGTAAGGAAGTGGGACGCACCTACTATCAATACCCTCCGCGTCGCTATAATATCCCGGCAGGCATGCTCCATGAGGGCGACAACATCCTGACGGTACGCTTCGTCAATAAGCAAGGCATACCCCACTTCATAAAGGAAAAGCCCTATATGCTCATCTTCGGTGAGGGCGACACCCTGCGTCTGTCAGAGCAATGGAAAGGACGGTTAGGCACTACCATGCCCACCTGCCCCAACCTGGGACTGTCGCTGCAGAACCTGCCCTCCACGCTCTACAATGCCGTGGTATATCCGCTGGCACCCTATGCCGTCAGCGGCATAGTATGGTATCAGGGTGAGACCAACACCTCCAACCCTGCTCCATACGCCGACTACCTGAAGAAGATGATGGGAAGCTGGCGCAGCCTGTGGCAAGACCCGCAGATGCCGTTCTGCATCGTTCAGCTGGCCAACTACATGACTCCCTCCGACAAGCCGCAAGATTCCTCATGGGCACATCTGAGGGAGCAGCAGCGCCTCACTGCCGTCAACGACAACCGCTCTGAGTTGGCTGTCATCATAGACCTTGGTGAGGCTAACGACATACACCCCTTACGAAAGAAAGAAGTGGCAGAACGCATAGGACTATGCATGGACCGACTGGTCTATGGCAAGAAGGTGCAGCTATCGCCCCAGTGCATCGCCGCCACCCCCGTTTCCGCCACCCCCGCCACCGTGTCCGATGCGTCAGCGTCGGGCTCCATCCCCGTCATCCTGACCTTCAACCAGCCCCTGCAGGCAGGAAGCATAGAGGAGCTGGAGGTGGCTGGCAGCGATGGCACCTTCGTCAACGCCAAGGGCACGGCACATGGACGCACCGTAACCATCGACCCACCTATTAATAACGTCACACGCGTGCGCTACGCATGGAAAGACAACCCTGCCAAGGCCAACCTCTTCGGCATCAACGGCCTTCCTGCAAGCCCCTTCGAAATAACCGTCAACAACCCTGCCGCAACCGGCCTCAACCCCGCCGCCACGCCCGTCGGAGAGTCTGCAACACCTTCCTGCCCCGTCGGAGAGTCTGCGATATCATCGCAGACATCCCTGCTCCCTGACGAAGACGGCCACGACCTGTGGCTGCGCTACAAGCCCGTGAACAAGGCCCGCGTCACCATTACCGCCCCACACTCTTCACACCTCACCCCAGCCCTCTCCCAAGGAGAGGGAGCTACGACGCAAGCCGATACTTCGCTCTTCGCTCTTCACTCGCCACTCGCCATTGCCCGTCAGGAGCTGGAGACCTACTATCAAGGCCCTGCCATCACCCTCACCCTTGACGACAGCATGCCTGACGACGACGGCTATGCCTTCGACGGCACCACACTGCGTGCACGCCGTGAGGCAGGCCTGCTCTACGGTGCCTACGCCCTCCTGCGCCAGCAGCAAACGGCTCCACTCTCCAGCCACCCCGCCGTTGCCCTGCGCCTGCTCAACCACTGGGACAACCCCGACGGCTCCATTGAACGCGGATATGCCGGGGAGAGCATCTTCGAATGGTTCAACCTTGACAAGAAGCTCATCACCGAATATGCACGCGCCAACGCTTCCATAGGCATCAACGGCACCGTGCTCAACAATGTCAATGCATCACCCAAGATGCTCACCACCCCATATCTGAAGGAAGTATCCACCATAGCCGACATACTGCGCCCATACGGCATCAAGGTATATCTGAGCATCAACTTCGCCACGCCCAAGGCACTGGGCGACACCGAGACAGCCGACCCGCTCGACGAAGGCGTGAGGCAGTGGTGGCAGAAGAAGGCCAACGAGATCTATGGTCTCATCCCTGACTTCGGCGGCTTCCTCGTAAAGGCCAACAGCGAGGGACAACCCGGTCCTGGCGACTACCACCGCACACATGCCGACGGGGCAAACATGCTGGCCGACGCCCTCGCACCACATCAGGGCATAGTGATGTGGCGGTGCTTCGTATATGGAGCCAACCATAAGGGAGAGGACAGGGTGAAGCAGGCCGTGTCAGAGTTCAAGCCACTCGACGGACAGTTCCGCCCCAACGTGATACTGCAGACGAAGAACGGGCCTCTCGACTTCCAGCCGCGAGAGCCCTACAGCCCCGTCTTCGACCAGATACATGAGACACCCAACATGGCTGAGCTGCAGATAACGCAGGAATACCTGGGACAGTCCAGGCACCTCGTATATCTCGCACCGCTGTGGAAGGAGTTCTTCACCTACGTACCGGCCAGCCAGCTGAAAGGCATCGTTGGTGTTGCCAACATCGGCAAGGACCGAAACTGGTGCGGCCACCACTTCTCACAGGCCAACTGGTATGCCTTCGGGCGACAGGCCTGGGACCCTACCCTCAGCACCGGGCAGATAGCGCGCGAATGGCTGCAGCAGACCTTCACCACTGACGAAGCCTTCGTAGCACCCATGACAGCCGTCATGGAAGAGAGCCGCGAGGCATGCGTCAACTATATGATGCCATTAGGACTGCACCACATCTTTAAGTTCGACCACCACTACGGCCCCGAACCCGACGGTTTCAAGGCCGACTATCCCCTGGAGTGGTGCCCCGTATATTATCATAAGGCCACGAAGGACAGCATAGGCTTCGACCGCTCCACTACCGGCACCGATGCCGTCAGCCAGTACCGACCCGACATGGCACGCATCTACAACGACCTGCACACCTGTCCGGAGAACCTGCTGCTGTGGTTCCACCGCGTGCCCTGGACATACCGCATGCAGGACGGCTCCACACTGTGGCAGGCCATGCAGCGCCACTACCGCCAAGGCGTCAGCACCGTAGAAGAGCACTACAATACATGGCACAACGCCATGCGGCCCTATATAGACAAGAGACGGTGGGAGGAGACAGACCAGCGCCTGCAGGAACAGCTCGTCAATGCCCGTGAGTGGCGCGACACCTGCTTAGGATATTTCGCCACCTTCGCACAATAGCCATCCATATCAGGACAGCAAGGAAAGCCGCCTGACGGGACATCGGCAAAATCGCCCTTGTAACAACCTCAGAAACAGTGCATTGCAATAGACGGTCGATTACCATGCAATAGACCGTCGATTACCGCGTAACAGACCGTCGATTACAAGCTAATCGACGGTCTGTTACTTTGCAGCAGTTCAACCACCATGCCGCAAGCCTTCCTACACCCCCTTCAAAATATAAAAAAACAACATTTGTTTTTGCTGTTTCGCAAAATTATTGTTACCTTTGCACACCGTTATTATCACATTCACATTTTGACAACTGAATAATGAACAGCGTTTTCATCGTACTACCCATACTGACACTCCTGATGTTTAACCTGGGCCTGACGCTACAGCCTGCCGACTTCGTGCTGCTGGCCAAGCGTCCTAAAGCCATGCTGGTAGGAATGACCGGACAGCTCATCCTGCTGCCGCTCATCACGTGGGCGATGCTGTCATGCTTCTCCCTGCCGCCACTGCTGGTCATTGGCGTCATGCTCATAGCATGCTGTCCGGGAGGGTCGTCAAGCAATGTGTTCTCCATGCTGGCCAAGGGCGACGTGGCTCTGTCCGTATCGCTCACTGCCGTCAGCTCAGTCATAACGCTCTTCACCATGCCCGTCATCATGAAGTGGACAACGACAGAAATGGGCCATTCCATCGGCATGCAGCTGCCCGTAGGCAACCTGCTGATGCAGAACCTGCTGACGATGCTCCTGCCCATCGTTGTAGGTATCATCGTGAGGCAATGGTGGCCAAAGAGTGCAAAGGCTATGGTGAGTGTGCTGTCGAAGATTGCCTTCCCTGCACTGATGCTGCTGGCTGGCATCTTCTTCATTCAGAACAGGCAGATTATCTACAACAACTTCGCCATGCTCGGCCTCTGCGTAATAAGCATGCTCATAGTGTCCATCACTGCCGCAGGCCTTCTGTCGCGCCTCACAAGGCTGCAGACGCGCGAGCGACGCACCATAGTGATAGAGGTAGGCATGCAGAATGCGGCGCAGGCCATAGCGATAGCCAGCAGCCCCTTCGTCTTCAACGACGGACGCATAGCCACACCAGCCATCATCTACGCCCTGCTGATGAACGTTGTGCTGCTCACATACGTCGGCTTCATCATGTACCGCAGATAAAGAAATCATGTACCGCAGATAAAGGAAATTATCTTTTTTAATATATAAGACTATGCTAACAATTACAAGTTATGAGGATTTTGCCCAGTATGAGGGCAAGGAGCTGGGCACGTCTGACTATGTTCAGCTGACTCAGGAGAGAATCAACATGTTTGCAGATGCTACGCTTGACCATCAGTGGATTCACGTTGATACGGAGCGTGCAAAGACAGAGAGCCAGTTTGGCACTACGATAGCCCACGGCTATCTGACGCTGTCAGTGCTGCCATACCTGTGGAACCAGACCGTTGATGTGCAGAATGTGAAGATGCTGGTGAACTACGGCATCGACAAGATGAAGTTCGGCCAGCCCGTGCTGAGCGGCCAGAGCCTCTCGCTGACAACCAAGCTGGAGCGCATCACGAACCTGCGCGGTGCGGTAAAGACTGAGGTGAAGTTTACGATGAACGTGAAGGAGACGGGCAAGAAAGCCATCGAGGGCATCGCTATCTTTATCTATTACTTTAATTAGGAACTAAAGTTTCCCACCCTTTTCGCTGCCGATGCCGTAGGCATCAGATAAGGGTAGCCAGCCCCAATAGGGGCTTCGTTCCGCCGCCTTCTATATGGGGTGGGAAACTTCAGTTAGAAACTCTCCATTCTCTCCCCTCTGAGAGACAGGATAAAGAAAACGGATTAGCGTAAAGTCACTAATCCGTTTTCTTTATTACTTTCCGAGGTTTATTGAGAGTGAGAATGTGGAGCCTTTGCCTTCTTCGGAGTAGATGTTTATCTTTGCTCCCATAGCGTCGGCAATGGCTTTGCTGACAGACAGTCCGAGTCCGGTGCCCTGCACGAAGTCGTTGAGTTTGACGAAGCGGTTGAATATCTCCTGCTGCTTGTCGAGCGGGATGCCGCAGCCGGTATCGCGACAGTAGATGGTAAGCACCTCGTCCCTATAGCGGTAGCCAAGGCGTATGAAGCCCTTGGTAGTGTATTTCGATGCGTTATTGACGAAGGTCTCTATTATCTGCATCACCTTGTCATAGTCTATCGTCACCATCAGATGACTGTAAGTCCTGTTAAACTGCAGCTCCACGTCAGAGGAGTTGATGAAGCGTTTCATCTCCTTCACGCTCTTGCTGAACATCACTGCGAAGTCTACCTCTCGCGGATGCAGCTTTATGCCTTCGGTGTCAATCATGGACAGCTGCAGGATGTTGTCGACCATGCTGATAAGCATCGTACAGCTGTGCATCATGATGTTGACGTATTCTGCCTTCTCCTCTGGCGTTGACGACAGTTTCAGTATCTCTGCAAATCCGTTGACGGCATTAAGTGGCGTTCGCAGCTCGTGGGTCATATTGGCCAGGAAGACGGTCTTCTGCCTACCTGAGTCGTTGGCCTTCTCCGTCTGTTCGCGCAGGTTATTCTGTACCTTTATATATTGCGATATGTCGCACGTGACACCGAAGATGCCCAAGTAGTTGCCCATCTTGTCATATTCAGGCATGTAGTGTGACTCTATCCACACGTCTTTGTCCTTCGTGTTGGCGTAGCGCTGCACCACAGTGGTAGGCCGCGGGATGGTGGCATTGGGGTCGGAGAAGAAAGAGTCGAGCGGGGTATACTTCTCACCGCGTATGCTTCTGAGATATACTGACAGCGGCATGGTGATGTCATAGTTGAGCAGGTCGCTTGATCTCTCAATGTAGTCGTTTCCTTTACGCCAGCGGAACGTGCGCATATTGTTCTGGCGCAACATCTGTCGCATCTCGTTCTGATAGTTGGAAAGCGTCTGTCTGTTCTGTATGAACTCGTCGTTGGTACGCTTGAGGTTGCTATGCAGGTTGGAGAGGTATGACAGGTCTCTGACGCATACCGAATAGCCGAGGTTCTCGCCGTTGTCGCCAACGATGCCTTGTATTCCTACCTCAAGGGGTATGTGGAGGTTCAGCTCCGGCGAATCGAGCCTTGTGCATACCCACGCTTCCATGCCGGTCTCAATCTTTATCTCATTGAATACCACTGGCAGCTGTTGCAGCTTACGACCCTCCATATAGGCATGCGGGTTGCCCTGCTTTCCCTGTGCCAGCATGCGGAAGAGGTTGTCATTGGCATTGACGAAGTTGCCCCCTCTGTCGTAATAGATCATGCCGAGGTCGGTGACGTCGGTGATGGCAGCGTATTCGCGCAATATGCGGTCAACCTTAGCCGTTTCCTTCAGCTGCTCTGTCTCATCAATGAGACTGAGGTAGACGTAGTCGGCCTTCCCGCTGCGGTTAGTGCGGATATTGGCATGAACGGCCATATTGTGCCAGTCTTCCGATACCATGCCGTCAGCTGACACAACGCTGTTGTAATGCCGTATGCGGAAATGTACCACAGGCATCACTACCTCGCCTCCGTCCACGCTGCCTCTGGCCGCCATTGCCACGTTACGGTCTTCGGGGTGTACGAGCTGTTCATAGTCGTGCACGCTCATTCCGCCGGGCGGCAGGAAGGTGCCTGCCACATTGTGCACCCATTGTGTGCCGACTTCTATGGCCAGTATCTGGCTGGTGGTGAGATCCTCGCTCTGTCCTATTAAGGTTTCAAACTCTTGCTTGAGGCTGTTGACGTTGGTGCCACGCTGCGATATTACTATGAAGAACACGAAGAACACCGCCAGCATGATGAGGAAGATGATTAGTGCTATGTCGATGGCAGAGTAGCCTTCCTTGTATTCTCCGTCGTCAGAGAGCCATTTGTCGTGAATATTGTCATAGAGGTCTGAATCCACCAGTCGGCAGAACTGAGCGTCGAGCTCGCTTGAGAGCAGGGGGTCGCTGCAATAGAAACGGAACTGTCCTGCGGGCACGTCCAGCTCGTCTATCTCTATGTCATTGCCGCTGTCAAAGGTTTTCTTCAGTCCCCGCAGCGCCTTCAGGCTCCATACGTAGTATTTCACCTTGCCCGAGAGGATGTCGCCTAATATCAGATAAGGATTCTTTGTCTCTATCTGGAATTCATGGCCTTTCTCCAGCTCATTGCGATGGTTTTTATCCAGCCAGTCAGCGGCATAATCCATGCCATTGCAATATATGGTGTCATTGGATGTAAGGCGGTGTATGGAGCGCAGGCTTTCCACGTCCTTGCGATGCATCACGCCTATCTCATATTCGGCCAGGGTCTCCTTACCGTAGTAGACACCCTTGATGGATTCATCCTTAAATATGTCGACCATCACCTGCGCGCGGCCTGACTGCACCTCCTGCCTTGCTTTCTTCCATTCCATGAGGTGTATCTCGTATGGCACGTGCATTCGGGAGAATATCTCTTCCATCAGTCTCACGATGAAGCCGTCGGCCTCTCCCTCGTCGTTGATGTAGGAGTAGGGCTTGAAGTTCCAGTCGCCCACGATGATGAGAGGATGCTTCTTGGTATAGCGTATACCCAATGGCGGCGCGGTATGCTTCTCAGGATCTGTACGATCGTGGTCTGTTATGACATTCAGCATGCTGCCGTTCAGTATTCCCGAGAAGAATCCGTCATTGCTGCTGCCTTTCCTCGTCTTGGCTGCATCGGCATGAAGGACGGCACCCACCATGCACAGCATGATGAGGAGCAGCCGCAGCAGCCTGCCTGTCTGCCTACATGGGCGCAAACAGTGGCTATGGCGTTGTAGTATGTATGTTAATGCCTTTGCCATTAGATTGGTATCACAATGAATATGGATGATCCGTGTCCTGGGTCTGACTCTATGTCTATACTGCCGTTCAGCATATCCACGAGCGCCTTGCAGATAGGCATCTCAAGGCCTGAGAGGTATATGGTCTGCGCTGTCTCATCCATGAGCGGCGTGATGCCTATATGCGGCTCGAAGAGCGTATCGAGTTCGTTTGGTGGTATGCCCTCGCCCGTGTCCTCAATGGCGATGTTGAGCTGGTCGCGACGGTAGATATAATGTATGTTGATGGTTCCGTAGTTGGTGTAACGGGCTGAGAGCGCCGCTGCCTCGCTGAGTATTCGCGAGAGCACCCTGCTGTCGGCCACGACGGGCAGCGTATTGTAGGTGTTCTGCACATTGTATGTCACACCCACCTTGCGGAAGTGTTTCAGGCCCTCTTCTATGCTGTTTTGATATAGCTGCACGAAGTCCAGCTCCTTCAGCTCAAGCTGCATCATGCCTGCCTCAATGCGTGAGAGGAGCAGCGTGTCGTCAGAGAGGTGTATGAGTCGGTGCGTGTTGTTGCATACGCTATCGAGCAGTGGCATCTCGTCATCTCCCTCCACGCTGTTGAGCATCTCTATCTTCTGGCGCATCACCACGAGAGGCTGACGGATGGAGTAAGACATGTTCTTCAGGAAGTTCTGCTTCATCATCTCCACGTCGCGTGCCTTGACGGTCTCCTCCTTCAGCTTCATCTCCATGTTGACCTGCTCAGTGATGTCGATGCAGATGCTGAAGTAGGTGCCCACCTTTCCTTCCTTGTCGAAGACGGGATGGCAGCTTACCTTGTAGGTCTTTGGCACGCCGTGTCTGTTCTTGAAGAGCGTACGCACCTCAAAGCTCAGTTCCTTCGGGTTGCGATCGTCAACATGGTGGAATGCCTTGAAGAAATTCTTCAGGTCGCGCTCATCGATATATTCCAGCAGCTGCAGCAGCGACATGACTCTCTTCGTGCCTGTCTGCCAGCCGAATATCTCCACCATACGGGTCTCCGGGATGTAGTGCAGCATCTCGATGTTTGTCTCCTTCAGAATGAAGTTCCTGCACTTGCGGTATACATCCTGTTCATTCTTGAAGTAGTCGATGTTGCGCTGTCGTGAGGTGAACGTCCTGAAGCCCTTCATATATTCTGTCACCTCGCGCAGGAATACCATGTATCCCGTCACTTTGCCATCGTTGTCACGGGTCTTAATGATGTGTGCGTTGAAGTATCCTGCCCCGATGAGCCTTCCTGCCTCCAGCTCTCTCACTGTCAGCGGATTGCCGTCGATGGTGGCGCTGGTCATGGTATCGCCGGTGACAGTCTCCGGTGAACATCCTATCGGCAGTACCGTGGCGATATCGGGCAACTTCGGTATGTGGGTGATGAAGTTCACGTCGTCACAGCATGTTTCGATGTCGATGCCGAAGATGTGGTTGAGGTCGGTGATGACAAAGCCCTTCTTGGTGAGCATGCTCTTGTCGCTGATGTGCAGGCGCTGCGTCTGCAGGTATTCATTGATGTCTTTCAGGCGTCCCTCCCTATTGAAGCGCATGATACTGCCCATAGCCAGGTTGAAGGCTGTGGTATGGCGCTTGTGCATGCGCTGCTTGCGGTCGAGCATCGCCTTGGTGTCGGTGATGTCATACTGCATGCCGAAGATGCAGTATATCTTGCCATAGTCGTTGCGCATGGGGATGATGCGCAGCTCTATGTCGCGTATATTGGTCTGCGAGTTCTGCTCGAAGCATCGCATCTTGAAGTTGCAGATGTTGCCGTCATTTTTCACTATGTCGGTGACGTGTGAGTGTATGGCGTTGAATTCTTCGTCAGGGAAGAACTTGGAGAATTCGTATGTGGAGTATTCCCTGTCGGTCATGCCGTTGCTCGACATCCATGAGTAGCGTCGCGTGCCCGGGTAATACACCCATATTCTTATATTATTAGATACGAGAATCAGATCCAGCTGCTTCTTCAGGTCTACCAGCTGATCCTCTGAATGATAATTCTTCAGTCGTTGTAGTATATAGTTGGTTATCATGGCCACTACGAAAACGACCATGGCTAACATTACAATATATGTAAAGGTATTAGTGCGTTTTTCCTTTTCTGGACTCATCCAGCGTGACAGCATTTCCTGTATCTCGCCTTTCTGATACATCACTGTGCATACGCTGTCGAGTTTGGCGAGCAGCATGGTGTCTCCCGACATGAAGCGGTATTCTCCCGCTGGTATGTCGACCGGCACCACGCAGTAGTCGTCAAGGTGGTATTTGTTGGCCACCCACCTGAGCATCATGGCATTCCACACGGGATATATCTCTTCCTCTCCATAGCGTTCGAGTATTTCTATCTCCATGTTGTCTGCCGTATGGATTATGCTGTCAGGCAGTCCCGCCGCCTTGAGGTAGTGATAGGCGCGGCTGTTCTGGCGCACGTAGAACGGTATGTTGAACAGGTCTTGTGGGGTAATGAGGGCTACGGAGTCTTTCTTCGGCAGCAGGATGGCGTTTTCGAAGTGGCATATCGTGAACCTGCCGAACCTGCCGAAGGGTGCGTTATAGTCGGCTGCCACCCCGAGGGATACGTCGGCAGAGTCGTTGCGCAGGTCTTCATGCGCCTCTTCCTGGTTGCGCAGGCGTATCTCGTACGGTATGCCGAGACGTGACAGCACGCGCCGCATCAGCTCTACGTTAAAGCCGTCGGGCTCCCCTTCGTCATTGATGAAGGCGTAGGGCCATTTCCTCCACGAGTCTTCATATATTAATGGGTCGTTCTTGGTATATTCCCTTGTCCTCGTGCCCACATACGGTGCCGCCTCTGCCGCCGTGAGGCAGCAGAGGGTCATCAGCACCGTTATGAGTACGTGGCGTAGTGTCATGAATCTATCTTAGTCGGCCAGTCTGGCACTGAGAAACTATTCTTAGTCGGCCAGCTTGGCGCTGATAAATTCACGGTTGAGACGTGCGATGTTGGCTATCGACTCGTTCTTCGGACATACGGCCTCGCAGGCACGTGTGTTGGTACAGTTGCCGAAGCCGAGCTCGTCCATCTTCGCAACCATTGCCTTGGCACGCTTGGCTGCCTCGGGGCGTCCCTGTGGCAGCAGTGCCAGTTGGCTTACCTTCGAGCTGACGAAGAGCATGGCAGAGCCGTTCTTACATGCTGCCACGCAAGCGCCGCAGCCGATGCAGGTAGCGCAGTCCATTGCCTCGTCGGCATTCTGCTTTGGAATGAGGATGGCATTGGCATCCTGGGCCTGTCCGGCACGCACGCTGGTGTATCCGCCGGCCTGTATGATCTTGTCGAAGGCGTTACGGTCTACCATGCAGTCCTTGATGACTGGGAAACCAGCTGAGCGCCAGGGCTCTACGGTGATTACGTCGCCATCGTTGAAGCGGCGCATGTAGAGCTGGCAGGTGGTGGCACCGCGCTCTGTCTTGCCGTGTGGCGTACCGTTGATGTAGAGTGAGCACATGCCGCAGATGCCCTCACGGCAGTCGTGGTCGAAGACGAAGGGCTCCTGGCCCTCGTTGATGAGCTCCTCGTTGAGCATGTCGAGCATCTCAAGGAAGGAGGTATCATCGGGCACGTTCTTCATCTCGTGTGAGTCAAAATGCCCTTTCTCCTTTGGGCCATTCTGCTTCCAGTATTTTATGGTGAAGCTTATTGATTTTGCCATGGTTCAATTAGTTTTTGTAGTTACGTGTTTGTACCTTAATGATTTCATACTCTAAAGGCTCCTTTGAGAGCTCTGGGGCTGTATCGTCGTCCTTCTGATACTCCCATGCTCCTACGTAGAAGAAGTTCTCATCATCACGCTTTGCCTCGCCTTCCTCCGTCTGGTGTTCCTCGCGGAAGTGTCCGCCGCACGACTCCTCGCGGTGCAGTGCGTCGTAGGCGATGAGCTCACCCATGAGGATGAAGTCACGAAGGTGGATGGCCTTGTCGAGCTCTACGTTGAGACCTTCCTTGGTGCCTGGCACGAAGAGGTTCTCGTTGAACTCCTTGCGCAGCGCCTTCAGCATCTTCAGACCTTCCTGCAGACCCTCCTTTGTGCGGCCCATGCCCACGTGCTCCCACATGATGTGGCCGAGCTCCTTGTGGATAGAGTCAACGGAGCGCTTGCCCTGGATGCCCAGGAGGCGGTCCATCTCAGCGTCTACCTTCTTCTCTGCCTCCTCAAACTCTGGCAGGTCGGTAGATACCTTTGGCCACAATGACTGGTCAGCGAGGTAGTTCTGTATGGTGTAAGGCAGCACGAAGTATCCGTCGGCCAGACCCTGCATGAGTGCAGAAGCACCGAGACGGTTGGCACCGTGGTCGGAGAAGTTACACTCACCGATGGAGAAGAGGCCGGGGATGGTGGTCTGCAGCTCGTAGTCTACCCAGATACCACCCATGGTGTAGTGGATGGCAGGGAAGATCATCATTGGCTTGTAATAGTCGATTCCATCGATAGTCTGCACGAACTCGCCTGGGTTCACGTCGGTAATCTCCTCATACATATCGAAGAGGTTGCCGTAGCGCTGGCGTATCTCGTCGATGCCGAGGCGCTGGATAGACTCAGAGAAGTCGAGGAACACGGCCAGACCGGTGTTGTTGACGCCGAAGCCGTGGTCGCAACGCTCCTTGGCAGCACGCGAAGCCACGTCGCGGGGCACGAGGTTACCGAAGGCGGGATAGCGACGCTCCAGATAGTAGTCGCGGTCTTCCTCGGG
>CAJOOC010000048.1 GCA_905236165.1 uncultured Prevotella sp. | reverse complement strand
ATGCCCGACCTCAACCAGCGCAACCCGCACGTGATGCGATACCTCATACAGAACTCCATCTGGTGGATAGAAACCATCGGCATCGACGGCATAAGAATGGACACCTACCCATACGCCGACGCCAAGGGCATGGCATCTTGGATGAAAGAGCTCAACCAGGAGTACCCCAACTTCAACGTCGTAGGAGAATCGTGGGTGACAGAACCCGCCTTCACCGCTGCACTGCAGAAAGACTCAAGAATCACCCCGCCATACATGCTTGGCTGCAAGCCCTGTCCCAAAGCCAACGACAACAAGCCCTGTCCCGTGGCCAACAACAGCAAGCACTGTCCGAGAGTCTGCGATAATATCGCAGACACACCGACGCCACCCAACACCTGGCTCAACACCGTCATGGACTTCTCCTTCTTCGACCGTCTCAACGCAGCCAAGTATGAAGAGACCGACCCTTGGTGGAACGGCATGAACCGCATCTACAACAACTTCGTTTACGACTACCTCTACCCTAACCCCAAGAGCGTGCTGGCCTTCCTCGACAACCACGACACCGACCGCTTCCTGGGCGACGGCAAAGACAGCCTGATGCTCAAGCAGGCACTGGCACTGCTCCTTACCATCAACCGCATACCGCAGCTCTACTACGGCACGGAGATAATGATGAACGGCACCAAAGCCGTCACCGACGGCAACGTCAGAAAAGACTTCCCTGGCGGCTTCCCCGGCGATGAGCGCAGCGCCTTCACCAAAGAAGGCCGCACCAAGGAAGAGAACAGCATGTTCAGATGGCTGAGCAAGGTGCTCCACTGGCGCCAGCAGAGCAAAGCCGTAACAGAAGGCCGACAGGTGCAGTTCACCCCATACAAGGGCGTATATGTAATGGCACACCAACTACCCACCTGCGCACAAGCGGCCACCTGCCCGCAAGCCACCACCTGCCCGCAAGCCACCACCAGCGGAAGCCCCAACCAACCGGGAACTGCCACCCCAGCAGGAGCCACCGTGCCCGGTGCGTCAGCATCGGGTTCCAACGTCCTCCTCATCCTCAACGGCACCAGCAAGCCTGCCACCTTCAATGCCGAGCGCTACAAGGAGCTATGGCCAGCAGGCCAGCAGGGCACCATCACCGCCCGCGAGGTGACATCAGGCCGCAAGTATGACATCACAAAAGACTTCACCCTCTCTCCCCGTCAGACCCTGCTGCTGGAATACTAAAAAACTAATTCCGTCGTATCCTGACAAACAATAATCCGTGGCCAGCGGAGGATGCCCGCGGCGACAACTAATACCTTTATATTGTTATGAAGAAAATTATAGCAATGGTTGCCCTGATGCTGGTGACCCTGACAGTCAGCGCACAGGATGATGCCAAGTATACCATCAAGGCAGGCGCTGGTGCCTCTTCTATTGTAGGTGCAGATGCAGATACCAACATGAAGTTTGCCTTCAAGGTAGGTGCTTCTTACGACCTTTCTCTGTCTGAAAACTTCTCCATCATCCCTGGCCTGGAGTTAGCCTTTAAGGGCTATGGCTCTGACATTTATAGCAAGGACGTAAACATGGGATATCTGGAGGTGCCCATCTTCGCAGCCTACAAGTTCCCTCTGACCGACAATATGAAGCTAGCCGTCAAGGCTGGTCCATACGTAGCAGTCGGCCTCTTCGGCAGCGAACTCGAATTTGGTAATATGAAATTCGGCATCTTCGACAGCGAGTATGGCTACAGCCGTTTCGACGTAGGTGCCATCGGTGGTGTTTCTCTCGAATTCGAGAAGTTCATGGTTGGTGTTGAATACAGCCGCAGCCTGAAGAAGCTTGACTCAGACTTCAGCCAGTACAACCAGGCATTCGGTGCTGTCTTCGGATATAAATTCTAAATCTTATCACCTCAAGAAACGTGGGGACCCTCCAGAAATCAACCAAAGGAGGCAGACATTGTAAAAGTGTTTGAGTTATGAGACGATTGATGACGATAGTAATGATGCTCCTTGCTGTGGCTGTACTTCAGGCACAGACGGTTATCAGCGGCGTGGTGCTTGACAAGCAAAAAGGCCGGCCACTGAGCCATGTCAGCATAGTGGCCGAGGGGAAGGACATACACACCGTAACCAACGACGAAGGGCGCTTTACGCTGAAGACGGGCCATAGTCCCCGTTACATCGAAGTAAGCCATATCGGTTACAAGACACGCCGTGTGCCTGTGACCGACAACATTGCCGAACCGCTTCGAATCCTTATGGTCAACAGCAGCGTAGAGCTGCGCGAAGTCATTGTTTCTGTCGATGATCCGCTTAGCATCGTCAAGGCGGCCATGAGCCGTATTACGCAGAACTATCCGAAGGAGACGGAGCTGATGCGATGTTTCTACAGGGAGACGGCCCAACGTGGCTCGCAGTTTATCAGCGTTGCCGAGGCCGTTACAGAGATGTATAAGACCAGCTACCAACACACTGCCGATCACGATGCCGTTGCTATCCTGAAAGGGCGGCGACTGATGAGCATGAAGGCCAAAGACACGCTGGGCGTTAAGATACAGGGCGGCCCACTCATGGCCATCCTGGCCGATGTGGCAAAGAACCCTGACTACCTGCTCAACGAACAGACGCTCCGCCTGTGCCGCCTGTCATTGGAGGAACCCGTCAACATCAACGACCGCATGCACTACGTAGTCCTCGTCCACCCCAGTGAAAACACGCTATTTCCGCAGATGGGCGGACGGCTGTACATAGACCGTGAGACATACACCATCTCAAGGGCCGAACTGCAATTAGACACGAGCGACTGGCTGAAGGCCTCCGAATACATGCTGGTCAGCAAACCCCGCGGCCTGCGGTTCCGTCCGAAGATGCTCAGCACAACGATTGTCTACCATACCGACCAGCAGGGCGTCACACGCCTTAACTACATCAGGAATGAGATGCGCTTTAACTGCAACTGGAAGCGCCGCCTCTTTGCCCGCACCTTTACCACCGTCAGCGAGATGGTGGTGACCGACCGTCTGGAGCACGGCAAGACGGTAAGGCGTCCGCAGGGACGTTCGTCGTTTGGAATAAAAGAACGCTTCTACGACAAGGTAGCATACTTCGACGACCCCTACTTCTGGGCTGACTACAACATCATCGAGCCGACAGAGAGTCTGGAGCACTCCATCGACAAGCTTAAGAAAAAAGCACAACCAGCAAAATAACGTCTCACTAACCCCCTCTAACCTTAGAGGGGGTTTCTATTACCTACCATTGCCCACGCTGATGGTGTGGCCGTTTCGTATCAACGGCACGGCACCCTGCAGGTGTTTCTCTAAATCCTCTGCAGCAATCCTGTATATCTTCACCTTTATGGCCCTGGGATAACGATTGAAGAAAGGGTCTGTGGAGCTATACCATTTACACTCCACCACCCCCGGCACACGAGGTATGGCATCCCACAGACGGAAGATCCTGGTGCGCGTGGAGATGGTGATGCCTCTCTCCCCAGTATTGAAGAGAACCGCACAGATGAGGTGCTGCCTCAGCTGCACGTCGGTCTCCTTCTCGGCCTTGGTACTTCTGTGCGTCACGGAGATATTCCGTAAGCATCCTTAGAATTACCCGTTGTAGCAGTTGTGGTTTTGTTGTACCTTTGCCCCCGCAATAGTGCACCCAAACTACAACTGT
>CAJOOC010000047.1 GCA_905236165.1 uncultured Prevotella sp. | reverse complement strand
TGACCTCATGATCATTGATGACGGCGGTAATAAGGCCGCTGAGCCTTCTGATGACCTCATGATCATTGATGACAGCGGTAATAAGGCTACTGAGCCCGCTGAAGACATCCTTATCATCGATGACAACGGCAATAACGGTGGTCAGCCTGCTGAGGAAGACATAATTATTGAGGAGGAAAAGCCCTCAACAGAAGCCTTGGAGGATGAATACTACGAGCTTGACGGCTTCTGATGGCATGGTTATTGCAAATAAAGGCGATAGCACGGATAATTCGTGCAATTCGAGTAATTCGTGGTAGTATAACAAGTTATTAATTTAGTGTTTAATATATGGTGGGCGGATGTATCGCTCTCCCGTAACAAAAACCAAGAACTATGGAAGTAACGATTACAAATGAGAACTTTTCTTCTCTGAAGGGTGGCAACCTGCCTCTCGTAGTGGATTTCTGGGCAGAATGGTGTGGCCCATGTAAGATGATTTCGCCTATTATATCTCAGTTGGCCGAGGAATACGACGGTCGCTTAGTTGTAGGCAAGTGCAATGTAGAGGACTGCGAGGATATTGCCGCAGAGTATGGCATTAGGAATATCCCTACGCTGCTGTTCTTCAAGGGCGGACAGCTTGTCGATAAGTTCGTGGGTGCTGCCAATAAGGCAAAGCTTCAGGAGAAGTTTGATGCAGTTCTCTAATAACTGAGAAAACTCATTGATGCAGTTCTCTAATAACTGAGAATACTCATTAAGGTAGTGCTTTATACATTGAAGAAACTCAGTGCGGCAGCTATGCCGTCATCTTCATTTGAGGAGGTAATATGGTCTGCAATGGCCTTTACCTCCTCATCTGCGTTTTCCATGGCCACTCCGAGGCCTGCATAGCGCAGCATTCCGATGTCGTTGAAGGAATCCCCAAATGCCATCAGTTCCTCGCGCAGAAGGCCTAAAACCGGTAAAAGAGCCTGCAAGGCAAGCCCCTTGTCAATGTTCAGTGGCAGGCATTCTATAAAATAAGGTGTAGAGTGCAGGATATTCATGCGTCCATGGAAGGCCTCCTGTAGCCTTGGCTCCCATTGCTTTACTGCCTCTGGTTCGCCCACCATAAGGCATTTGTTGATAGGGCGTGGCGTGTCGGTAGCGAAATTGTCTACCTTCACCGCTGTCATCTTGTTGTTACGTACGGACACCTGAACGTATTTATTGTCTGGGCGCTCTGTATAGATGTGGTCCTCGAAGTACGTCATCAGTGTCATCCCCGTTCTTTCCTGCCATTCACAGAGCTCTGGCAGCAGGCTGACGTCCAGCTCGCGCTCTACTAGTACTTTGCCGTTGGAGCAGTCTTCTACGTGTCCGCCATTGTAGCATACGAGCAGTCCGCCATGCTCTGCCAGATGCAGTTGCTTTGCCAAAGGACGCATACCGTAAGGTGGGCGGCCTGAGGCAAGACAAAGCCTCACACCATGGCTTTGTGCCCTTAGGAGGGCCTGCATGGTGTGAGGCGTTATAATCTTCTGCTCGTTGGTGAGCGTACCGTCAAGGTCTAATGCTATCAGTTTTATCATGTGATGACTCTATAGCGGTACAGCCCCTTTAGAAACGTGTTGTATAGGTTTACTTTATGCCGAGGATGGCCTTGGCGTTGCCGTTCTCTGGATCTATCTCGATGAGCCTGCCTGCTATCTCCTTAGCCTTGTCCATATCCTCCACTACGTGTACGTAGTAGGCTGTAACGGCATTGTAGGCATTGACAAGCATCTTGGTCTCGCCAGCAGAGCGGTCGCTCTTGGCAGCGAGGATGTTGGCAAACTCCAGGTAGCGCGGGCCTGCCAGCTTCAGTTTAGCCTTATCGTCGAGAGCCAGTGAGAATGGCATCTGAGCGCGCTTGTTGGCTACGTAGGCAGCGTTGTCCGGGTACTTCTGTCCAAGAGCAGCATAGAGGGCGTCAGCCTTGTCGTAGGCAGCCTGCTTCTGGGCTGCTGGTGTTGTCTCGTCAGCCAGCTGGTCAGCGTACAGCATTGCTACGCTCTCTTCCAGGCTGAAGGATGACTGTGGATGACCCTGGATGTACTTGTTGAGGTATTCCTCAGCCTTGGCATAGTCAGAGATCTTCTTGTAGCCGTCAGAAATCTTCTTGTTCACCTCCAGTTTCTCGTCATCTTTCACATTGTCGGCCTTGAGCATCTGTTCATAGATGCCGATGGCCTCCTGGTATTTGTTCGCTCCCTCGAGGGCACGGCCATAGTAACCGTAGTCGAAAGAGGAAATCTTTGCTGAGTCAGAAGCGTTGAACAGCCTGTCACCTGCAGCTACTGCAGCCTCAAAGTCCTTCAGCTCTGTCTGGTTGAACATCATCAGACGGTTGAAGCTGGCGTTCCGTGCGAACTTGTTGTGGCCCTGAGTAGCTACGTTGAGCGACTTCTCGTAATTCTGAGAGAGGAAGAGGTTCGTTGCGTAGTCAGAGATCTGATAGTCCTTCATGTCGGCGATGTTTACCTTGTCATAATACTGTATGGCGAGGTCCATCTTGCCGGCGTCGGAGTAAATCTCTGCAGCGATGAGGTCAACGGGGTAGTCTGGGCGCTGCTGGCGCAGTGTCTCCAGTGCGTTGACGGCATCCTGAGGAGAGGCCTTACTCATCATCTGTGCATAGCGACGATATCCGTTAGGATCCTTTGGGTCGGCATACATAGCCTGCTGGAACTGTGTTGCGGCCTCACCTGCATCGTCCTTCGCAACGGCGATGTTACCGGCGAGGAGGAAACCTTCTGCACACTTGCTGTTGGCCTTGATAGCCATGTCGGCATATACCTTGGCATTGACATAGTCTTTTTCTGCCAGATAGGCCTTGCCGACACTTGCCAATTTGGCAGCATCTTTCTTAAACTCCTTGGCAAGGGCTTTAATCTGCTTGTCCTTGTCAGGGGCGCCGCTTTTGATTATAGCGACAACCTTGTCCTTTATTTCGTCCTTCTGGACCTGTGCAAAGGTGGGAGCAACGATGACTGTCATCAGTGCTCCGAGGAAAATGTTCTTAATTTTCATTATTAAACTGGTTTGTTTATTTTTTATTATTTACAGATGTTCCAGTAATTTCCAGGTGTTCTGGTAATTATAGAGTTTCCTGATGTTCTGGTAATTATAGAGTTTCTATGTCTTCTGTTAATCTGTTACGTGTACGCTTCTTACGGTGAGGTTGCCGTATGCAGGCAGCAGTCCTGCCTTGAGTATTATCATCTGTCCCTTGTCTTGTGAGATGATGAAGTTCTTGAATCCTGTTGGCAGTCCCATGTGGGTGTCGTTAAGGAGTATGTACAAAGTGCGTACCAAAGGGTAGTTGCCATTGTAGAAGTAGTATTGATACGGCTTCCAAGAGTTCTCCACATTGGCTACGTCGAGGCTTGTCACTGCCATTGGGCGTATCTCCTTGCGGAAGGTGAGGTTTGTGCTGTCTCGCTTGTCGTTGAGCCAGTTGCTTCCGATGATTCCTATGGCGTTAGGGTCTTCCTCTACGGCCTGCACTACTTCTGCCGTTGAGTCGACGGCACATACGTTTGGCGATGTGATGGGCTTTCCGCCCAGGATGCTGTCTTCCACGTAGTGTACTGTGGCAGAGCGTTTATTGTCGAATACTACGGTTATTTCTCCGCGCTTGGAGTTAGGGTATATCTGGTTCCAGCGTGTCACCTCGCCCGTCAGTATCCTTCGTATATCTTTCACACTGATGCATGAGTCAGTGTTCTGCTTGTTCTGTATCAGGGCCAGACCATCGTATGCGAACTTGATGCTCTGGGGGAAGAGTTTGCGGTCTTTGAGGCTCTGCAGCTCTTCTGGTTTGAAATCGCGTGATGTGATAGCCATCCATACGGAGTCCTGCAGCAACAGGTTGATAGCTTCAGACTCGTTGGTGTATATCGGTGTTAGGTGAGCATCAGGGTATGTATGCTCGAAGACGTCACGCTCTTCGTCTATGATGGGACTAAAACTTTCGTCAGAAGCGAATGCTATCGCTCCTGACGAATAAGTATCAGTCCTACCGCTTTTATTCTCGCTCATGCAAGAATAAAAGACGGTAGTAAGTATTAATCCTACGATGATGTAAGATGCTGTTCTTGTCATTGCGTAATGTTAGCGTTATTACTGTGCTGCTATGTGATTACTGCAGGCGGAATGTCACAGGCAGTGTGTACTTTACACGCACTGCCGAGCCGTTCTGCTTACCAGGAATCCACTTCGGCATGCTTGATACGACGCGCATGGCCTCCTTGTCGAGTGATGGGTCTACAGACTTCGCGATGCGAACGTCAGTGATAGAACCGTCGCGCTCTACGACGAAGGTACATATTACACGTCCCTGGATGCCGTTCTCCTCAGCAATAACAGGATACTTGATGTGTGAAGAGAGGTACTGCATGAGTGCGCCGTTACCGCCGGGGTAAGAAGGCATCTGCTCAACGACGTCGAACACCTTGTTCTCTTCCTCCTTTGGCTTGACGGGCTCAGTGGCGATGACCTCCTTAGCCTTGAGCACTTCACCAGACTCATCGTTACCCTTTACGTCAAAGGTACCGATGGCGGCCTTGCTCTCCATCAGCTCGTCCTGAGTCTTCAGCTCGTCCTCAGGCTTCACCTCATCATCCTTCTTGATGACAGGTGCGGTGAACTTCACGGAGCTCTTTACCTTCTCCACTACGCGTTCTACCTGCTCCTGCTTTACTACTTCCTTACGCTCAACCTTGGCTTCCTTCTTCTTCTCCAGTGCGGAGAGCTCGGTTACCTGGTCCATTGCTGCTCTTCTTGCTGCTGCCTCGTCTGCGATGTTCTTCAGTGTGAGGCCAATCTGACATGCGATAGCGAGCAAGATAACAGACAGAATAGCTATTACGTTACGGCGTCCTGTACCCTTGCGGAGCACGTAGGCACCATACGTCTGGTTACGGTTCTCAAATACGAGATCGGTCCATGAACCAGATATAAGATCTATTTTTGCCATTGTTTGTTACTTTTTAATTGTTAG
Organism: uncultured Prevotella sp.; assembly: GCA_905236165.1. Lineage (GTDB taxonomy): Bacteria > Bacteroidota > Bacteroidia > Bacteroidales > Bacteroidaceae > Prevotella. The sequence continues at coordinate 643 of CAJOOC010000047.1, read as the reverse complement.
TTTTGTCCTTTGTCTCATGGCGGTAGTGGCGCGTTGCCTTGCCGCCTGCCGCCTGTGTCTTAACGATTATTCGATGCCTTTCTCCTTGAGGAGCTTCTCGTCCTGCTCGTTAATCTTGTCGAGGACATACTTACCAATGCTGCATATCTGCATCTCATCGAGAGCATCAACTACGTTCTTGTAAGTAGATTTGTCGGTAGCCTTGATGATGATGGTCATCGTCTGGATCTTACCTGTAGGCAGTTCACCGGCCTTGATCTTTGAAAGTTCCTTCTTGTAGATTGAATCTTCCAGTGTCTCTTTCTTCAGGTCGAGTTCGGCTTTTGCCTTCATTACCTGCAATACGGGCTGCGTGTTGTCTTCGGTTACGTGGGTCTGGAGCACCTTGCGGATGCCGTTCTTGCCCCATGTGGTCTCCTTCAGACATGACGGGTCGTCATATTTTGGCAGGCCCTCTACGTAGTAGATTTTGTCTTTGCTTGCAACGTATATGGTGATGGTGTAAGATGCCTTTGTCACTGACTTATCCTCATCTTGCATGTTCTTGTCGTTCGACGGCATACTCAGCTCCATTGACTGAGGCTTTGCCAGAGAGGTACAGAGCATGAAGAATGTGATAAGAAGCATCATCATATCAACCATA
>CAJOOC010000046.1 GCA_905236165.1 uncultured Prevotella sp. | reverse complement strand
CTCCATTTCATTACGCAAGCGTCACCCTTCGGGATGCCGAGCGCTTTCTCCCAGAGTAAGTCATTAAAACTCAGAGTCCATCCTAATAAGCGATTTGGGTTTAGAATTTAGAGTTTAGAATTTAGAGTTATCGCCGAGGCGATAACTCTAAATTTTTAATTCTAATCCGTTAGCTGTTTTTCTTGTAACTCTTCACTGCCCACACCCCCATAATGGAGGAGAGGAAGAGCAAGGCCATCACCTGATGGGCGATATCCTGGAATGTGCCGCCACGGACAAAGACGGTGCGGATGGCATCGACGAAGTAGTGCATGGGATTGACATAGGTGGTCAGATAGGCCCAGTCGGGCATAGAGCGCGTAGGGGTGAAGAGGCCTGAGAGTAGCATCAGACACACCACGAAGAACCACATAACGAGCATGGCCTGCTGCATGGTGTCGCTGTAATTGGAGACGATGAGTCCGAACGACGAGAAGAACAGTGCCAGAAGGATAGCCAACAGATAGACCAACAAGAGCGGCCCCTGGCAGGTAATGCCATAGACAAGCCACGAGAGCAGCAGACAGAGGCTGAGCACCAGCAGGCCGATAATCCAATATGGAATCAGCTTGGCCAGAATGAACGACCACTTCGAGACGGGCGTCACGTTTATCTGTTCGATGGTGCCTTTTTCCTTCTCACCCACGATATTCAGTGCAGGCAGGAAACCGCAGAGCATCATCATCAGAATACCCATCAGGGCGGGAATCATAAATACCTTGTAGTCTTGACCTTTGTTGTACAAAAGTGAAGAGTGAAAAGTGAAGAATGAAGAATTTGCTACCGCTGTAGAGAGTCCGGCAAGTGATTCTTCACTCTTCACTCTTAACTCTTCACTTACAATCTGCGAGAGATAGGCTGAGCCTATCGAACCCTTCGTGCCATTGACGGCATTAGCAGCAATAAGGTATTTGCCATCGCGTATTTCGAGGATGATGTCAGCCTTCGAAGTCTCGATATCCTTCAAAGCATCCTTATAAGTGGCTTTCTGGCCGTTGAAGATGAAATAGTTGGAAGCCTCGATGCGGTGGACGAGCTGCTGGGATAGCGTCGAGCGGTCGTTATCCACCACGTCCACACGGATATTCTTCACCTCCTGATTCATCACCCACGGCATGACACACATCACCATGATGGGGAAGATGAAGATAATCTTCGGCATGAACGAGTTGCGCCGAATCTGTAGGAACTCCTTTTGAATCAAATACCTGATCATAGGCAATATGACGATATAACGTTATTACGATATTACGACAGCCGTGTCTTAAAGTTCTTTAGCGAGAAGGTGAGTAGCAAGACAGTCATGCCGATGAGGACCACCACCTCGTTCCATACCTCGCCAATGCCCACACCCATAATCATCAGTTTGCGCATGGCTTGGATGTAGTAGCGCGGAGGAATGACAGCCGATACCCATTGGAGCACAGTGGGCATCGACTCCACAGGGAACAGCATACCTGAGAGCATCACGGTGGGCAGCAACAACACCATCGCCGAGACAAGCAGAGCCACAAACTGTGTCTGTGCAATATTCGAGATGAGCAAGCCCAAGGATAGAGCCAGCAGGATGTAGATGAACGAGACTACGAGTATCCACCCATGCGAACCCTGCAGCGGCACACCGAGCACCGTGGCCGACATCAACAGAATGACAGCAAGGATGAGCAGGGCCAGCAACAGATAAGGCACCATCTTAGCAACGATGATCATCAGCGGTTTCACGGGCGACACCAGCAGCACCTCCATCGTGCCACGCTCTTTCTCACGGACGATACTTACGGAGGTCATCATGGCACAAATCAACAACAGCAGCATACCCATGATGGCGGGTACGAAGTTGTAGGCAGACCTCATCTGAGGGTTGTAGAGAAGTGAGGAGTTTGGAGTTAGAAGTGAGGAGTTTGCTACCGCTATTGTCTGCTGCGCGTAGAGCGTCCACTGCTGTGCCATATTGGGGTCAGAGCCATCGACGATGAACTGGATACCAGAATGTTTCGACGCAAAATCTTTTGCAAAGACAACGGCAAGGTCGGCCTTCTGGCTTCTTATCAGTCTTTCGGCTTCCTTGGGTGTCCCCACCGTCTGCATAATGATGAAGTATTCCGATGCCGACAGTCGCTCCACAGCTTGCTGCGTCTGATGGTCCATCTGCGAGGTCACCACTATGGTCCGCACATTCCTCACATCGTTGGTGATGGCGAAACCGAAGAGCAGCATCAGCACAACAGGCATGCCGAAGAGTATCAGCATCGTACGCATGTCGCGAAGGATGTGCTTGGCTTCCTTGATGACAAAACTGATGAATTGTTTCATTTCACTATTCACTTTTCACTCTTCATTCTTCACTATTCACTCTTCATTCTTCACTCTTAATTCTTCACTCCTTTTGGCTTGTCTTGCCAAATACGTGAACACTCCGTCCATATCTTTCTGCCCGTATTGCTGTTTCAGCTCTTCAGGCGTTCCCATTGCGCTAATCTTGCCATCGACCATAATGGAGATGCGGTCGCAGTATTCAGCCTCGTCCATATAGTGAGTCGTCACAAAGACGGTGATGCCGTGACTGGCCGCTTCGTAAATCAATTCCCAGAACTGACGCCGCGTGGCGGGATCAACGCCTCCTGTCGGTTCATCGAGAAATACCACGCCAGGCTCGTGGAAGATGCTGACGGAGAAGGCCAGCTTCTGTTTCCAGCCAAGGGGCAGCGAGCCCACGAGGTCGTTCTTATGCGATGTGAACTTCAGCCGTTCGAGCACCTCGTCGGTCTTGCGGGCTATCTCCTGGTCGCTCATGCCATAAATGCCTGCAAAGAGACGTATGTTCTCGGCCACCGTCATGTCCTCATACAGCGAGAACTTCTGCGACATATAACCGATATGCTTCTTAATCTGCTCATGCTCCGTGCGGATGTCGAAACCACAGACCTTACCCGTACCACTCGTCGGCTGGTTCAAGCCCGTCAGGATATGCATAGCCGTAGTCTTGCCGGCACCGTTTGCCCCAAGGAATCCGAAAATCTCGCCTTTCTTGACGGTGAAGGAAATATCATCCACAGCATGGAAGTCGCCAAAAGCCTTGACCAAGTGAGAGACTTCAATGGCGAACCCCCCCCCTTCCCCTCCCGAGGGGAGGGGCGACTGATTACTCATGGATGCGTCATCTGTGTGTAGAGTATTTAAACTCCCCTTCCCTCGGGATGTGAGGGGGGTGGGTACAAAGATGTCCTTGAACCTCTCCAGAATCACCTCCGGCTTTCCAATCCCCATCATCTTCCCTTCGCTCAGGAAAGCCACGCGCTCACACCTGCGCACCTCGTCAAGATAAGGAGTAGCAGCTACAATGGTTATCTCTCGTTCTTTTAGCATCGAGAGCATATCCCAGAACTCCTTGCGGCTTACAGGGTCAACACCCGTTGTAGGCTCGTCGAGGAAGAGCACTGAAGGCTGATGCACCAACGCACAACTTAGTGCCAGCTTCTGTTTCATACCGCCCGACAATGCTCCGGCCTTACGGTCCTTAAACCGCTCTATCTGCGAATAGATGGCCTTAATGCTGTCATAGCCTTCATCCACGGTGGTACCGAACAGCGTGGCAAAGAACTTCAGGTTCTCCTCGACCGTCAAATCCGGGTAGAGGGAGAACCGTCCGGGCATATACCCCACGCGCTTTCTGATGTCCTTCATCTGCTTCACCACATCAAAGCCATCCACCATAGCCGTACCAGCTTCTGGTAGTAACAGCGTGCAAAGGATACGGAACATTGTCGTCTTCCCTGCTCCGTCAGGGCCGATAAGTCCGAACACCTCACCCTTCCCGACAGCAAACGACACGTCCTGCAAGGCCTTCACCTTGCCGTAGCTTTTTAATATGCCGCTCACAATTATACTATCCACAATTGACTGTTCACTTAAAGGAGACTTCCCCGTACATACCAATCTTTACATATCCGTCGTTCTTGATGGCCACCTTCAGCGCATACACCAAGTCAGCGCGTTCATCGTCGGTGAGGATGGTCTTGGGCGTGAACTCTGAGCGGCTCGAAATCCAACAGACCGTTCCGTCATACTCCTGACGACCGGTGCTCACCGTCGGACGACTGGTGCTCACCGTCGTCTTCTGTCCATCGCCATAGTCAGCAAAAACCTTCGCTTTCTGCCCCACCTTGATGTCCTTCAGTTGTGCCGAAGTGACGTAGGCACGGATAAACATTTTCTCCGTATCGGCCATCTTGAACAGAGGCTTGCCAACGGCTACGAACTCGCCTCTCTCGACGTATTTCTCCAGCACCGTTCCTGCTATTGGGGTCGAGATGTGGCATTTCTGCAATTGGTCTTGCAACTGTCTCACCTGCACATCGGTCGTTGAGATTTGCGAATTGAGTGTTGAGATTTGAGAATTAAGTGCAGAAATCTGCGCATCTAACTGTTTCTGCAGCACCTTCACCTGACTGGTTGCATCGTCGAGCGTCTTACTCGGAGCCGCACCGTCGGCCACCAATTCCTTGTAGCGTTGCTGGTCCTGCCTGGCCTTCGCCAGCTGCTGGCGCGTGGCCGCAATCTGTTTTTCCATGTCTGGCTTTTGGCTCTTATAGACCTCCTTGTTGGCAACCATCTGCTGTATCTTCAGCCAGATCTGAGTGGTGTCAACCAGTCCTACTTCCTGTCCAAGAGCCATCTCGTCGCCCTCATTGACATCGAACCACACCAGCGCACCGCTTTGCTCAGCAGCAACTGTCACCTCGGTAGCCTCAAACGTACCTGTGGCGTCGTACTCCTTTTCATTGCTTCCGCAGTTGGAAAACAAAAAAGAAAAAATGACAAAATGAATGAATAAAATAGCTTTCTGTCTCATATTCGTGTAAATTCGTGGTCGGTTATTAATTATTGGTGGTATATTTCAGGTCATAGATCTCTTTCAGCATCTCGATTTCGTGTACCCGCAGCTGTACCTTGGCAACATTCTCGTTGGTAATTTCCTTCAAGAGGTCGTTCACGTCGATGATGCCATGCGACAGCTTCGACTCTGCAGCCTTTCTTATACTGCTTCGCAGACTGATAATCTCCTCGTCTTCAGCCATCAGCTTACGATAACGATCGATGTCCTCGTTTTGCTGTATCTGCTCCAGATTGTTATTGAAGAGGAACACTTCACGGCTGGTGTCTGCCGTTTCACGCTGTAACTGAATCTTTGCCTTGTCATTCTTGCGGGTGTAAAGGGCACCGATGTTCCAGATGAGTCGTGCACCAATCATCCCGTTCCATGAGAACTTACGACTCATCATGTCCTCAAACAGATTGTAACCAGGATAGCCATAGAATCCTTGTGCAAACACGCCCAACTTCGGCATCAGGGCCGCGTCGAGTGCCTTCTCCTGTGCATCAGCCAGGCGCAGCTGCGCATCGATTGCCCGTAGTTCGGGGCGAGACCCACCCCCTCCCTGAATGGAGGGCCGCAGATACTGCAAGGCTTCCTGAACAGCAGGCTTCACAGGTATGATCTCCCCTCCATTCAGAGAGGGGTCTGCGTTGAGGCCGCAGAACACCGACAGCATCCTCGCCAGCGCCTTTCTTTGCGCCTGCAGCCCTGTTGCCTGCTGCACCACGTTAAGCCGTTCCGCCTTCACGTTCTGGTAGTCGCTCTCGGCTGCCGTTCCGCTCTTCAGCATTGATGCCAGCTTCTTTTCATTCTGCAAGAGCAGTTCCTGTAGGTCCTTATTCAGTACAATCTGTTCGTCGAGCAGCAGCAACCCGAAGTACATCTCGTTTACGCGCTTGCGTACATTATACATATTTACTTCATTTTCAGCCGCCCGCACTTCCCCCTGTTGTCGGGCGATGGCTTTCTGGCTCTTGATATTACCACCGTCGAACACCATCTGCTGCACATCGATGCCCACACGGTACTGGTCTTTCCTCAGGCCCTCTACTTCCACGCCCAATGACCGGTACATCTGCTGCATCTGGTCAGGAAAAGCCGTCACATCACTCTGAAGCGTAGCCTGAGCCGACGCCGACACCTGCGGCAGCCATCCTTTCTGGATATTGCTCACCGTCAAGTCCGTCGTTTTCTCTATCAGCCCATACTGCCGTATCAGCGGATAGTTACGTTCTGCAGCCTGCCGGCACTCTTCAAGTGTCTGCCCTAAAGCCATCATCGGCAGCATCATGAGTCCAAAAATAATACTTCGCATAATCATTATTTTGAAAATCTGGGTACAAAGTTACGACATTTTTACCAAATATCCGTTATCCATCATCATTTAAAATCGAAAAAGCCGTTCTTTCAAATCGAATAAGCCGTTCTTTCTATGAGAATAAGCCGTTCTTTCTATGAGAAAAAGCCGTTCTTTCTATGAGAAAAAGCCGTTCTTGCTCCATTTCATTACGCAAGCGTCTCCT
>CAJOOC010000045.1 GCA_905236165.1 uncultured Prevotella sp. | reverse complement strand
TCATATCGGAACACCTTCCCAAGTCCGGGCATGCCCTCTATGGTGCCGGTGATGAAAGAGAATATCTTCTCGTAGAGCAGTATGATGCTCGTCACCGCTGCCAACGACATCTGGAAGCCTGCATCGAAGAGCCACTGCGGACATACTACGAGCAGGAGGAATGCCGTCGTCAGCACTATGTCGATGCTACGTGGGAAGCGCGACATCATCGCCCCCACGCCGTATAGCGTCAGCATCACCGCCGCCCTCACCACTGAGGCATGGAATCCCACGAGCATCACGTACAGCCACATAACCAGCAGCGCCATACCGTTGCCCACGTTACGCCACTTCCATGACGGCAGAATCCAAGGTAGCACTACAGTGAGGAGCATGAAGATAATGCTCAGGTGCAGTCCCGACAATGCGAAGACATGTGAGGCGCCGCTGATGTTATAGACCTCCCTCAGCTCTTTGCTGACCTGCTGCCTCTCGCCCAGCGTCATAGCGGCCACCGTGGCCAGGGCGTCACCATGCAGGGCGTTCTGCTCATAGGCATCCATCAGCCTCCCACGCAGGCGCTCCGTTGTCGTAGTGACGGTGCCCCACAGTCCTTCTCTGCCGCCACCATCAGCAGCATGAATGCGGGTATTGCGGCTGTGGAGGTCGTAGTAGCGGTGGGTCTTGTGCGAATAGTAGAGCGAATGGCTCTTGTGCTCCATCACGAGCATACCGAGCGTCATTACCGTCAGGCACGCAAAAACTCCTGCCACCCTGCGGTACCGTCGTAACAGTACCGTGAGTAGCAGGAGTATCAGTATCGTTATGCACAGGCCAGGGAAGCCCTGTGGCAGTATGCCGTTGGTATATGTGGCCAACACATCGGCATGACGCAGAGAGAGATGTTCTGCCAGGATGCCTATGACGAGGAAGGGCAATATACGCAACATCTTCTCCTACCTGCCTATGCCTTGCGCCTTTTGTCGGTTAACGCGCCACGTACTTCTTGTTGCCCCTGAAGTATATGCCCTTTCGTGGTACCTCGTTGAGGCGCACACCCTGCGTGTTGTAGATAGGAGCATCGCTGTCGGCATCAGCCGCATGGTTGGTGATGCCTACGGGCTCTGCCACTACCAGCTTATAGCTTGCGCTGCCTGCGAGGTAGTCATCGTTGCCTGCGAATGTGGCGGTGATGGTTGTCTCACCTGGGCCGGCTATGGTCACAGCGCCCTGCCCGTTGACAGTTGCCACAGCGGTGTTGCTGCTGCTATAGGTCACGCTGACATTGTGAGGATTGGTCAGGGTGCGGGCCGTGTATGCCTCGCCCACCACTACATTGTCGGCCTGGCTATCGCCGTAAGAGAGCTCAGCGCTGACAGGTTCGGGTGTTGGGTCGTCACCTACGTGGTATTCCAGCACTATGACAACCTTCTGCTGCTCGCCGGTGTTGGTGAAGGTGAGTTCGTTCTGCACGTTGTCCAGGTTGAACTCGGCCTTGTTAGGTGCCGCTGGCGTTGCAGAGTGTGAGAATATCTGTCCGTCAGCCTCGGTGTAGGTCTTGCCGGCCACCTCTTTCCAGTAGCTTACGCGGTCAGAGCTATTAGTACCCGTAACGCTCCAGAATATCACCTTCGTTACCTTATAGCCTGCAGGGATGACGATAGTGTTCTGCGCACCATTGGAGAGTGAGATACCCGTGCGCTGTACTCCGTCAAAGTCGTAGGTCATCTTATCGCCCTTTGTGTAGTACTTATCCGTCGCTGTGGTATAGTGCATGCTGAAGCCGATATTGTTAGATGGTGATGCCTCGTTGCCCACCAGTTCGGTGCAGCTGCTGTCGCCGCCGGTGCGTATGCAGTTACCCCATGCTATGCAGACCTTCTGCGTGCCCTGAGGCAGTGGTTCAGCCTGTGTCACAGTCAGCTTGTAACTTGCAGAGCCAGCCAGATAGCTGGCATTACCTGCGAATGTGGCGGTGATAGTTGTCTCACCAGCGCCTACCAGTGTCACTGCGCCCTCGTTGTTGACGGTTGCTACAGAGGTATTGCTGCTGCTGTATGTCACATCAACCTTATAAGGATTGGTCAGCGTGGGTGCTGTATAAGCCTGACCCAGCACTGCGCTTGATGTGGTCTGACTGCCGTATGACAGCTCTGCGCTTACCGGATCAGGGTCGGTACCGGGGTCTGTGCCGCCGCTCTTCACCTTCAGCACGCCTGACGTATAGAGGGCAGAGGTATCCCATGACAGGCCTTCGCCCGGTGTAGCAGGTATGATTTCAGCGAATGTACCGCTGCTTACGCTGCCCGTGAATGCCTGGACGGTAGATGAAGTGGAGTACTGTTTAGCTGCCATAGCATCGTTGAGCTTCAGCTTTGCAGCGCTGCCCAGCTTCAGAGTACCGCTGAATGTGAGGCCCTTGTCACTTGCGCCATCGTCACCTACCATAAGAGTACCGTTGACAGTAGTGGTTCCAGCCAGCTTGCCCTTACCTGCCAGTGTGCCTGCTGCGGCTACGGTGATGGCTCCGGTGCCGGTGTGCTGACCATTGACGATAAGTGTTCCGGCGTTGACAGCCGTAGCACCGCTGTAGGTATTCTTACCCGTCAGGCGCCAATAGCCGGTGCCGGCCTTGGTGATAGCAGTCTTTCCAGGATGGCTGTGTGCCTGGTCATAATCGTCGATGACTCCATTGAAGGTCTCATCGGTGTTGGCACCACCTACTACCCAAGTTCCGTTACCCGCCGCTTTCACATTGAAACCGGAGAGAGCAGTAGAGGATTCACCTGACAGTCCACCGAGATAGAATGTGCATGCATTCTTACCTCCGGTGATAGAGGCAGTGCCTTTCAGCTCGATAGTGGCGTTCTTTACGCCCGCACCATCACCATTACGAATAGAGAACTGGCTCTGGTTGGCTTTTCCTGTACCGTTAATGATGAGGTGACCGGTGAAGCCGTCCCAGTTTCCTTCGATGTATTCACGCAGATAGTGAACGTTCCATGTGAGTGTGCCTGAGCCGCTAACCGAACACTTGTTTATGTTCCAGAGGTCGAAGTCAACTGTTGAGGTTGTTCCTGCTGTCACCTCGATTGGGAAGTTATATGTTACGCTGGCCTCGTTCTTGCCCACCGTGGTGAACGTACCGCCCTGCATGACGAGCTTTGCAGAAGAGCCGATACCCTTGTCCGAAACATCCTTTGTGGCAAGGTTCACCTCACCGCTCTTCAGTATCAGGCTGCCGGTGTTCTTGAATGCCGCAGCATTGTTGATGGCAAGCTTTCCTGCTCCGTCAATGATAAGGTCGCCGCTGCCTTCGAAGGAGCCGTTCATCGTTATCTTCTTGCCGCTCTGGGCTATATTGAGCGTTGTGGCCTTGAGCAGCTGTGCGCTACGGTCAGTAGTAGCATCGCCACCTGTGTACTTGTATGTGCCGCCGTCGAACACCCAGTTCTGTGCGTCGGCCACAGAGGCTCCGAGTGAGGACGCCTCGCCGGCATTGGCCAGCTTGCCGAACTCTATCGTGCCCTCATGCAGCACCGTAGCGCCGGTATATGTATTGTTATTGCCCAGCACCAGTGTGCCGCTTCCGGCCTTGTTTACAGAGCCGCTGCCCATGATGGCGCCGTCAAGCGTTATCTTGCCCGTGCCCTTCACCACGACAGCCCCCGGCTGAACGTCGCCCGTGACAGTCACGGTCTTGTCGGTATTTGAGGCTATGAGGACATTGTCGTTGTCATTGAAGGCCTTCTCTTCCTTCCAATCGGTGGTAGTATAGTCCCACGTGGTCTGCTCATCGCCCAGGGTTACGTCAGCCTCATAGGTGTCAACGTCGATGATGCCCTGCTGCTCCTGTCGGGTGGAGAAGGCTCCGGTGAGGTAGTCTGAATATACCACGCCGCCATTGTTGCCTATGGCACGCACGCGGACGTTGTACTTCTTGGCCTGCTCCAGGTCGCCGATGGTGTATGAGGTCACGTTGGCATCGGTGCGGCCCACCTCTGTCCATGCGTTGTTCTTCTGCACCTCTACGGCGAAGCCCGTCTCATTGTCGCTATAGTCGCTCCAAGCTATGGTGAGGCTGTTGGTGGTGCGCTGTAGAGCATCGATGTTGTAAGGAGCGCGAAGGAAATACTCGCGGTCGGCAGACGTGATGCTGTTGATGTAGTTCTCAATGTTGAGATAGCCGTTGGCGGCAGTCTTCACCGCGTCGCTGGCATCGTTCTTGTTCAGGCCGTTGGCATCCTCCCATGCGTCGGGCATGCCGTCGTTGTCGCTGTCGGTCTTCTTCGTGCCGCTGAACCAGCTCCACGCCGTAGGCACGCCGATAGGCAGCTCGTTCTCGTTGGTGATGAGCTTACCCTTGCTGCCGAACGACTTCACCTCTTCCACCATGTAGCAGTCGGCCAGGTCGCGGTAAGGCAGCGAGGCACCCACCTCGGGCAGCAGTTTCTCTACAAGGTCTTTGGCGTCCCACTTCTCCAACTCAGGGTAATCGTAAGGTGTCGATACCTTGTCGCCGCCGCCTGTGCCGGTGAACTCTGACGGGTCATAGACGCCGTTGCGGTTCTTGTCCTGCCAGTTGTCGTTACCATAGAAATGGAAGTCGCTGTTACCGCCGGTCAGGGCGTCGCCGCCCACTGCCGGACCGTTGATGAACATGTTGCCCTCGATGTTAACATGGCTGGTGCCCTCAGAGTCGCCGCCCATGTTGTAGGCGTAGTTCTTCCAGTTGTAAACCATGTTGTTCACATACTGGTTCGTACCCTTAACCTTGAAGTTACGTGTGGAGTTATCAACAAGCAGTATGCGGTAGAGGCTGATCTTGTCGCCCTGCATCAGTCCGCCTGCAGAGTGGGTCATAAGGCCCTGTCCCACGATACTGTTCATCAGGGTGATATTCTGCGGAGCCGTGCCCTTGTTGTCCCAGTTGATGGAGAAGTTCTCATCCTGTCCCCAGGAGAAGGAGCAGTGGTCGAAGATCATGTTCGTGCCGTTGGCTATGCCCGCACAGTCTTTGTCGGTAGAGCCTATGGCACCCATGCGAATACGCAGGTATCTGACGATGATGTTGTTGGCGCCGGAGAAGGAGCAGCCGTCACCATAGACGGTGATTCCCTCGCCCGGGGCCGTCTGTCCGGCAACGTAGAGGTTGCTGGAGAAGATAAGGCGTCCGCTGGTGAGCTTTATCACTCCCGACACGTCGAACACAATGATACGGTTCGACTGACTGATGGCATCGCGCAGAGAGCCGGTGCCCTTGTCATTGAGGTTTGTCACATGATAGACCGTAGGACTGCTGGAAGCACGCGCACCCTTGGCAAAACGTCCCCAGCCCTGTGCTCCCGGGAAAGCCACGAGATCGTCGGCACTCGCCGTGCATACCATCAGCATGCACGCCAGAAGCAGCATCATTAAGCGTTGAAGTTTTCTCATAAATTTATTGTTAGTTAAGTATTCAAAGTGTCATTTTTATAGCCTAAAACCTTACAAAGTGATTTTTCCAAAGTGCCGAAATGCGCGATATTTTCCAGCAAACCTACTTTCGCCCTCAAATTCGCGCTAAATGAGCGATTTTTGCAACATGCAGCATGTCAACGAGTTACGTTTTTGTAACTATTCCCGATGCGCCTTTTCAGGGTAAAAGGGCCACTTATTATATGGAAAAGGGCCACTTTTAGGCGTAAAAGGGCGTCTTTTACACCCTAATAGAGCCTCTCTTACAGCCTTGCCGACCTACCGTTACGGCCAAATAGAGCCTCCATCAGGCCTCTTCCGACAAAAAAACGGCCTCCGCGCATCGCAACGCCGCTCCAGATTTCATTTTCTGATAGGGAGTTTCAAAAAGTCAAAGTGTCGGCGAAATGCCGTTTTTCGTGACATTGCGTCAAAACACAACATTCAGCGTACAAAGTTACGAATAATTGGACAAAGCGACAAATATTTTGCCTTATTTTATTAATAAGGTGTAAAAAAAGCCCCCCGAAGGGAGCTTTCTCACGGAATAATCGTAACTTTGTGCGGTATTTTGGGGTGTTGTGGCCCCATGCCAGGCAATACATGTCACAGAAACTATCCAACATACAAGAACAGCAACAGGTGCAGCAGCAGGTACAGCAGCAGCGCCTCAACGCCCAGCAGGTGCTCGTGGTACACATGCTGGAGATGCCGCTGACACAGCTGGAGCAGCAGATACAGGCCGAGATGGACGAGAACCCCGCCCTTGAAGGCGACCAGCCAGCCGAGACGGAGGGTCTGCTTGCCGATGGTGAGGCATCTGCCAGCAGCCTTGACGACGTCGACGGCGGCACCGATGGCGACGACTATGAGAGCCAGCGCGAGGCCGAGGAGAAGCGCGACGAGCTTGACAGCGTGCTCGACAGCATTGACAGCGACGACCGCCTGGAGGGCTCCGCTTACGAGGGCAGCACGAACAGGAGCAGCGACGATGATGACAGGCAGGAGCGGGTGTATGCCGACAGCGAGTCGTTCTACGACTACCTGCATGAGCAGATGCGCGAGCAGGACCTCACGGAGAGGCAGGAACTCATCATGGAGTACCTCATCGGCTCGCTCGACAGCGATGGTCTGCTGCGAAAGGACACCGCCACGCTGTGCGACGAGATAGCCATTTACGAATACATCGACGTGGCGGAGGAAGAGGTGGAGCGCGTGATGAACATCCTGCAGTCGTTCGACCCGGCAGGCATAGGCACGCAGTCTTTGCAGCAATGCCTCCTCATGCAGATCTTCAGGAAGAAGCCCACAGCGGTGACGAAGCTCATGCACACCGTCATCAACGAATACTACGACGACTTCACCCACAAACGCTGGCAGAAGATACAGCAGAAGATGATGATGAGCCCCGAGATGGCCGAGGAGGTTTTCGGCGGGCTGACGAAGCTGAACCCGCGACCCGGGGCGGCCCTGGGCGAGACGATGGGGCGCAATACGGGACAGGTGACACCCGACTTCACCATCGACAGCGACGATGCCGGCAACGTCACCTTTACCCTAAACAAGGGCAAGGTGCCGCAGCTATACGTCTCGCGCGACTTCGAAGACATGATAGACACCTATCGCCAGAACCCCGCCTCGATGACGCGCCGCGACAAAGAGGCGCTGCTCTATGCACAGCAGAAGGTGAACAAGGCACGATCCTTCATCGATGCCATTCGCCAGCGACAGCAGACGATGACGCGGACGATGGCCGCCATCATCAAGTTGCAGAAGCAATACATGGCCAGCGGCGACGAGAGCGACCTCAAACCCATGAAACTGAAGGACGTGGCCGACATCACAGGATTCGACATCTCAACCATCTCGCGTGTATGCAACAGCAAATACGCCGAGACACCATGGGGCATCACGCCCCTGAAGAGCTTCTTCTCCGACCGATACGACACCGGCAACGGCGAGGAGGTATCGACACGAGAGATAAAGCAGGCGCTGAAGGACCTCGTGGACCGTGAGCCCAAAGGCAAGCCGCTGAGCGACATCAAACTGGCTGCCGAAATGAAGAAACTCGGCTATCCCATAGCCAGGAGAACAGTGGCGAAATACCGCGAACAGCTCGGCATACCCACAAGCAACCTACGACGATAATGCAAAACAGACGACTCATACTCATACTGGCACGCTCCATCAGCATAGCCTTCACTCCCTTCTATCTGCCGATAATGGGACTGTTGGCCCTGTTCCTCTTCAGCTACCTCAGCCTGCTGCCATGGACATACAAGGGAATGGTGCTGCTGCTCGTATGGATTTTCACCTGTCTGCTACCAGTAGGACTCATAAAACTCTACCGCCACTATCAGGGATGGCACATACTGAAGCTCATCTCACGAGAGGGACGCGTCGTGCCATACCTCATCTCCATTGCCTGCTACTTCACATGCTTCTACCTGATGAACATGCTACACATACCACACTTCATGTCATCGATAGTAGTGGCAGCAATAGTGATACAGATTATCTGCGCCATCATCAACAACTGGTGGAAAATTTCCACACACATGGCGGCAATAGGAGGCACAACCGGAGCACTCGCTGCCTTCTCACTACTCTTCGGCTTCAACCCACTGTGGTGGCTGTGCCTGCTTTTCATACTGGCAGGAGTAGTAGGGACGGGACGTATGCTTCTCAGGCTACACACACTCGGTGAGGTAGTGGGAGGCTTCATCATAGGAGCCATAACGGGATACCTCGCCGTAATATACAGCTAATTCGTTAATTCGTTAATTCGTTAATTTGTTAATTCGAAAACATGTCCCCAATCGTAAGCATCATCATGGGCAGCACCAGCGACCTGCCCGTCATGGAAAAAGCCATGCAGTTCCTTAACGACCAGCAGATACCCTTCGAGGTCAACGCACTATCGGCACACCGCACACCAGATGCCGTAGAGCAGTTCGCACGCTCGGCTGAGAGCCGAGGCATAAAGGTCGTAATAGCTGCAGCAGGAATGGCAGCAGCGCTGCCGGGAGTAATAGCAGCCTCTACAACCCTGCCCGTCATCGGAGTACCTATCAAAGGCATGCTCGACGGACTCGACGCCATGCTATCCATCATTCAGATGCCACCGGGAATACCTGTGGCAACGGTAGGAGTCAACGGAGCCATGAATGCCGCCATCCTCGCTATGGAGATGCTCGCACTCACCGACCCCGCCATCGCCGCACGACTCAAGAACTACAAGGCCACACTGGGCAAGAAGATTGAGAAGGCCAACCAAGACCTGGCAGAGGTGAAATACGAATACAAGACCAACTAAGCGATGACCCGCAGAGAAACCACACCCACGAGGGTGGGAAACATCACCATTGGCGGCGGCGCACCCATCCGCGTGCAGTCGATGACCACCACCGATACCAACGACACCGAGGCATGCGTGGAACAGGCAAAGCGCATCATCAATGCCGGAGGTGAGCTGGTGAGGCTCACCACGCAAGGACGACGCGAGGCTGAGAACATGGCAAACATCTCTGCCGCACTAAAGGCAGAGGGAATCATGACGCCACTCGTAGCCGACGTACATTTCAACGCCAACGTGGCCGACATCGCCGCCAAATGCTGCGAGAAGGTGCGCATAAACCCAGGAAACTACGTTGACCCAGCACGGACATTCAAGAAACTGGAATATACCGACGAGGAATACCAGGCTGAGCTGAAGAAGATAGAAGAACGCCTCATACCCTTCCTCAACATCTGCAAGGAACATCACACCGCCGTGCGCATAGGAGTGAACCACGGATCACTGTCAGACCGTATCATGTCGCGCTATGGCGACACGCCAGAAGGCATCGTCGAGTCGTGCATGGAGTTCCTGCGCATATGCAAGAGGGAGAACTTCAGCGACGTAGTGCTAAGCATCAAGGCCAGCAACACCGTCGTAATGGTGACATCGGTGCGACTCCTGGTAAAGGCAATGGACAAGGAGGACATGCACTACCCCCTGCACCTCGGAGTAACAGAGGCAGGCGAGGGTGAGGACGGACGCATCAAGTCAGCAGTAGGAATAGGCGCGCTACTCACCGAAGGCATCGGCGACACCATACGCGTAAGCCTATCCGAAGAACCCGAAGCAGAGATACCCGTAGCAAAGAAATTAGTCGATTTCATCGACGAATGCGCCGCAATCCGCCAAGAAGCCCTATCACCATACGCCACCACCACCGCGCCCGGCCACACCACCGCGCCCATCCCCACCACAGTGCCCGATGGTTCCCCCATCGGGTCCCCTCCCCTCTCCGCTCCCACCGCCGCGCCCCTCTCACCCTCCGCCACCGTGCCCGGCGCGTCAGCGGCGGGTCAGCCCCGCGCCTGCATCAAGGACAGCACCCTCTTCCTCTCCTTCAACGACACCAACCCCGAAGACCTCCAGCTGAAGGCCGCCATGACAGCCGGAGCCATCCTCATCGACGGCAAGGCAAAGGAGCTCATAATAACAACCCCCGCCCCTGCTAACGGCCCCGCCCCAACAACAGCATGGCTGGAGAGCCTCGCCGCCTCCATCCTTCATGCTGCCCGGGTGCGCTTCACAAAGACCGAGTACATCTCCTGCCC
>CAJOOC010000044.1 GCA_905236165.1 uncultured Prevotella sp. | reverse complement strand
TAATGCTTAAATCTTAAAGCTTAAATCTTAATGCTTAAATCTTAAAGCTTAAATCTTAATGCTTAAATCTTAAAGCTTAAATCTTAAAGCTTAAATCTTAAAGCTTAAATCTTAATGCTTAAATCTTAAAGCTTAAATCTTACGTTTGGCATTACCATCCAGGATTCTGCGGAAAATTCTCGTTGAGATAAACCTCAGACTCCTTCAATGGCAGCAGATAGTGTTTCGTGCCGTATGAACGCTGCACGATCGTCGTCTCGCTCCAACCTGTCACCTCTGCATCGCGAGGATCATTCTTCGTAAAGTCATAGTTGCCCACGCGCTTAAACTCCTGGCGGGTCTTGATCGTGTAAGGATACTCCGTCAGCAGCAGCCACCGCTGAAGGTCATTCCAGCGGAAACCCTCGAAGGCAAGTTCGCATGCACGCTCGCGCCGTACCTCGTCCATGAATCCCCGTTTGCTGGCAGTGAACTCAGCAGCCACGTGCCCTGCACCAACACGGTCGCGAAGCACGTTGATGGCATCTTCCGCAGTCTTCGTGCAGCCCGCGCTCTTATAGCCTGCCCCGGAAACGGCAGCACCCGCCTCTGCGTACATCAGGTAGATATCAGCAACGCGCATATATGGCAGATACGTCTGCAGCGCACCGCCCCAGTTGTACATGCCGTCATACTTGTTACACTGGTGAGGCACCAGCTTCTGGCAGAAGTAACCCGTCCGGCTGCCGTCAGCAGAGCGCTGAGGGTCCCCTGTAGGCACCATATTGCCGCCGGTGAACAGCTCAAGGTACTGGTAAGGCTTATCATCATCGGAAGGAGTAGTATTCAGAAACTTGAAGCCGTCGAACATAATGTCATGATAAAAACGCGGGTCGCGGTTCTTGAACGGATGTGTCGGGTCAAAACCGCTGTTCGGGTTCAGCTGACCGTCAGCAAGCACTATAGGCTGACCGTCAGCCATACCGTAGGCATAATTGATATAATTCGCCGTAGGCATGTGGATCACAGCATCATGCTCCACGAGGTTATTCACCTTCGGACCCCACAGCTTCGCGAAATTCCAGTTCGAACCGTTCACGTCCGGCATCGGGCCGCGCATGATCGCCTCCTTCGCTCCCGGCATCTTCCAGTTCTGACCCGTAGTGCGGAAGATATCGCTGTAATTATTCTCCTTGTTCGCTGCCTCGTGATCATAGATATTCGAATAATCGTAATTCGCCAGCTCGTAAGGAGTCTCGCCGCTCTCTATGTTGTTGATCGCCTCCGCCAGAGCATCAGCGGCACGGGCTGCCAGCTCCGTATCATACTCGTACGTCATGCCGTTCCTCAGCCCACCCGTCTGAGCACCCACGTGGTTCAGAGGAGAAGAAGCCCACAGCAGCACCTTCCCTAAATAACCCAGAGCGCACACCTTAGTGATGCGCAGATCGTTCTTGCCAGTCGTCTCCTTGCCCACCTTAGTGTCCTCCCAGTTATTGGGCAGAAGGTCCGCAGCGGCGCGGAAGTCAGCAGCGCATTTCTCTGCACACTCCTTGAACGACAGGCGGGGGAGGTCGAAAGGACCATCGGCAGCAATCGTGTGGTCAACGTATGGCATACCGCCAAACCAAACCATCAGCTCCTGATGCCACCATGCACGGAAAAAGAGCATCTGACCCTTGATGAGGTTCCTCTCCTCCTGAGTAGCGTTCGTCAGCTTGTCAAGATTCTCCAGTCCGAGGTTCATCTTGCGGATGCAGTACCACGCGTGCTCCAGAGAATGGGCAAACTTGTTGGTTGACCAAGGATGAAGCAGCGATTGATCGGCATCAGAGCCTGAAGAGCGGTGCAGATAGCTCTGCTCGTTGCTATACCAGTTGCGGTAGTCGCCCAGGTCGAAGTGTGCCGTAACGTGTGTGTCGCCACCACCGGTATTCATCAGTTCGTCCTCACCCCAGTTGAAGGTGCAGCACCAGAAGTTGGACTCCTTGTTGGGGATACAGTTATAGACCTCCTCCACGAAACCCTGGAAGTTGGTGAAGTTCATGAAGGCCATCTCTGGATTGACATCCGAGTCGGGAGTCTTGTTCAGATAGTCGGTGCAGGACGCAGCACCGAATGACAGCGAGATTGCTGCCAGCCCCATGAAAGTATATTGTTTGATAGTCTTTTTCATTGTGATAATATTTTTCAGTGATCAATGTTCAATTTTCAACCTTCATTTTTCAATTTTCAATTATCAATCCTTAAAGGTTGAACTTGATACCGAAGTTGATACGCTTCATTGTCGGGTAGGCACCTACAGCACCTCCGTTACTTGAGAAGTTCGACTCACGGTCGTCAGGCATCCTGGTCCAAAGCCAGAGGTTGTTACCGCTGACGAAGACCTTCAGGTCGTTGACACCCAGCTTCTTTATCCAAGGCTGTGTGAAGGTGTAGGCTACCTCAACGTTCTTCAGACGTATGTAGCTACCATCGCACAGATACTGTGTGGCATAGTAGTAGGTAGGCTTCGAATTGAAACGCGGAGTCAGAATGTCGGCAGCACTGTGATTGTCGCTCCACCATACGCCCTGGTCATATACGTTGGCCAGCATTGGGTCGGCAAGAGATATCATCGTCACGTCGCGGGTCACATTGGTAACGCCATAGAACTGTGCGAAGCAGGAGAATCCCTTGTACTCAAAGCCGATAGTAGCATTGTAGGTGTTCTCTGGGGTTCCTGTATATCCGTAAGGCACATAGTCGTTGGCCTGATCCACAACGCCGTCACCGTTGAAGTCTACGACGTAGTAGTCGCCAGGCAGTTTCTGACCGTCACTGCTGTCGTGCTTGGGCGAGCCATAGATATCATCATAGTTCTGCATGAAGCCCTTGTCGAGATGAGAGTGTGTCTGGCCAATGGAGTAGCCTGCAGCCTTCTGGTAATCAGCCTTCAGGGCAGGGTCGTCGCGCTTCACCACCTCGTTTTTCGCGTGGGTCATGTTGAGGTTAGCCCAAACACGCATCTTGTTGGCAAATACCTTATTGAAGCGGAGCTCAATCTCGAAACCATTGGTCTTTACCTCGCCGAGGTTAACCATTGCAGCGGTCTGTCCGAAGTAGCTTGGCACGAGCTGTGAGTTGGCTACGAGGATGTCCGTACGACGATCATGGAAGATGTCGACAGAACCGGCGATGAGACCACCGAGGAATCCGTAGTCGATACCGATGTTGAATTTCTTCACTGTCTCCCAATGTACGTTGGGGTTGCCTACTGTAGACTCTCTGTACCATGTATATTTAGAGGTACCCTGCGTTACGTCAAGTGAAGAGTTGCCGCCATAAGCCCACTGAGTCATGTAGAGGAAGCGTGCACCGACGTTGTCGTCACCGATGCCACCGTAAGAGGCACGTACCTTCAGCATGTCGACAATGTGCTTCTCACGCAGATACTTCATGAAAGGCTCTTCGCTGATGGTCCAGCCAATGGCACCAGAGCAGAAGAAGGCGAAGCGATTGTCGGGAGAGAACTTCTCGGAGCCGTTGTAGGCACCGTTGAACTCTACGTTGTAGCGGTTGGCCCAGTTATATGTTCCACGGAATACCCAGTCCTCGCGATAGCTTGGGATGACGGAACCCGTAGCATACTCCTGGCGGCCCCAGTTACCCATGAGGGTGATGTCGTGAAGGCCGTACTGACGAGCCCAGTTCACCTGCACCTGATAGTTGAGGTTGCGCTGTGTAGCCCAGTCGTTCACTGAACCGCCGTTGGTGCTCCATTCGTTGCCCTGCGTATAGTCGAAGCGGTCGTAGGCTTCATAGGCCTGCTTGTAGGTCACGGCACCCGTCTCTGGGTTAATCCACTTCAGCTGTGGGTCGTGATACAAGTCGTTGACACCGCGGCGGTCCTCACGGAACACGTTGTCCCAGGCTACCATGCCACGAAGGGCAAGACCCTTGGTGATGAAGTCGAGCTTCTGTTCAAGGACGAAGTCGGTGTTAATGCGGGTCGTAGTAACAGTCTCTGTACCTCCGAGAGCCACACCCTGAGCGGAGTTGCTCACATTGGTAGAACCAGGCAGGAAACCCCATGAACCGTCGCTGTACTGAGGAAGGAATACGTCAGGTGCGATGTTATACACACCTGCCCAGCGCTGTGACTCTTGCCAGTCGCTCCAGTCGTCCTGGCTCCACAGCTTCTTGCGCTTGCCGTTCGAACCGGCGATGTTCACCTTCAGCACCGTGCTCTTCGTGATGTTGAAGTCGAGGTTGGAACGTACGTTAATACGGTTGTAGCCATAACCCGGGGTGTACTGGCGGCCATTGTTGAACTCCTTATAGAGGTCACCCTCCTTCACAAAGTCAACACTGGCGAAGTATTTTACGACCTTCGTACCGCCAGATACGTTAAGGTTGGCGCTGTAAGACATTGTGTAGTCCTCAAACAGGGCATCCTGCCAGTCAACATTAGGATAGCGCTCACGCTGCTCCAGCGTTGTCTGGTTGCGATAGTTTCTGATGAAGCTCATGGGCTTCATGTAAGAGAAACTCTCAGGATTGAGGTTGATTTCATGCTCTATGGCAGTGTTGCGTGCTACCATAGCATCGTAAGAGTCGTATTTGTCTGGCAGCTTGGAAGGTACCTTCATGATGGCATTGGCCGATACCGAGATCTGAGCCTTGCCCTCAGAACCGCGCTTCGTAGTGATGAGGATGACACCATTGGCACCCTTCACACCATATACCGCAGTAGCGGAGGCGTCTTTCAGAACTGAGATAGTGGCTACCGACGACATATCCACGCTCGACATGGGGCGCTCAATACCGTCAACCAGCACGAGAGGCTCTGAATTGTTCCATGACGAAGCACCGCGGATAGAAATCTTTGGCTCTTCCTCGCCAGGCATACCAGAGGAAGCCGTCGTTACCACGCCAGGCAGGTTACCTGTAATGGCTGCACCGATGTCGTTGATACCGGCGGCGCGCTGCAATACCTCACCAGTGGTCTGCGCGATGGCACCCACAACGGAGGCTTTCTTTTGCTGACCGTAACCCACCACGATAACCTCATCAAGCTGAGTATCATCGAGGAGTGTCACCTTGAACTGTCGCTCAGAACCGACCTTGATTTCCTTCGTCACCATGCCTACATAGGAGACCTGGATGATGGTGGACTCTGACGGTACGCTCAGCTTGAAGTTACCGTCAAGATCAGTCACTGTGCCCTGGGAAGTCTTTCCCTTCACAACCACAGAGGCGCCGATGAGAGGTTCCGCCGTGGCATCTGTAACCGTACCCGTAATCACGATGCCCTGTGCATGGAGCGTAGCGCTACATGTAAGAAGCATCAGCATCATGGGAATGGTCTGTCGAATCAATTGTTTTAGATTTTTCATTTTGACAGATTTAGATTCATCATTGTTGTACATATTTTGATTTTGAGAATTTGTCTATGACGATAGTGCCGCGCTTGGCATTGCTGATGCGCTGGCCGGCAACGTTATAGAGGCCCTGACGGGACGTCGGGGATGTCTGCGATGGCGTTGCAGACTCTTTAACAGAAACCTGCTTCACGCCTGTAGGGGTGCGGCCATCATCACTAAGGAACACATCCTTTATATATATTGGCGAAGAGCCGTTGGTCCAGATTCCTGCAATATAGATATGGGTTGGGTCTACCTTATGGCCGTCTTCCTGGGCTGTCATGTTATAGAGGTCTATGACAACGCGGGTATTGCCACCGAAGTCTGCACAATATGGCTTGCTCCAGTAGTTGTTGATGTCGAAAAGGCGGAAGGATGCTCCGCATGACTGCGGCTGCTTCAGTTCGGCAACGAGATATCTGTGGGCAGAGATATCGATGCCGTTGGGGTACTGCCAGCCACCAAAGCCATACTGACCGGTCTTCAGATAGCCTGTGGAAGCGCTGTAAGTGCCTGTCTCCCAAATGTTAGGGTTGAACCACTCCTCAGAAAGAGAGAAGAAAGGCTGCTCCTTCATAACAGGCTTGTAGTCAGGGTCGTTGATCATGTCGGCATACTCCTGCGTGGCATATTCGCTGAACCATCGGAAGCATGGACGCGGACAAGCCTCAGGGTCGGTGAGGAAGGTTGCGCCGTCAGCCGCGTTGTCGTTATACTGGGCCAGGATCTCACCGCCGGTGAAGAGGAGCCAGCTGACGTTGCATGTCTCTTCGACAATGCGATGGAAGTTCGCACCGAAGCCCTCACCGCCTGCTACGCCCGTACGGGAGAAGCCGAAGGAGTAGCGCGGGCTGTAATAGACACTGCCATTTGGGGCGGTGTGCATGGGACTGTATTTGGAAGGCCCCCAGTCCATTTCGGTTACTACGACGGGATTGGTGACGGCAACAGGCAGGATCTGTGAATCCCAGCCACGCTTGAACTCGCGGTAGTTGACCACCACGTCCTTACCGTCGGAAGTACCGCCGTTATACCATCCGGGATAGCAATGCACGGCATAGCCGATGTTCTCGCCCTCGATGGGATACTTGGCAAAGCCTGCATACTGCGACTGATAACCCAGTCCGGGAATGAGCAGGACGTTGTTGCAATACTTGCGCATGGCATTAACGATGGTCTGGAAATACTGAGTCATCTCAGCATCTCCCGCGCGCGTTCCATTATTATCATATATACCGATGGGCTCGTTGGCCAATTCAAACAATATCGCGCCGTTGTTCTTCAGCTTATTGTGCTGCGCCACATATTCCCAAACCTTCAGAAGGTACTTCTGGTAGTTGTCGCCAATTGAAATCCTTTCAGGACACACGCCTGGGGGGCGCATCACCACATAAAGTCCCTTTGAGATGGCGTATTCGGCCATTGGGATAAAGACTTGGTCGAGATATGTCTTGAAACGCTCGAAGTTAAAGGCCGAGATGTCGCTCTCGCCATTGGTGGATACGCCTGGGTTGTTGCTCCAGTATGGATCCATGTGCTGGCGAACGAAGGTCATCTTCCAGCCAACCTGCATGATTTTGTCGATGATGCCCATGTTGTAGGAAAGACAGCCTGCAACGTTGTAGTTCGTCCATTTCGTGCCCTGCTCATTGAACCAGGGGCTGAAGGTCTGCGCAAAGCCGTGCATGTTCACGCGCTTACCCTCCGCATTGACGAGAAAGGGACCCTCAACATGCAGTGGCGATGGCTGTGCATGCGAAAACGAAGCCACGCAGAGCAGCAGCATCGTAAGATAGTAATGTAAATGTTTAGAGTTAGACATATATTGTTATTAAAAGATAATTCATTTTTTGAAAAAACGGGGGGGAGACTCACGCCGGCCCCCCATTTACTCGTTTACATACCAAAAACTAACTATAAATAAATCTGCTGCAAAGGTATACATATTAAATGTATGTCACTTAATAATCTATAACACGCAATTAACATTTTGCAACGCACTTATCCGTCATAAACGAATTAAAAGTTTTTTGTTACATTTCCGCAAGTAATATTTTGAGAGCACGGGAGTCTCGCCAGCGACATGGCGGGGAATGCGGTTCTTACGTCTGCGACAAGGTCTGGCGTGAGAAAGTTTTGTTAATAAAACCGCGAAATTGGCAAAATGACAGTGATATTCTTTGAAATTCTAACATAAAATTTTCATGATGTAACATTTTTACGTGTTACATTACGCAAATATTTGCATGTTACAAAAAATTACACTACTTTTGCACCATACTAACTATAAATCATCAGCATTCCCCCAAACGGAATGACAAAGACCAATAATTATCAATGTTTAACAGACATTCCTTATTAGCATTCCTGTTCTGTTTCACTCTCACAACCGTAAGGGCACAGATGGGGAAACACTTCGACGCCAACAATATGATGTCGAGCAGTTTCACCACACAGGTGTACGTTGACCATGTAGGCTTTGTGTGGGTGGCCACGCGTAACGGACTCAACCGATATGACGGTTATCAATACAGTTCCTACAAGAAAGAATCGAACAGATACGGCAACATGGCAAGCAACTATGTCAACTGTATCCTTGAGGACAATAAGAGTGGCATATTCTATATAGGTATGTGGGGTGCCTTCCAAACCTTCGACGGGGAGCAGTTCCGCAATGTGGACACACACGATGCACAGGGAAACGTGGTGCCATGCTACATCACGTGTCTGCTGCAGCGCCGCAACGGCGATATCCTGGTAGGCACATCCGGACACGGCATCCTGCGCATGCGAGGCAACGACCAGGCGTACACCTTAGGCGGAGCGCTGAATAAAATCACCATGATACAACGGCTTAGGGAGGACAGCAAGGGGCGGCTGTGGATTGCTACGTCAAACGATGGACTGTGGGTGCAGAGCAAACAGGGCCTGAAGCATTATTTCACCGCTCCCGACCAACGCTTCTCGCTGACAGATATATGCGAAGACAGGAAAGGAAACATCTATGTGGGTACGACAAACAACGGTCTCTACCTTCTGTCTGCCACCACCGGAGAAAACACTTCTCTCTCATCTTTTCACTTTTCACTTATAAGTGGTACGCAGCGCAAGCACATCTCATCGCTCTACCTCAATAAGGCTGGGAACATCATGATAGGTTATGACGGCGAAGGACTGGCCATCTTTAATCCCACCACAGGCCAGATTAACGACAATCCCTATTACAGCCGCGATGTGGACCTTGCTAAAGCAAAGGTTTACAGCATCACAGAGGACCTCAACGGAAACTACTGGTTCGGACTGCTGCAGAAAGGTGTATATATGCAGCCATCCAGCGTGCCCGGCTTCTCCTACATGGGTTATAAGCTGGACTCGCGTAATGTTATAGGAACCGCGTGCGTAACAAGCGTGCTCATCAGCAGCGACAAGAGAATGTGGGTGGGAACTGACAAAGACGGCCTCTACTGCCTCAGCTACGACGGCGGACTCATCAAACATTTCAGTCCGACCTCCTTTCCTGCCACGATCCTCACACTGGCCGAAGACACTCAGGGACGCATCTGGGCAGGCAGCTACAAGGAGGGATTGGGCTGGATAGACCCCGCCGGCATGAGCTGGCACAAGAAGCCTCTGCCACAAGGCAATACCGTCAGCGTCTTTGGTATCGAAGCCGATAAGCAGAACAATATCTGGGTCGGTACGATGGGTGAAGGCCTGCTGCGCTTCAATACCGCCAGTGCCGACCAAATCGAGACCTACTCCATAAAACCCGGAGCGGAAGCTGACAGGAAGGTCAACAGCATCGTCAACAACTACATATCCCAGATATCACTCTCCCCCGACCAGAAGCGCCTCTATGTCGCGACCACAATGGGACTCTGTGCCCTCCACATAAAGACCGGGAGCTGGACATCAACATTCAACGGCTCCAACTGCCCTAACTACGGCACGCCCGTCAGAATAGCCAAAGAGATAGGCGGCAAAGTGCGCATTGGCACCAACAACGGCTTGCTGTGCTATGACTTCAAGACCCATGAAATGCACAGCCACGACATAAAGGGCGGGCTGGCCGACAATGGCATCAGCTCCATCGAAGAGGATATGTCGAAACGCCTCTGGATAGCAACAGACCACGGACTGTGCTGCGTCGATACCAAGACACGCCACATCAGCAGCTATTTCGTCGACAACGGACTGCAGTCCAACGAGTTCAGCGATGGTGCGTCGTTCGTGGCCCCTGATGGCAGGATGCTCTTCGGAGGTCTGGGAGGCATCACATGGTTCTACCCCAATGAGATAAAGAAAGAAGAATGGAAAGCACGGGTGAAGCTCGTAGGATTCAAGGTCAACGGCGAAGCTGTCACACCCGCCACGATGTCCGGACTGTGGAAAGTCACCGACTCCCCCGTCATCGACTCAGACCACTTCATCCTCGCCAGTCACGACAACTCCTTCGCACTGCAGCTCTCCACACTCACCTACGACAACCCCGAACATATCGTATACAGATACAGCATCAACAACGAGGAATGGGTGCGCATGCAGCCAGGCATCAACGAGATAACATTCAGCCACATACAGCCCGGAACGTACCACTTCCGCATCGTCGCAGACAGAAACGACATCACCACACCAGAGCTCTGCTTCACCGTCGTCATTCACTCACCCTGGTATGCCACAACACTCGCATACATCTGCTATGCACTCATGCTCCTGGCCGCCATCGGTCTCTACCTGCGATACAGGCAGCGCAAGGAGCAGGACCGGCTGCGTCTGCAGGAGCATATACATGCTGAGGAACTCGCCGACGCAAAACTGAAATTCTTCATGAACATCTCCCATGAGATAAGGACGCCTATGACACTCATCGTCACTCCGCTGCTCTCACTCCTGCAGCAGGAGAAAGACACACACAGACGAGGCATCTACATGACCATGCAACGCAATGCACAGCGCATACTGAGCCTTATCAACCAGATGATGGACCTCAGAAAGATTGACAAGGGACAGATGCAGATGCACATGCAGCAGACAGACATCATACCGTTCATACAAGACATCTACAGTCTCTTCACACAACAGGCCAAGGCAAAGAATATCAAGTTCACATACGAGCACACCTGCGAACAACTCGATGTATGGATAGACCGTAATCACTTCGACAAGATAGTGGTCAACATCCTCTCTAACGCATTCAAATTCACACCAAGAGAGGGCATCATACGCATCAGCCTCAACACCGCTCCACCTGCAGGCGTAGAGTCTGCACCGTCATCCCTGTCAGCGCCATCCTCCGTTGGAGAGCCTGCAATACCATCGCCTCCAATCCCCACCTCCCTCGTCCTCACCATCTACAACAACGGCGACCAGATCCCCGAGGACAAACTGGAGCGCATCTTCGAGCGTTTCTATCAGACACCGTCCGGAATCAACGACCGCAACACCGGCACGGGCATAGGCCTCGACCTCACACGTGCACTCGTTGAACTGCACCACGGCACCATCACGGCATGCAACGACCAAAGCGGAGTAGGATGCAAATTCATCATCACCATCCCGCTGGGAAAGAGCCATCTCAAGGAAGAGGAAATCATGGAGCCCACAGCAGCAGCCGACACCACCGCCCTCACTGCTGCTCCGACCACCGCTGTCGGAGAGTCTGCAATACCATCGCAGACGGCACCATCTTCACTCACCTCCGACGAAGCCGGTTCTTCCCTCTTCCCTCTTCCCTCTTCACTTCAAAGAGGCCCTGCCCGCATCGTGATAGCCGAAGACGACACCGAGATACTACGCTATCTGGAGGAGGAACTGCGAGATGACTACGACGTCGTGACATGTGAAAACGGACGTATCGCCCTTGGCGAAATACTCAAGGACGTGCCGCAGCTTGTCATCTCCGACATCATGATGCCCGAGATGGACGGCAACACGCTGTGCTCGAAGATCAAGGCCAATGCCGAGACCAGCCACGTGCCCGTCATACTGCTCACCGCCAAGAGCCGCGACGAGGACCAGATAGAAGGACTCGCAACGGGTGCAGATGCCTATATCCTCAAGCCTTTCAACATGGACATCCTCAGGCGCACCATCGACAATCTCATACACACCCGACAGCAGCTGCAGCTCAAGTACGGACGCAACGACCAGCTCGAACAGCAGGTCGATGACATCTACATCCAGTCACCTGACGACAAGCTCCTCGACCGCATCATGCGCACCATCAACGACAACCTGACCAACAGTGACCTCAGCGTCGACATGATAGCGTCGGAGGTAGGCATCAGCCGCGTTCACCTGCACCGAAAGATGAAGGAACTGACGGGCCAGACACCTCATGACTTCATACGCAACCTGCGACTGAAGCAGGCTGCCAATCTCCTCGCATCGGGCAACATGAACGTCACGGAGGTCGTTTACGCATGCGGATTCGGCAATGCACCGTCATTCTCCACCACATTCAAACGTTTCTACGGCATGACGCCAAGAGAATACATGGCCGAACACAACAATGTGAAGGACAAGGAGTAACGTTGTCTTCGTAGCGACCTTGGCGCACTTCGTAGGGGCAAAGCCCCGCTTCGTAGCGAAGCGCTTCGTAAAAAAATCCCCCTGACTGGTTGGTCAGGGGGATTTCTTTATATTGCGAATGGATTCTCGCCCGGATAGAGCTGTCCGGCTGGAAGCGGCGTATTGATGTCGTCAACGCCCAGCAGGTGCAGGGCCTCGAAAAGTATCTTGCCCACTGCCTTGAAGGCGTATGCACCGTGGTGTGGGAAGCGCTTGCCTACCAGCACGTGGCGGTAGAACCTTGCGAAGCCTGGGATGGCAGCTATGCCTATGCCACCGAAAGAGCAGGGGTCGATGTCGAGGAAATGACCCTCGGCGATGTAACTGACGAGCTTAGCGTCGCTGTTGCTCTGCAGACGGAACATCGTCGTAGCGCTTGGCATAATCTGGCCCTCCAGCGTACCCTTGGTGATTTCCTCACCCATCAGGCGAGCCTGAATGAGCTGATACTTAATCTTGCAGCTCTTCATGCAATCTGAGCAGGTGTTACCGCAGTGGAAGCCCATGTAGAGGTCCTTCTGTGAAGCACCCTTAAGGTCGGCACCGGCAGGAACGACATCGTCAGGCACGGAGTTGTTGATGTCCAGCAGCGTGGCAGGCATCTCCGTAGCACACTCACACATAAACTCTGAAACAGCACCATAGA
This sequence comes from uncultured Prevotella sp., assembly GCA_905236165.1. Taxonomy (GTDB): domain Bacteria; phylum Bacteroidota; class Bacteroidia; order Bacteroidales; family Bacteroidaceae; genus Prevotella. The sequence continues at coordinate 1,327 of CAJOOC010000044.1, read as the reverse complement.
GGTCCACCTCACAAGCTACAGGAATGCCGCGACCTGTCAGGCGAGAGTTCACGTAGCAAGGCTCAAAGCCGAATACAGGCTGCCATGCAGGCCAGCACTTATTGGCAAAGACAGCGTAGTTGCAGGCACCCTTCTGGTTCTCGTACCAGTCGAGCAGAGCAAGCTCCAGCTGTGCCAGCTTGGGCAGCACCTCAGGATACGTATTGCGCTTTGCACCCAGCTCCTGCTCCATGTCCTTTGCAATAGCCTCAATCTCGCTCTTGCGGTCGGCCACCTTCTCAAACTGACACTTCAGGTCGAGCTCAGAGTTCTCCTGCACCTCGCAGCCCAAGTCATACAGAGGCTGGATAGGTGCGTTGCAGGCCAGGAAGTCGAAAGGACGTGGGCCGAAGCCGATAACCTTCAGGTTACGCATGCCGATAACGACACGTGCTATGTTGCGGAAGTCACCCAGTTCCTTAACAGCCTCCTTAGGCGTAACATTAGGATACTCAGGGATATATACGCGCAGACGGCGCAGACCTACGTTATAGCTGAAGTTCAGCACGCCGCAGAGAGCGTCGCCACGGTCAGAAGCCAGATTCTTCTTACCCTCCTCCTTAGCTGCCAGCACCATAGCAGGGCCGCAGAACTTCTTAATAAATAAGGTGGTAGGACCCTCCGGGCCGAAGTTGCCGAGGAACATGCACGCAGCATTGATGCCCTCCTCCTGAGCCCACTTCAGGGCATTCATCGTGTCTGTCTCATTCTCAATGATGACAGGACAGTCATACACTTCGGGCAGACCGGCAGCGCGCACCTCATCCATCAGGGCTGCAAGGCGGGCCTTAGTAAGAGCAATGGGGAAACAGTCGCGGCTAACGCCAACGATACCCAGTTTTACTTTTGGTTGGTTAATCATCTTCTTTTTGTTTTAGGAAAGTTAATGTCTTTGTATTATGGTTTCAATAAAGTTGCAAGTTTCAAGTTTCGCATCAAATGAAATCATGCCGCAAAGTTAATGAAAAAAAATGATATAACCACAACAAAAAATATTTTTTTCGTAACTTTACACAAGAATTTACAATAACAAACATATCTGATACTACAGTATAAACCATTCCCGTCGGAATATTCGGCTTTATCGCAGCTTCAAATTATTTTGAAAATAGGGTGTTCAATTTGTTGTACCAGGGACGTGGGCGTCTCGCCCGCGATAACCCCTCCCTCCCCTTGGGGGAGGGCCGGGGGTGGGGTTAATTCTTCACTCTTCACTTTTCACTTTTCACTCTTCACTCTTCACTTTTCACTTTTCACTCTTCACTCTTCACTTTTCACTTTTCACTCT
>CAJOOC010000043.1 GCA_905236165.1 uncultured Prevotella sp. | reverse complement strand
TCTTCACCGACGACAAGCTGCCACGCTGGAGACGATAATTTCCTTCTGAACAGGAGACGATAAAAGAATAGGAGATAAACACGAATCTGTGCTTATCTCCTAATTTTTTCTATACCACGAATTACTCGAATTATGCCTGGACGGTAATCTGCAGTTCTTTGAGCTGTTTCTCGTCGATTGCAGAGGGAGCATCGAGCATGACGTCTCTGCCGCTGTTGTTCTTGGGGAATGCTATGCAGTCGCGGATAGAGTCGAGTCCTGCTATGACGCTCACGAAGCGGTCAAGTCCGAAGGCCAGTCCTGCATGTGGTGGCGCACCATAGCGGAAGGCGTTGATGAGGAATCCGAACTGTGCCATAGCCCTCTCGGGTGTGAAGCCGAGCACCTGGAACATCTTCTCCTGCAGCTTGCCGTCATGAATACGTAGCGAACCGCCTCCCAGCTCTATACCGTTACATACGAAGTCGTATGCCTTTGCGCGTACCTTTGCCGGGTCGCTGTCGAGAAGAGGAATGTCATCGGGGTTGGGCATCGTGAATGGGTGGTGAGTTGACATGAGTCGCTGCTCTTCGTCGCTCCACTCAAAGAGCGGGAAGTCGGTAATCCACAAGCACTCAAAGCGATTCTTGTCCATGAGTCCGAGCTGGCGTCCCATCTCAAGTCGGAGCGAGCACAGCTGTATGCGCGTCTTGTTGGCGTTGTCGCCGCTGAGGATGAGTATGAGGTCGCCCTTCTTTGCCTGCATCTTGTCGGCAACGGCCTGTAGCTGCTCCGCTGTGTAGAACTTATCGACGGACGACTTGACGGTGCCGTCCTCGTTCATCTTGATATATACAAGTCCCTTGGCTCCTACCTGCTGGCTCTTTACGAAGTCTGTCAGCTGGTCGAGCTGCTTGCGTGTATATGAAGCGCACCCCGGAGCACAGATACCGCCGATATATGCTGCGCCGTCAAAGACCTGGAAGGTGCCGAGTTTCAGCACGTCCATCAGCTCCACAAACTCCATTCCGAAGCGCAGGTCGGGCTTGTCGGAACCATATTTCTGCATTGCCTCATGCCAAGTCATCTGGCGCAGCTTTGCAGGCATCTCCACACCGCGTGTCTCCTTGAAGATATGACGGGCCATATCCTCGAAGATTCCGATGACGTCTTCCTGGTCAACGAACGACATCTCGCAGTCGATCTGTGTGAACTCTGGCTGTCGGTCAGCACGCAGGTCTTCGTCGCGGAAGCATTTTGCTATCTGGAAGTAACGGTCGAAGCCCGATACCATGAGCAGCTGTTTGAGCGTCTGCGGAGACTGTGGCAGAGCATAGAACTGTCCGGGATTCATGCGTGAAGGCACCACGAAGTCGCGTGCTCCCTCGGGTGTTGAACCGATGAGGATTGGCGTCTCTACCTCGATGAACTGTCGTGAGTCCAGGAAGTTACGTATGAGGATTGTAATCTTATGACGCAGCTCCAGGTTCTTCCTCACGCAGGAGCGTCGCAGGTCCAGATAGCGATACTTCATTCGTATCTCGTCGCCGCCGTCGGTATTGTCTTCGATGGTGAAGGGAGGTGTCTGACTCTCGCTAAGGATGTTGAGCTCGCTGACGATGATTTCGATGTCGCCCGTAGGAAGCTTTGGATTCTTGGAATAGCGCTCTGCCACGATGCCCGTTGCCTGGATGACATATTCACGTCCCAGGGTCAGCGCAAGCTGCTTAAGGTGTTGCGGCGCGTCTTCGTTGAAGGCAAGCTGCGTGATGCCGTAACGGTCGCGAAGGTCGATGAAGGTGAGGGCACCGAGGTTGTGTATGCCCTGTACCCATCCGGCAAGTGTGACCTGTTGACCTACATTAGTGATGCGGAGATCTCCGCAGGTGACTGTTCTGTACATGGTTTTTATGTTATGTTTTTATTCTGTTAGTCGATTACTACTCCCTCAGCCTTGAACTGCTGTATCATGCCTTCGATGTCGCGCTGGGCTGTAGCGGCATCTACCTCATATTCATCACACAGCACCTTGGTAAGGTCGTCGATGGTGAACGGACCCTTCTCCATGCGCTGCCACAAGAGATAGGAACTGTCGTTGAGAGAGATGAGCTTTGAGAAGTCTATATTGCCTTCTCCCATTGGTACGAGGAAGCGTTCGCCACATACCTCGTTGAGTTTGAAGCCTGTTCTTACTTGCATATTATTCAAATTAACCAATTAACATATTATTGTTTGAGAAATCTGTTTATTATCTGCCTTGCAGTAAGGCGTGGGTAATGGTATAGTCGCCACAGAGCCAGGAGGTATCTCCTTATGGGCCTTAGCCGTAGCCACGTTTTCCAGTACACGTTGTATGCGCGGCTATCAGTGGATTCAAGGCGGTTACGGCCTTTTCGATAGAACCCTTTGGCTATTGCTATGACATCCTGCTGCCTGATGTGTTCGGGTGAGAAGTTTCCGTCGCCATAGAGCGTTATTGCCTCTCCGCTGATGCCTACGATGCGATGCAGGGCATAGCGTTTTGGCTGTATGGCAGCAAGGACGACATCGCCTACATGCAGCTCCTTTGGCGGAGGTGCGAGCAGGGCTTTGTCGCGATTGTCCTCCAGATAGGGGCGCATGCTATAGCCCCTGAGGGGGAGCGTGACGGTATGGCCCTGCTGAATGAGTTCGCCGATGTGGGGGATGAGTATGTCGTTGCTTATCTGCATAGGTAGTCTCTGCATACTATTGCCGACTGTGGGTCAGGCAGGCAATGAAGGGTGTATATGCCGGTCTTTTCGATGATGGCGGATGTGGTGGTACAGATGTCCTGATATGTCTCTTCATCCCATTTCATTGACGAGCATGCCGAGAGGATGGTGGAGAAGGCCTGCAGCGGCGGCATCTTGCTTACGTGATTCGTAGTATCGCGGGCTATCTTCACTATTGCTCCCAGCGGTGCATGCGTATTGCGGTAGCACGGAGTCTTTCCGCTCCAGGGGGAACCGAAGAGCATGGGCTGGCCATCGACGATACGTATGATGGGATTATCATCGTTAATCATGTCGCATCCCGGGATGGTGGTGAGCCAGTTGGCCACCTGCGTGCTCTTACCTGTTCCGCTGGGAGCGGTAAAGGCGTAGGCCTTGCCCTCATAGCGTATTACGGAGGCATGCAGCAGTAGTGTCTGACGCCGCGCCGTACTGAATGCGTAGGCTATCATGAGCGCGTTGTTGAGTGCGAACTGCTGATATGCTCCATTGCACAGTATGCGGCAATGGCAGCTGTGGAAAGTGGGAGAGGCTGTCAGCAGCGCACATTCTTCACCCTGTATGTTACGAATGAGAAACTGATAGCCGCCATTGCTTAGCTTGTCAACACGGGTCATACCGTTGCCCGTATCGATGTCACGAATGAGGTGGCTGCCTCGCTCGGGGGTATGCGGCATGCTGCCGTCCTGCCCGAAGCAGAGAGCGAGGGTGATGACGGGGTCAGCCTTCGAGGTGATGACCTTAAACGGCACAAACGAGGGAAGGAGCGTATCGAGCATCTGCTCCCTTCCTTCTATGATAATGGTATGTCCGCCTATTTCGTAGGTCATAATCTACTCCTTATTCCGTGATGGCGCGGAACTGGAACTTCATCTGGTCGATAGTGCTTATAACGAGGTTGCGCTTCGTAAGGTATTTCTTGTAGTTTACGTAGTCTTTGTAGAGAGACTTGTAGGTAGGCTTGAATACTACGGCACAAACGTAGTGGTCCAGTCCCTGCTCAGACATATACTGCTTCAGCTGTATAGAGTATTCGTTGCGGGACTGAAGAAACTTGGTCTTCTTCTGCAACTTTACGTTCTCAAGGATGCGTATGTCTGTGAGGTAGGTAACGGAGTCTGTGGGAGAATAGGCTATACCATAGACATAAACGTTCTCAGCCTTTGCTGCTACAGCCAGGAGCAGCATGAGGCAACTGATGATGATATTTTTATGATTCATAAATCGAATTAACAAATTAACAAATTAATTTTCAATTTTCAATTTTCAACCCCTAGGGACGTGGGCGTCTCGCCCGTGATAATTTTGACTTCGTCAACCCGCTCGGGACGCTCCCTGATACGGCAAGCGTATCATAGTCGCCCCATTCGGGGTTCAATTTTCAATTTGTAGCTCGTCTCGCCCGCGACAAAGCTTAAAGCTTAATGCTTAATGCTCAAAGGGACATAGTCGCCTCGTTCGGGGTACAATTAGATAAACACGTTGTGGTTTAGGATGCGGCGCATCTTTCTTTCTGCAGTCTTGCGTATCTGCCTGACGCGCTCTCTGGTATATCCGAGTTGCTCGCCAATTTCCTCCATCGTGTATCTCTCTCCGGTCCCGATGCCGTAGTATGCTATGATGACCTGCTGCTCGCGTTCATTGAGATATTCTATGACGGGTGCGAGGTTGGAGAATAGGTCGTTGTCCTCAGCGGCATCGTTGGTAAGTGGCTTTCCGGCCTTCAGTTTTTCAGGAAGCGCCTCGGTGGTGATGACGCTCTCGGGCAGGGCACGCTCCATAGCCTTGCGGATATCGTGAACGGCATAGTTGACGAAACGCACTCCCTTGTCGGGGTCCCATTTGCGGGCCGCCTTGAGCATAGCGATGGTGCCCTCGCTGATAAGGTCGTCGAGGTCGAGGTCGTTACCCAGATTGCGATACTGCTGGGCTATGCTTACGACAAAGCCCATATTGTCGAGAACAAGCTGATTGATTTCTGATTCTGTCATAGCCATATATCGAATTAACAAATTAACGAATTAACCAATTATCGTTTATTAGAATAACGAATTACGAAACTGTTTTATTTGACGCGGATATGATTTCCTTGTGATGACGTTTATAGCCATGTGCTGAAGAGTTGTGACATCCAGCCTACGGTCTTTTTCCATCTGCTGCGCCACTGGTCCCATTTCTCGGGTGTGAGCATGAAGGATTTCTCCTTGTCTTTTTCGAAGAGTCGTATCAGCTCCATCGTGGTATTGCGGTCTACGATGACGGCATTCTCCTCATAGTCCCAGTTCAGCGAGCGTGCATCGAGGTTGCAGCTGCCTACGGTACATAGCTTTCCGTCAACCATTATCACCTTGGTGTGGTGGAAGCCACCCTGATAGATATATACGTGTGCTCCGCGCTTCATCATCCAGTGAAGGTGATAGAACGAAGCGTCTGGCTCCATAGGGATGTCGCTCTTCTCAGCCATCATGACCTCGAACCTGATGCCGCGCTTGATGGCTCGCTTGATGGCTTTCTTCACCGAGTGGGTCAAGGACATGTAGGGGTTGATGAGCTTGATGCTGTCCTTGGCGTTGTCGAAGCAGGCGATATAGAACTGCCTCATGATCTTGTTCGTCTTATGCGGCTCCCTGTTGATGATGCCCACCATCTTGCTGCCCGCCGTAACTGAGGTGTCGGGCTTGAGGCCTGTGAACAGCGTTCGCGGCGGTGTGGAGCGGAAATACTTCTCGCCGCCAACGTTCTGCTTCGACGTCTTGTTCCATATCTTGAGGAAGATGCGCTGCAGCGTGTTAACCTCTTCGCCCTCTATGCGGCAATGCATGTCGTGCCAGGCTCCCACCTTCTCCGTGCCGTGAATGTAATAGTCGGCAACATTCATACCGCCCGTATAGGCTATCTCACCGTCTATCACAACTATCTTCCTGTGGTCGCGATGGAACACGTGGTTGATCCAGGGAAACGTGGTAGGGTCGAAGACATACAGCTCTATGCCGTGTTCGCGAATAGCCTGTATGTGCTTCTTCTTCAGCGGCATATTGTTGGACATGTTGCCGAAGGCATCGAACATCACGCGCACCTCTACCCCTTCTTTCACCTTCTCGGCCAGCAGGTCGAAGAGGGCATTACCGATGGAGTCGTTGCGATAGTTGAAATACTCCATGTGGATGCTGCTCTTTGCCTGACGGATGGCAGCGAAGAGATCCGTGAACTTCTCGGCACCGTTGGTCAGCAGCGTCACGCTGTTGTTATGAGAGAACGTGACGCCGTTGTCCCTCATGGTCTTCACTATGAGAGAGTCGGAGGTCTCGGCCCATGCAGCATTCAGATGCAGGGAGAGAAGGAGGAGTATGATGGTTCGAATTAACAAATTCAGTCTCTTTGATGAATGTCGAGCTGCGGGAATGGTATCTCGATGCTGTTCTTGTTCAGAGCCTCGTAGATAGCTTCGAGTATTATGCCGTCGTCGGCGAACTGCGTGAATACGTTGACCCATACGACAACCTTGAGCAGCAATGCCGAGTCGGCAAACTCTTTCAGCACCACCTTCACTCCACGACGGCTGTCGATATTGTCAAGCTGGCTGACTGCATCGACAATCACCTGGCGTACCTGCTTGATGTCTGAGCCGTAGGCCACTCCAACGTCGAGAATGTGGCATTCGTATCCGTGATTGCGCGTCATGTTCTTATAGTTCTTCGTAAAGAGCTGCGAATTCTGGAATGCTATCACCGAGCCGTCGATGGTGTCGATCATCGTTGAGGTATACGAGATGCTGGATACGGTGCCTCTCACACCGTCGCATACTATGAGGTCGCCAATCTTTATGCGGCCCGTCATGAGCGAGATGCCGTAGTAGATATTCTCCAGGATGTCTTTCGAGGCAAAGCCGATACCTGTGGATAGGCCGCCCGAGATTACTACGAGCCAGGTGTTTGAGATGTGGAAGATAGCCAGCGATACAAGGAACCATATACCCCAGATGAGTATCTGCAGGATGTTCTTCACCATCATGAAACGCTGTGCGGCATTCGAGGGGTCTTGCTGCTCGAGGAAGAATTTGGCGAAGGCCTTCGCCGTGCGGTTCAGGTAGTTGAAGATGAAATAGAGTATGGCTACTGTAGCTATGTCGAAGATGCTTGCCTTGAAGTTCTGGGTGTCGATGAAGTTGTTCTTGAAGAACGTCAGGGTGAGGTCGCTCAGGTTGAACACTCCCGCAGCCCAGTAGAGGCTGATGACGATAGAGGCAACAGCGGCTGCAGGAAGCCCCACGAGATATATGATGTTGTGGTGCCACACCTGTGTGATGGGCTTTTCGTCAAGCTTGTTTATCCTGCGATATTCCTTGTACCAGTCGCGGATACAGGTGATGGTGAGGATACACGTGAGCTGCATTATCCACCAGATGAGAATCTGCACGGAGAGCAGCGTATAGCCTGTTACGGAGCATGCGAGCGAAACGATGAACACAAACTGTGAGAATGCGGCATAGGCCCTGTCGCTCTTAGCTACGCTGCTCTTGTATTTCCTCATAACATACCATTGCCACAGACAGCAGAACAGCAGTATTGGCGGGAAGATAAGATTGACGAGGGTGTTGGGAATCAGCACCACGCGGAAGCTGATGACGATAAATCCGTTTACCAGCAGCGGCATGTAGAGGAATAGCGTCCGAATTGACTCTTCGGCCTTCGCGCGGAACATTATCGAGATAATGATGACACTCATCAGCCACGCAAACTGCACCAGTAGCGATGATGCCATAATGAGGAAGTTCTGTGTTGACAGAGCCTGCACTATTCCGAGAATGATGGCAAAGGTGACGGCTGTGGATGCAAGGATTATCATCGTGCGCTTGGCCATGAAGGTCTCAGCGATTCTCGACATTGAGCTGTGCTTCATAAGTTTTTTGGCAAGCAGCCTTATGACAAGCTGATTGAGCACGACGGCAATTAATCCGTAGAAGACGATGAACATAAACACTCTGAGAATCCAGCGTATGTCCCACTGTGACCGCACGTTGTTATAATAGGTGTATTTCTTGCCGATGCTCTCTCTCGTCTCGGTAAGATAGGAGTGCAGACGCGAGAGGATGGTGAAGTAGTTGTCGCTGCCGTTGATGAAGATGCTGTTCTGTATCTCCGAATACTTGCTGTTGGCGTAGTCGTTGAGATATTTCAGCTTGTCCTCGGTCATCTTATAGTAGGAGATGTATTCGGAGAGCTGGTCGCGGTCCTCCACTACCATCCTTCGGGTGTTCACCGCAAGGGCCAGACACACATCGCGGTCTATCTTCGCTTTCTCGCCAAGCGTCATCACGGGCATTGTCTTCAGACAGTTGATAAGACTGTCGAAGCGCTCTACTTCGCTTTCGCTTTTATCTACGAAAGCCCTGAAGGGGATGAGATGACGGCGGAACTCCTTATACTGGCCGATAGCCTCGTGGCAGGCGTAGGTAAGGTCGAAGACGTAGCCTTCATTCTGAGAATAGAGCATGAGGGCATTCTGGTTGCTGCGGTGCATCGTCAGCATCAGCTGCTGGAAGACGCGCTGTCCCGCTGCCTTCATCATTTGCTGTTTGTTGCCGTAGTCATCGTGATAGGTGGTGAGCTCGTTACGCAGTATAGCGAGACTGCTGGCAAGGCTGTCCTCCTTCAGAACAGCCATAGATGGCACCGAAAAAAGCAGCACCAGTAGTAGCAGTATGTATTGTCTTATTCTCATTGTTTGTCTTTATTCTTCAATCTTGACTTTTCAATTTTGATTTCGTCAACCCAGGGACGTGGGCGTCTCGCCCGTGATAATGGTCAACCCCGAACGAGGCGACTATGATGCGCTTGACGCATCAAGGAGCGTCCTGAGCGGATCAACGAAGTTAATGTTCTCTGTTCAATCTCTTAAACATCGCCGGTTGTATGACGTATGACAGTACTACTGCCGAAATCATTCCCACGAGAGTGGCGAAGCCCACTGACTGTATTGCCGGATGTTTGGCGAAGAGCATCGAGGCCACTGTCACGATAAGTATGAAGGCCGAGAAGAAGATGGCAGTCTTGTGATATGCCAGCACGGAGCGTGTGCCTTCCTTGTCTCCAGCTATCAGGCCGTTCATGATAAAGATGGAGTAGTCAACGCCTATACCGAAGATGAATGTCGATATGATGATGTTGATGAGATTAAACTTCACATTGAATATCGCCATTGCACCCAGCACTATCAGCCATGAGAAGAATATCGGGAAGAAGCCGATAATGGTGTAGCGCAGGTTGAAGCGGAACGAGAGCAGCAGCACCACGAAAACGAAGAGCATGCTTACCCACTGAAGGATGTTGAAGTCGCTGTTGAGCTGCTCCAGGCCGTCGGTGGTATAGAAATAGGTGTCGAGCACCATCATGCCGGGCTCGTTGGCTATTGAGCTGCATATCCTGTTGTAGTCGGTGTCCTTGCCGCGAACGGAGTCGTTGGCACATCTGACGGAGGTGAAGCACAGATAGTCGCCTGCCATCGTCTGTTCCATCAGCGTCGACTGATAGCCTGGAGGAATGATGCTGGCCTCGTAGAGTGGGGTAGGGATATAGTCGTTGCCTACTATCTCGAAGAATGGCTCATAGAACTCGCTGGTGTTCAGCATACCCTCTTCTGTCGTGATGCCCCTGAAGGCTGCCGGTGCCGTAGCGGCGATGAGTGTGCGTGCCTTCTCAATGCGCTCTGGAGTCCAGAAGGCTTTCCACGCGTCGATGCGCTCTTGCTGCACTTTCAGCGGTATGAAGATGCTGTTCGTGTGGGTGTAGTCCTTCACCAGTCCAAGCTGCTGCAGAGAGTCGAGCTTCTCTGACAGCAGGGAGAACTTCTCAAGAGCCTCCTCCATCGTCTTGCCCTGTGAGGCAAAGTATTTCGTCTTGTCCTCAGTATATGTCTTGTCGCGCAGAAGCTTCTCGGCATATTCCGTATCGTCGGAGAGATAGCCCAGGTTGCCCATGTCGGAGTCGAACGTCGTACCTTCTACAACATAGGCTAACGAGCCGATAAAGGTGATGATGCAGATGATGCCCAGCAGTACCTTGTTCTTCTCAAAGGGGTAGTTATTTATCTTGTCGATAAGGCTGAAGGCCTGCTTGTTCACCTTGTTCTTCTCAAGCGAGAGCAGGTGCGGCAGGTAGATGAGTGCGAATACCGTAGTGCCCACGATGGCAAAGGCAGCAAAGAGTCCGAAGTCCTGCAGCAGGTCGGTCTTGATGAAGATGAGTCCCATGAACGAACCGATGGTGGTGAGGCATCCCAGCAGTACGGGCTTCGTCTCGTCGCGCAGCACCTGTTCAGAGTCTTCCACATACTTATAGTGTGTGATGATATGAAGCACATAACTCATTGCCACACCCAGCACTATTGCTCCGATGCCGAGGGCCAGGAGCGAGAACTGTCCCTTGATGAAGTACATCAGCGCCAGCCCGAAGAGTGTGCCGAAGGCTACGGGTAGCAGCAGCAGGGGTATAGTGTTCCAGTTGCGCATACACAGGCATATCACGAGCAGCACTATGACCAATGAGCCTGCTATCGTAGTGGTGAGGTCGCCCTTTATCGTTGAGGAGTTGTAGTATCCGCTTGCGGGAGTGCCGTAATAGCATATCTTCACGCCGGGATGAGTCTGCCGGAACGTCTCGATGAGGTCGTTCAGGTCTATGAACAGCTGCGAGCCCTGTCCGGTGTTGGTAGCCGAGAAGGCTGGTGAGATGAATGCCACACAGACGCTTGAGTCAGGAACGAAGAAATGTGAGTCGATAGTCTTGTATGTCCCTCCCGCGGCCTGCGTGAGAGGCTCCATCTGCTTGGCAAGCACATTGCGCATGCCGATAGGGTCCATTCCCAGTAGCGACGCCATCAGCTCGCCCGTCTCGTCGCCGCTCTCCGTCGCTGTCCTGTAGTCGCTGGCGTTCTTCTCCATCTGAGCCCTTATGTTGTTGAGTGTCAGCAGGCTGTCGAAGGCGGAGTATGCCGTAGTGTCGATGTATGACGGCAGGTTCTCCGTAAGGAACGAGACACCTTCGAGGGGCAGGTCGTCGGGTATGTTGTAGAACACGTCACCGATGGCGCGTGACGTGCTGTCCTTAGCATTATCACGGGCAAGGAGCGAGTCGACAAACTCATCACACACGCTGACGAGCGTATCGGTATTCACCGTTTTCCCCCTGGCCTCAAAGAGCAGATAGGTCTTGTCCTTGATGCAAAGGTCGGCAAAGGCCATCTTCGTCGTGCCGTCAGGATTTTTCGATGAAGGCATCAGCTTGTTGAGGTCTTCCTCAAGGTGTATCATTGAGGCAAAGACGGCTGTTATAATAAACAGAACGACCATCGAGAGCCACATTGCCGCCCGATGGTTTCTGAAATAATGGTATATTGTGATGAATAGTCTTGTCATAACTTTGGTATGAACATGAAAAGTTGAGTCTGGAATAGGGATGCCGCGGGTTACGACAGCGTGCCCTTGAAGTCCATGTAGGACTGTCTGTCGTCGTATATTTTCGCTATCACGGCATAGGTGTCGCCGTTCTGTGTGACATTGACCGAGATGCTTACCTGCGGACATACCTTTGGTGAGGCGATGGCCGTCAGGCGACATTGCTTGATGGTGTTGATGGTGAGCGGCTTGTCAAGAAGATGACTGGCACATTCCTTTATCGTCTCTATGTTGCACACTCCCGGACAAATGGGCTTCCCGGGGAAATGTCCCTCATACACGGTGCAGTCAGGAAGAATATCCACCTTGAAAATAGCAGAGAGCCCATCACCCTCCATCTTCACAATCCTGTAAAATTTATTTTCTAATAACATATATTGAATTTCAGGTTCCTGGTTTCAAGTATCAGTCCCCTCCTCTGGATAGGGATGGGAGTGAGGCCTCAGTCTTCAATGAATATCTTCATCATCGTGTCGGCAAAGACGGTCTCGGGGGCGTCTTTCTTCTTCGTTTCACCGCGTATGATGGTGACGCCTTCAACGGTAGGTCCCATCGTGATGGTAGTAACCAGCACGTCACCCACCTTCGGACGCTGATAGAGATGGAAATTCTTCACCTCACCGATATACCCCACAGGAGGCTCTGTAGCACCTTCTTCGATGGCACGGTAGCCAGCAAAGGCCGAGGCCGACTGCGCTATGTGTTCTATGAGTCCTACCTCTGCCATCTTACCGTCACCTTCGAGGAAGAAGTTATCCTCACGAAGCGTCAGCTCGCAGCTCGCCTCTTCTGCATCAGCATGAACAAGCGCATCAACCATCATAATGGGAGCACGCTGAGGTATAAGGTCAGTAATTTCTATTTCCATTTCTTTGTGAAGTTTCTTTTTCTTTATTCTTTCCTCTCTTGCTCCCCCTCTTTCCTCTCTTGCTCTTCCTCTTTCCTCTCTTGCTCCCCCTCTTTCCTCTCTTGCTCTTCCTCTGAGATTAGAGGGGACCTGGGGATGTAGATAATCCTCCCTCTTATCATACAACAGACTACAGTAAAATGCTGTAGTCTGTTGTATAAAGTGTCATATTATTTAGCCCATCAAGCGCCTGCCAAATCTTTGATTTCCCATTTGTCATCGCGCCTGCTTCTCCCTCCCCTTGAGGAGGGATAGGGTGGGGCTATTTACTATGCGTGACTCTCAATATAGTCGTAGAGGTCATTGAAGGTCTGAACCTTTGGCAGATCCTCTGCAGGAATCTTTACCTTATAGGTATACTGAATGAGTGCTACGAGGTCTACCAGGGAGAGTGAGTCGAGAGCCAAGGTGTTCTTGATGTTGGCATCAGGGGTGATTGAGCTTTCTTCTACCTCAAACTCCTCAGCGAGTACTGAGTTAACTTTTGCAATAATGTCTTCGCGTGTCATAATCTTTTTTACTGTTATTTATAGATTCTTTATTATCAATGTAGAGTTCGTGCCACCGAAACCGAATGAGTTAGACAAGAAGATGTCGAAACCCTGTTGTATTGTCTGCGGTATGATGTTGATGCACGATGTCTCTTCGTCGGGTTCTTCGAAGTTGATGTTGCCTGCAATGAAGCCGTTCTTCATCATCAGCATGGAGTAGATGCACTCTGCTGCTCCGGCTGCCCACATCTCGTGGCCGGTCTGCGACTTCGTTGAGGTTACGGGCACCTTATAGTCACCGAAGATCTGTGCTATGGCCATCGCCTCACGTCCGTCGCCGGCGTGGGTGGAGGTAGCGTGGGCGTTGATATAACCTATCGTCTTGGGGTCGATGCCTGCATTCTTGATGGCCAGCTCCAGCGAGCGTGCGGGACCGGCCACGTTAGGTGTGGAGATATGGTCGCCGTTGCCGGAGAAGCCCCAGCCGATTACCTCTGCGAGGATAGGCGCACCGCGCTTCACGGCGTGCTCGTAGCTCTCCAGTATCACCGTTGCGGCACCACCGCCGGGCACGAGGCCGTCGCGGTTCTTGTCGAAAGGACGGCTGGCCTTTGTTGGCTCATCCTCACGTGTGGAGAAAGCCTGGATGCCGTCGAACGATGCTATGCTGTACATGTTTGCCTCCTGACCGCCACCGGCTATGATGCAGTCCTGAAGACCGTTCTTTATTAAGAGGTACGCATTGCCGATAGCCAGCGAGCTGGAGGCACAGGCAGCCGAAGATGTCAGGTTGATGCCGCGAAGCTTGAAGAGACAAGCCAGGTTCATTGTGATTGTCGAGTTCATCGACTGGAAGATGGCTCCAGAGCCGCAAGCGCTGGTGTCCTTGAACTCACGGAACTTGTCGAGGGCGTTCATCGTAGCCTCCGCTACGGAGTCGTTGCCATAGATGATACCCACCTCATGGGTGTCAAGAAAATCCTGGTCTATCTTTGCAGCCTCAAGGGCATCTTTGGTAGCCATATATGCATACTGTGCCTCTTCGGGCATGAACTGGCGCATGTTGCGGGGAACAAAAGGCTTGAGGTTAGGCTGTGGCACATTAGCACAAAGGGCTGAACGGAACCCCAGGTCCTTGCGCTCCTGTGAAAAGATAATGCCGCTCTTACCTTCGAAGAGTGACTGTCGCACATCATCAAGCGTCTGGCCAAGACATGACCATATTCCCATACCGGTAATAACAACTCTGTTCATATCTTATATTTCAATATTTCAATTTTCAACCTTCAATTTTCAATATTCAACCTCTCACTTTATCCTCTTCTGCCAGCAGCGGCGTCTCTTCACCATCTCGGGGTTCAGAGGCTTCCATTGCGAGAGCTCCTTCACGTTGTTCTCGAGCTGCGGGTTTGTCTCACACCATTTGATGCCTACCCTGTTGTAGATGGGGATGAGGTCATCGAAGAACAGGGCGTTGAGACCGAGGCCCTGCATGTCGGGGCGTACGGCGATGAGCATCAGCTGGGCCTTGTCGGCGTTCTTCGTTATCAGCGCCTTCGACAGGTGGTACCATCCGAAGGGGAAGAGGCGTCCCTGACTCTTGTTGAGCGCTGGCGACAAATCCCTTACCGTCACGGCGGCGCCAACCAGTTCGTCTTTCTCGTTGAGGATGAGGGGCACCAGCTCGAGGTCGAGAACCGAGAGGTACTGCTTGAGATAGTTGTCTATCTGGTCCTTGCTGAATACCGACGTGCCATAGAGCGGAGCGAAGGCATCGTTGAAGAGGCGGAAGATCTTGTAGCCCCATTCGTTCCTTACCTCCTTCTTTGACTTCTTCACCACCCTGAGGTTGAACATCTCCTTCGAGAGTTTCGCTACGCGTGCATACTTCGCAGGCACTTCCTGTGGCACCCTGATGCGGGCCTGGAGCCAGTCGACAGCCTTGTCGTAGCCGTGAAAACGCATGTGCTCCACGTAGTAGGGGTAGTTCCAGAACTCCATAGTACCGCCGCCGAGGTGGAAATCCTCTATCAGCATGCCTTCCTTGTCGAAGTCGGTGATGCCCATAGGACCTTCACAGTCAGTCATGCCGCGCTTCTTGCCCCATTTCTCTACGGCGGAGAGGAGGGCTCCCGATACCTCGTGGTCGTCGATGAAGTCGAGATAGGTAAAGCGCACATTCTTCTTGTTCCACTTCGTGTTGGCGCGGTAGCTGATGATGGCTGCAACGCGACCCACGCATTTGCCGTTCCTGTAGGCTACAAAGGGCTGTATCTCAGCATAGTTCAGGCTGTTGTTCTTCTGGGGGTTGAAGAAATTCCTTACATCACCCTCCAACTCCGGGATATACTCCTTAGAGTTCTTATAGAGATGGCGGGGAAAGGCGACGAAATCATTCATCGTCTTTTTGTCGTTGGCCTGTTTTATTTGAACACTCATCAGTGGTGGGTAATTTGCAATTTGGATGCAAAGTTACACATTTTTTCTATATTGGCAAAATAAAATACGAAGAAAAGCAGTTTTTTAAGACCTAAAATTGACATTCCCGATTTTGACTTCGTCAAATTGACAAATTGTCAAAACCGATATTAAAGGTGGGTTCTTGCGCTCCGTAGGTGCTCAGGCGCGAGCGGAACTATTAATTCCCACCTAAAGCTTAAAACAATTATGGGTTTGAC
>CAJOOC010000042.1 GCA_905236165.1 uncultured Prevotella sp. | reverse complement strand
ATAGCAGAATGTGGAATTGAGTACGGTCTCCAATTCGTAACCCAGTTTTTCCTCAATCCCCTAAACTGCCTTTATACAAAGAAAAGCTGAGAATTCTTACAAAGTTACGAAAAAACGAGTGAAATGCCAAATATTTTTGAGTATTTCCGAGTGCCAAGTAACTTCGGCGGAGCCAAAGTTACGAAAAAAAACTCAAAAACAATGGTAGATACAGAAGATTTTTAGTACCTTTGCACTTAAATATAAATAAAGAACTAACAGAAGATGAGAAAACCTATCCTATTCAAAGCATTGCTGTTTGCTTTTTTGATGGCTGTTTCTGCTACGGCCAATGCACAGCGCGATCAGCTCTACCAGTCATTCCTCACACCGCCTGACAGCATCCGCGTGGGGTGCTACTACTATTGGATAAACGAGCGCGTAGACCCCAAGGGCGTCGTGGCCGACCTGCGTTGGATGAAGGAGAACGGCATCACGCTGGCCTTCCTCGCCACCGACATCCGCAACCGCCTGCAGGACGAAAACGCTTTGGGAAAGCAGCTGTACGGCAAGAACAAATTCCAGAGCAAGCTATGGTGGAAGAACCTGCGCATAGCCCTGAAGACGGCAGGCGAACTCGACATAGAGATGGGCATCTTCAACTGTCCTGGCTGGAGCCAGTCAGGCGGACCTTGGATAAAACCCGAAGAGTCCATGCGCAACTGGACCCCCAACGGCATCGAGATATGCAAGACAAAAGAAGGCAACGATGTCGTCTGCAGCCCCTGCTCACCCGAGGCAACAGGCCTGGAGGTGGACAAGTTGTCGAAGACACACGTGAAGAAACACTTCGA
The DNA here is from genome assembly GCA_905236165.1 of uncultured Prevotella sp. Classification (GTDB taxonomy): domain Bacteria; phylum Bacteroidota; class Bacteroidia; order Bacteroidales; family Bacteroidaceae; genus Prevotella. The sequence goes on along the minus strand of CAJOOC010000042.1, from coordinate 28,970 downwards.
AGCCTTCTTCGGTGAGATACTGCGCCGCATCCCAGCAAAAGACCGTCCTACACTCACTACCGTCGTCATAGACAGCTGGGAGCGTGGCAAGCAGAACTATACCGACTCCATCTTCGTAAAGTTCAAGCAGCGTTTCGGCTATGACCTCGACTATAATGAAAGCTCAAAGCTTAATTCTCAAACCTCAAAGGATTTAAACCAGCTTATCTCCGACCTCGTGGCCTCGGAGTACATGGGCGGCATGACTGAGAAGGCCCACGAATACGGCCTGCGCACATGGTGTGAGCCATACGCCCACAGTCCCTTCCCCGCCAACAGCATCACCTACGGCAGCGCAGCCGATGAGGTGGCAGCCGAATTCTGGGTGGGCGACAAGAAGTTCCGCAAGAAGGAGATTGATGCAGCCCTGTGGTCAGCACGCCGCAGCGGCAAGAACCGCGTGTGGGCAGAGAGCTTCACCGACGGATGGCCAGAGCTGGCCAAGGACGACTGGAGCTTCGAGAAGCTGAAGCCCATCGCCGACCGTTACTTCCATGCCGGCGTCAATGCCAGCATCCTTCATGTAGTCATCTCGCAGCCCGGCGATGACCGCGAGCCCGCCGTGCGCCCCTGGTTCGGAACATACTTCGACCGCCGCAGCGCACATGCCGCCGACGTGAAGCCACTCGTCAGGTACCTGCGCCGCTGTAACTTCATGCTGCAGCTGGGCAAGCCATACAACGACGCCACCGACCAACGCATCATGGACGACGGCACCATCATCCGCTTCACCGACGACTCACAATTCGAAGTCACCTTCCCCAACGGCAGCAAAGAGACATGGAATCCATGTGAGCAATAGCATCAGGCACACCCTATTTGATTGTTCCCAAATCCTGAGTATGGAATAAAAGTGTTAAAAAAACAGGCTCGCTGATGTTTTTTTCAAGGGGAAGCCTAAATATATGGAATAAATATTGTAATTTTGCATCCGAAACCACCATTTCCGAAATGACGGTTTCGGATACAGCCGTTTCTGCTGTAATTCAAGACAAAAAAGGAAATAAGATATGAAATTCTACGACAGAGAACAGGAGATGGCCTTCCTGAGGGATACACGGGAGAAGGCTGAGGAGGCTGCACGCTTCACAGTAGTGACAGGTCGCAGACGCATCGGCAAGACCACATTGATAAGGGAGGCCTACAAGGACAAGCCCTTCGTGTATTTCTTTGTGGCAAGAAAGGCAGAGAGCGATCTCTGCGAGGTTTATTTTGAAGAAATCAACGAGAAATTGGGAATTCCCACATTAGGAAGCAGCCGCAAGTTCAGCGACATCTTCCGCTACCTTATGCAACTCTCGGTGACACATAGCTTCACACTGGTGATTGACGAGTTTCAGGATTTCTTTAGAGTGAACAAGGCCGTATACAGCGAAATGCAGAATATCTGGGACGAGTTTGAGAAGACATCAAAAATCAACCTTATAGTGTGTGGAAGTATCTATTCACTAATGCAGAAACTCTTTAAGGACAAGAAAGAGCCTCTCTATGGAAGGAATACGGGCGAACTGAGGCTAAAACCTTTCCGCCCTTCGGTACTGAAACAGATTATGGCGGATGCGAAACCCGGCTACAACCATGAAGACCTACTGGCATTATTCTCCTTTACTGGCGGTGTGGCCAAATACGTGAATCAGTTGGTAGATGCCGGGGCTACAGACAAGGACTCCATGATACAGCATATTATTGGTCCCAACTCAACCTTCTTGAATGAAGGCAAGAACAACCTTATTGAAGAGTTCGGCAAGGACTATGGAACATACTTCTCCATCCTGTCCTGCATCGCACGCGGGAAGAACACGCGCAGCGAGATTGAAGACGTTATAGGCAAAGAGGTGGGGGGATACCTCTCCAATCTGGAAAATGAATATGAGTTGATTGGCAAGAAACGACCTTTGTTTGAAAAAAGTACCAATAAGAATGTGCGCTATGAGCTTGAAGACGTATTCTACTCATTCTGGTTCCGCTTCGTTTTCAAGTACAGCTATATCATCGAGATTGAAAACTATGGGAAGTTGCGCGAGATTGTGGAACGCGACTACACCACCTTCAGCGGCCTGATGCTGGAGCGATATTTCCATCGTGTGGCAATGGAAAGCGGACAATATACACGGCTGGGACGGTGGTGGGACCGCAAGGGAGAAAACGAGATTGACATGATTGGTGAGGATGAGTTGGCAGACAAGGCTACTTTCTACGAAATCAAGCGGCAAAAGGATGACATCAGCATTGGCGTACTGAAAGGTAAAGCAGAGGTCATGCTGCGCGCCACCCATGAGTTCAATGGCTATGAAATAAAATACGAAGGGCTAAGCATGGAGGATATGTAAGACGAGTAAAGAGCGTTTCCAACATTGCTCTGATATTGACATCGCGCGAGACAACGCTTTCGGCGGCCCGCAAAATGCCCAATTTTACAACAGCCAAAAATCGCCTTTGCAACAACCTAATATTCAATACGTTGCAATCGACGGCCAATCACCTTCTAATAGAGTAACTATTACAACCTAAAAGACGGTCGATTACCTCCTAATCGACCGTCTTTTGCATCGTCATAGAGCCCCTGTCACTTTGCAAGGGATAAACCGCCATCTTCTAACACCTTCCGCGAGTAGGACAAAATTAACACTGAAGTTTCCTACCCCATATAGAAGGCGGCGAAACGAAGCCCCTATTGGGGCTACCCTTATCTGATGCCTACGGCATCGGCTGCGCAAAGGACGGGAAACTTTAGTTTAGCATACTTGTCATGCATCCGTCGCTACTGTAGGCTGGCGAGCCATTCGCGGGGTGTCATGCCTGTCGCGGCCTTGAAGTTGCGGAAGAAGGTTGCTTCGCTGCTGAAGCCCGACTCTGTTGCGATGATGGCGGTCTTCGCGTCGGGCTGTTGGCGCAACAGCTTCTTGGCGCGACGTATGCGGTAGGTGTTGACGAATTGCGAAAACGACTGTCTGCGAATGCTGTTGATGCACTCGCTGACGTAGCTGCTGTTCGTACCGAGAAGCATGGCTACGGCCAGCAGCTTCAGATCGCTGCGAAGGTAGAGCCGCTCCTCGACCATGAGTTTACTAACACGCTTCATTAGATTCTCTCTCCTAAGGAATTGTAGTTTCGTCATCGTTCCCGTACGTTGATGCATAATTGGGTGCAAAGGTAGGGAAAAGACTTGAGAGAACGACTATCATATCATAGGAAAAGACTATCAAATCAAGGAAATGATAGTCTTTTGGGTCATTACTGGCTTGCGAGCCACTCGCGGGGTGTCATGCCTGTTGCGGCTTTGAAGTTGCGGAAGAAGGACACTTCGGCACTAAATCCCGATTTCATCGCTACTATGGCCATCTTCATGTCGGGCTGACTGCGCAGCAACTCCTGGGCGTAGCTGATGCGGTAGGTATTGATAAACTGTGAGAAGGACTGGCCGCGATTGTTGTTGATGCACTCGCTGATGTAGCTGCTGTTCGAACTGAGCATTACGGCCACGTCCTGCATCTTCAGGTCGCTGCGCAGATATACCTGCTCCTCGTCCATGAGGCGGCAGATACTTTCCGTGAGTTCTGCGCTCCTCTCTTTGGTAAGGTCAAGAGTCTGAAAATCTTCGGTTTCATCGGCCTCGCCCTGAGCCGGCACGACCTCAGCTCTCTTCTTCCTTAGCATCATCACGGCCACGCAGCCAATGACGGCAATAATGGCAATGGCAGCCAGGATCCACCATATCCATGCTGCAACAGCAGTCCCCTTTTCGGCCTCGGCAGCCATCGTGGTGAAGCGATACAGCCACACGGCAGAGAGCGGCTTATAGTTGTCACAGGGTATGCCGCCAGCCAGAATGAGGTCGCCTTCGGGCGTCACAATGGGAATGGTGATGGTGGCGTGTTCCAATGTGTCGGTGTGATATAGCGTCAGCTCCGCTGGTTGGCGAGCATAGTCAACGGCCAGCACGTACTGACGACGATAAAGGTTGTCCACACCCATCACATACCCCCGCTTGTGCAGGCTGTCAACGACGATGGGACCTTTATAGAATACAGGGCCGAACGGGCTCTTCATCGGTATGGGGCACGACGTAGGCAGGAGCGAGAAGACGGTGTCACGCATCATGACGATGGCCAGCTGACCCGTCTTGTCCTGCGCCGTAAGGAGATAGCCGTTGTCGCCTCTAGCACAGGCCGTGCTGCTGAAGGGCTGATCGGTGGGCACCAGCTTCCACTCCTCCAATAGCGGCACACGGAAGGGCTCGCCCTTGACACGGTCGGCCCACACCGTGTCATGCAAACGGTCGCGCAGGTCGCGGGAACCTATGATGACGGCCTCATCGCGCGCTATCGGAAGGATGTAAGGGTTGGTGCGTCCCTGCTTCACCTCTTTTATATGTTGCACCTGACTGCGTCCGTCGTAACAACCAATGGCATCTTCGGCATAGTGGTTTCCGGTAATGATAACGCGCCCATCACCTAACTGCGTGGCATTGCCCAACACGCGCCGATGGTCAAGGCATCCGAAGCCCTCGAAGGAATGTGCAGGATAACTTTCAGAGGTTAGAGGGGAAGGGTGAGAGGTGAGAGATGAAGGGTTAGAGGTTAGAGGGGAAGGGTGATAGCGCTCCAGATGGAATGTCTGTCCTATCCCTAGCGACTCGCTGTGACCACCGCCGATAATCACCTCGCCCGACTGCATGACCACCGCGAAGCCGTTGTCGTGGCTATAGGCCGTAGGTAGGAGGTGCCACAAGCCATCGGCAAAGTATTCTGCGGTCTGCGTCGTCACGAAGTTGGTGGTGTGGCCGCCCACCACAGTCAGTTCGCCTCCGGCATAGAAGATGTTGTGGCCGCTGCGGGGCATCGTCATGTCAGGCAGCCGCTCAGGCACTATACGCACCACAGGACAGCCGCCACCATCCCTGTCCCTTGCCGGCAGCACCACAGAGAAGGCACATAGCAAGAGAAGAAGTAAGGAGAAAAGACGAACGAGACGCATAACCTTAATTTTTCTGCAAAAATACGAAAAAGCGGGCAAACCACCAAACGTGTTGTCCACTTTTTCGTTAATAATATATCAGTTTTCAGTTGATGTCAGAAGTATTCGGCTTACCTCATACTATCGGTTAATCCTTCTCGAAGACGCTGCACCATTTATAAACCCAATGTATCTGGCTGCGGCAAGCGTCACCGAAGATGATTTTTTTCGTCTGATTCTTGTTTCCGCCACCGGGGATGGTTAACTCGAAATCCCACTCGCCAGAAGAGGCATGAATATCACGTGTACCTACACCTCTTCCTCCTACTAAGTTGGTAACTGTTGCCCAAGACTGGGAATTTTCGCCATCCCAACTCATCCATGGGCTCACCTCAATATGTAACTTTACTTCAGGAGAAGTCCTTTTTACCGTACAGTGCATAACAATTTTCGATCCGCCCTCTATACAAGCAGGAGGAGCCTGTATCGTTGAGAAAAACGCAAATGATTGCTGCACACCGTCAATATTATTCCAACTTCCACTCATCGTTTGCTCCGTTTCAGATGCAGTATAATGATAAAAACCTACATTTTCTCTTGTCTCATCTTCTGCCTTCTTTATGAGTGTTTCGACAAGATACCATGAGCGCTTGTTGCCCAAATCGTCAACATTCTTCTCGAGTTTTTTGTTTATATAGCCTTGCTCGGCCAGCCATTTGTAGAAGCCCTCCTCGTCTGGGTAATACCAAATATAGTGATACACGATAGTGCTGAGTTCTTCATCAATAGTCAGAACTCTCCCCCCTTTCTTTTGAATATCTCCATTGACAACCAGTTCCTTGCGGAATCTCTCCATCAGCTTATGTATTCGAGTCAGCCTCATGCAGTAGTCGTCTTTTTCCACTTTATCAACCTTTGTAGTAAAATATTCTTTTATTTTTCTATCCGCACCATAAGTGTCGTCTGTTTTCTTCGATGTATTGCTTAATAGACCTTCTTTTTCCCATAAATTTATCAGTTTGAGAACCTCTGCCTTCTTTGCGTCGATTTTCTTCCTGTCGTAATAGCGCTTCTTAAACATCTCTTTCATATCATTCAGCGTCATGCCGAATTCGAATTCGGGTGCTCCTCGCATCTTTCCTACTATCTGGCTCCAGTTAAAGTCCGGGTCGTCTGACTCTTTCTGCAGTTTCTCAAATTCACTGTAATAATAAATCATGTCGGTTCTTGCCCAGTACTTGTGGAAGATATCTATAGCCTTTACTTCTACCTCAGCAGCAACTACAAAAGCTTTGACATACGGATTCGCTGTTATTAAGCTTTTCATCTTATCTATAGCGAAACTTTTTGCGAAATCCACAGCCACGGAAGCAGGGTCTTCGCTGCCCAGGAGGGTTCCGGCTTTTTCCATGTTATCCTTGGTCAGATATTTCTCCAGCGTTTCTTTTACTGCCTTATTGCCCGGTTCTTTTTTCAACTTAGTAAACAAGACTGACAGTGTCTTTTTCTTAAGCTCATTTTCCAGTTTCTCGGAAACATCTTTGATGGCATTGTCGGTAAGAGTGCCACTGTCGTAGTGTTTTATATACTCCATGGTCGTGTTCACGAAGTCGTTGCTGCTCAGCACTTCGCGCATGGTTATGCCCAGCAGGTCGTTCTCACTGTATCCGGCAATATCTATAGCTTCCTTCAACTTGTCGCCCAACTTGTTGAAGGTTGACTCGCGCAAGTCGTTGTCCCAGTCATGGACGGCGACATACTCGGAAAATTGTTCATTCAGTTTCTCCTGGTCCTGTACAGTCATTGTTTTACAGAAATGGATGGTCTGAAATTTGACATAGCCTTTGTCCAGAGCATCAAGGTCGGGTATGATGTATTCCGGACCTTCATCGGTGATGAGCACGCCAACCAGCTCTCCATACTTTTCCTTGGGAAAATCCTCTGGGATTTTGAAACTGACTGTCGCCATTTTGCTCAACAGTACATGGTCATTGCCGTCTTGGGTCACATTGACTGGCGTACCGACTATCTTATAGCCCTGTGATTTGAGTTTGTTCACTTCCTCATTAGATAGAGGCTCAATCTTAACACCAGACGTACCACTTGGCAGATCCACACTGTAGCTGTTATTAGTAACAGTACCATTACCGCTGTCCTTGCTGTCATCGCTACACGACGAAAGGACAAAACCAAAGATGGTCATTAAGGCTAACGCCATGAAAGAAAATAGATTCTTCATCGTCTTAAATGTTTGATAGTTGATATAGAATATTAGATTTGTGTCGAGAAAACATTAACTTAGGTTATATCTCAGCCGCAAAGTTAAAGAAAAAAATGATAACAGCGACTTTCAAAACATAAAATCGACTATCAAATCATGGAAATGTTAGTCTTTTTGCCATAATAATGCAAAAAAACGGCATGGTATTAGTATCAACGCTTAGTCTTAGAGGGGGAGTGAGCTGCTGTCCACCTGCTGCTTCACGGTTTGACGGGCCCTGAAGATGCTCACCTTCACCTGCTCTTCTGTTATCTCCATTATGGCCGCAATCTCCTTGTAGGTCTTGCCCTCAAAGTCGCGCAGCTGCATGGCGGTGCGCTGCTTCTCCGGCAGACCTTCCATCACCCTCCTCACGAGTGACAGCCTTTCGGCAACATACGCCCGTCGCTCCGCCTGGGCAGCGTCGGTCGAGACAAGGTGCTCGCCGTCCTCACCTGACATCATGGCATCGAGACTCTCCGTCTGATTGGCCTTCATGCGCTGGCGGTCAATGGAGAGGTTGCGCGTAAGGCGCAGCAAGTAGGCCGCCATGTTTTCTATCTGTCCCACCCCCGCGGAGCTCTGCGACTGTCGCCATACCTTGATAATAACATCCTGCACCACGTCCTCGGCCTCTTGGCTATTGAGCGTTATCCTCAATGCAAGCCTGTACATGGTGTCCTTGTATGGCAATATGTCGCGTTTTATGTCCAATGGGGCGAATTAACAAATTAACAAATTAACGAATTAACAAATTAGCAAATTAAACTTGCTGATGTGTGGTACATTGACAGATAACGGAATTCGTTAATTCGTCAATTCGTTAATTCGTCAATTCGAATGGTTGTTCCCTGACTATCATCGCTAATGGCTGTTGCCAGAGTGATGATAACGCGGTTTACGCCCATTTCAACGGCCTCAAGTGCATTCTCTATCTTCGGCATCATGCCACCAGAGATTACTCCTTCCTCCACATATTTATTATATAATGTACGCGTGATGACAGGTATTACGGAGTCATCGTCGGCAGGGTCGGACAATACGCCTTTCTTCTCAAACGAGAAGATAAGCGTCACATCGTAGAATTCAGCCAAAGCCTTGGCCACTGTGGAGGCCATCGTGTCGGCATTGGTATTGAGCATATTGCCGCTGCCATCGTGCGTCAGCGGTGCCACGACAGGGATGATGCCGCTCTCCAACAGTTCAGCGAAACGCTTGCCGTCGGCATAGTCCACATCACCGACGAAGCCGAAATCAACCATTTCATCGGTGCCATCGTCCATGCGTACCTTCTTCAGCGGACGCTTGTGCGAGCGTATGATGTCCATATCAGCACCCGTAAGCCCCAATGCATTAACACCCTTGGCCTGCAGCTGCGCTACGAGGTTCTTGTTTACCAGACCGCCATACACCATAGTGACAACAGACAGCATCTCTGCATCAGTGATGCGACGCCCGCCCACCATGTGGCTCTCTATGCCTAACTGCGAGGCTATCTTCGTGGCTCGGCGACCACCACCATGCACCAGCACCTTCTTGCCCTCTATGGCAGAGAAGTTCTCAAGCAGCTGCGACAGCTGTTCTGCATCTTCCACCACTGCACCGCCTACCTTTACTACGGTTACTTTCTCACGCTGATTGTTTATATTGTTCATTTGTTGCATATTTATGCTTTTGCCCTTTCAGGGCGTTTTTATTGTTCACATCTAATACCCAGGGCGTTGCCCTGGGCTATAAGCTGTTGGCCTTTCAGGCCGTTAAAAATTTGTTCACCTTAGACATAACTGGTAACTAGTAACTAATAACTAGTAACTAACAACTCTCTTGCCTCATCCAGTATCGCCTCCAAGTCATCGACCCTGTCGGCCCTCAGCATCCTTATGCGTGTCTCGCGGAAGTTGGGGATTCCCTTGAACAGAGGCGTGGCAGCCAGATGGCGGCGCGTATGCAGCACGGCCTTGTATTCATCGCCTATCAGCTCCACGTTGGTGTGGAGCAGTTGCTTGAGGATATTGAGCTTATCGTCGATGGTCAGCAGGTGCGCCTGCCTGTTGAAGATCCAGGGCTGTCCGAAGGTGGCGCGTCCTATCATGACGGCATCCACGCCATACGTGTCGAAGGCCTTGTCGGCCTCCTCAAGGCTTGTTATGTCACCATTGCCTATAACGGGAATATCCTTCAGGGCCTTCTTAGCCTCGCCTATGAGCGTCCAGTCGGCCTGTCCGGTATACATCTGTGCCCTGGTGCGACCATGTATGGTGATGGCCTTGATGCCACAGTCGGCAAGCTGCTGTGCCAGTCCGGGCATCATGAGGTTTGCGGCATCCCACCCCAAGCGTGTCTTCACCGTCACCGGGGTATTGACGGCCTTCACCACGGCTTCTGTCATCTCAAGCATCAGCGGTATGTTACGCAACATCCCGGCACCAGCACCCTTCCCTGCTACCTTCTTCACCGGGCAACCGAAATTCAGGTCGATGATGTCGGGATGGGCCTCAGCCTCAACAATGCGTGCGGCCTCAACTACGGCCTCTGTGGTGCGGCCATATATCTGTATGCCTACAGGACGCTCTTCGTCGCTGATAGTCAGCTTACGCACCGTGGCCTTGATATTGCGCACCAACGCCTCGGCAGCAACAAATTCGGAATATACCATTGCAGCACCATGCTGCTTGCAGAGCCTGCGGAAGCCGATGTCGGTGACATCCTCCATAGGTGCAAGGAACAACGGGCGTGAGCCTAAGTCTATGTCTGCTATGTTCAAATTAACGAATTAACAAATTAACGAATTAATCGTACACCACCTCTTCTTCAGCAATGTCTTCCTCTATGACCAGATTGTTGATGATGAAGCCCTGACGCTCCATAGTGTTCTTACCCATGTAGTATTCCAGCAGCTTCTCCACCTCATCGCTCTTGTGTAGCGTCACCTGTTCCAAGCGCATGTCGGGACCGATGAAACCGGCAAATTCGTCGGGACTTATCTCTCCCAGTCCCTTGAAGCGCGTTATCTCGGGGTCGGGTCCCAGCTCCTCTATGGCCTGCTGACGTTCCTCATCGCTGTAGCAATAGCGCGTGATATAGTCCTTGGGCTTCTCACCACGCTCCTTCAGCTTCTGGTCTTCGGTCTCTATCACCTTCTTCTTGCGTATCTTGGAGCGTTTGTTGCGAACTCGGAACAACGGTGTCTGCAACACATATACATGTCCCTTCTTTATCAGCTCGGGGAAGAACTGCAGGAAGAACGTGATTGTCAGCAGACGGATGTGCATGCCGTCCACGTCGGCATCGGTGGCCACTATCACCTTGTTATAGCGCAGGTTGTCGAGGCCGTCCTCTATGTCGAGTGCTGCCTGCAGAAGGTTGAACTCCTCATTCTCGTATACCACCTTCTTCGTCAGGCCATAGCAGTTCAGCGGCTTACCCCTGAGGGAGAAGACGGCCTGCGTATTCACGTCGCGACTCTTCGTTATAGAGCCGCTGGCAGAGTCGCCCTCGGTGATGAAGATGGATGACTCCTCCTTCCTGTCGTTCTTCACGTCGGAGAAGTGTATGCGGCAGTCACGCAGCTTACGGTTGTGGAGGTTGGCCTTCTTGGCTCTCTCGCGTGCCAGCTTGGTGATGCCAGCCATTGCCTTGCGCTCACGCTCCGACGATTTGACCTTGTCTTCCAGCACCTCTACAATCTCCTTGTTGCGGTGGAGGAAATTGTCCACCTCGGTCTTTATGAAGTCGCCAACGTACTTGTTGACAGACACCCCATCGGGCGACATGGTGAGTGAGCCCAGCTTGATTTTCGTCTGCGACTCGAAGATAGGCTCTTCCACATTCACCGCAATGGCCGCTACGAGGCCGTTACGAATGTCGCCATACTCATACTTTCCGAAGAACTCCTTGATGGTCTTAGCAATGTGCTCCTTGAAGGCCGACTGGTGCGTGCCGCCCTGCGTGGTGTGCTGGCCATTGACGAAGGAGTCGTATTCCTCTCCGTTCTGGTTGGTATGGGTGAAGGCTATCTCGATGTCCTCGCCCCGCATGTGAATGATAGGGTAGAGAGGCTCTGCCGTCATCTGGTCTTTCAGCAGGTCTTTCAGTCCGTTGCGCGAGATTATGCGCCGTCCGTTGAACATGATGGCCAGGCCGGGATTGAGATAGGTGTAGTTACGGAGCATCGTCTCCACGATGTCGTTCTGGAAGGCGTAGTTCTTGAACAGCGTGTCGTCGGGCTCAAAGTATATGTATGTGCCGCGCTCGTCCTCGGTCGGTTCGGTAGTGTCGCTCACCAGTTTGCCACACTCAAAGCGTGCAGTCCTGACGTTCCCTTCACGATAGGAACGCACCTCAAAATGGGAGGACAGGAAGTTGACGGCCTTGATGCCCACGCCATTCATTCCGACGGACTTCTTGAAAGCCTTGGAGTCGTACTTGCCACCGGTATTGAGCTGGCTGACTGCCTCTATCATCTTTCCCTGCGGAATGCCACGCCCATAGTCACGGAGTGTGATGGCACGGTTGTCGGTCATATCTATCTCTATGCGGTTGCCCTCGTGCATGCGGAACTCATCGATGGAGTTGTCGATGGCCTCCTTCAGCAGCACGTAGATGCCGTCATCGGAATGGGTGCCGTCGCCCATCTTGCCTATATACATTCCCGGACGTGTACGGATATGGTCCACGTCGGAGAGATGGCGTATGTTATCGTCGGTATAATCTACCTGAGGTGTCAGCTGTCCTGTTGTCTCTTCTGCCATTATATTGATTTCCTATAGCTTCTCAATCGTTTGACGGTACGTGCATCAAGGTACTGCCATGCGGAGAGCACACCGTCATTGGTCTCCATCATAGCAAGGGTGAGTGCCTGTTTGAAGTGGTATTTGTTATACCATCTGATGAGGTCGTTGAACAAGATGGCGTTGGCACCCTTTCCGCGATATTCAGGCAGCACACCGATGATGAGCAGGTCCACCGTGTCGGTGTCGTGGAAGAGCAGCGTGCGCAGCAGGTGTATCCATCCGAAGGGGAAGAGCTTTCCGTTCTTCGTCTTTCGCAATGCCTTGGAGAAAGAGGAGAAGGTAACGCCGAAACCCACGATTTCATCGTCCTTGTTGCCGTCAACGATAAGCGTGATGAGGTTCATGTCGGCAAGCGAGATATAGTCCTTCACCAGTTTGTTTATCTGGTCCTCATCGAGCTCAGCAAACTCATAGAGTCCCTCATAGCATTTGTTCAGCACCTCAAAGAGACGCTTGCCCTTTCCGAGGTGTGCCTCCTTCTTGGTCATCTTGCGGGCATGAAGGTTATAGCGTTTGCTTATCATGTTGGCTATCTTCTCAAACTTCTCCGGCACCTTCTCGGGCACTGTGACAAGGTCCTGCACCCAGTCATTGTCCTTCGTGAAGCCCAATGCCTCCATGTGGTCCTTGTAATAGGGGAAGTTGTGGTTGGCGTGCATCGTGGCCATCACGTCGAAGCCCTCCACAAGCATTCCCTCCCTGTCGAGGTCGATAAAGCCCATAGGCCCGATGATGTCGGTCATGCCGTGCTTGCGGCCATAGTCCATCACCTTCTCCAACAGGGCCTTCGACACCTCAGGGTCGTCGATGAAGTCGAAGTATCCGAACCTCACATTCTTCTTCTGCCATGTCTCGTTGGCCCTGTGATTGATGATGGCTGCGATGCGCCCTACGGGTTTGCCGTCGCGATAAGCCATGTAGTATTCTGCCTCACAAAACCTGAAGGCAAGGTTCTTCGTCTTGTCCAGGTCGTTCTTTTCGCTCATAAATAGGTACGGCACTGCACAAGGGTCATCCTTGTACAGCTCCGTGCGGAAGTCTATAAACTGCTCTATCTCCTTCTCGCTGCTTATGGTGCGTATCTCTATCATCTTTTATTTTCAGAAGGTCTTTTTTCTATTATCTCTTCTCAATGCGTCAGTATCACAGTCACGCCGCATGCCGCCTGTGCTCCATAGACCAGCGACTGCTCTATGTCGGCAGTCTTCGAAGGGCCAGAGATGAAGGTGCCGTAAGGTATGTTACCCTCTGCCTTGCCCTGTATGCTGTCGAGCCATGCGTATGCCTGGTGCATATTGCTGACGATATTCTTCCGGCTTACCAATATGACAAGATACTCGGAGATAAAGCATACGGCGCGTTCCTTCATGGTCTGCGGTACCCAGACACATGCATTCTCAGCGCATGCCACACCGCCTTGCAGCACTCCCACGTCAGTGCCGTCCAGATCCTGCGCCGCCACTACCGTGTCAGGGTTGCGCAGCTCTACGGTCCTTCCGTATGCTTTGCTTAGTCCCTCTGCCGTGATGCCCTCCACATTGGTGCTGACAACCGTTGCATCGGGATAGGCCTGACGTATCAGGTCGTAGAGATTATCCCCTTCTTTAGCCTCTATCAGCTTTGCACCAGCTGTCGTCGTCGTCTGCCTGATAAACTCCGCCACAGGGTCGGCAAAGGTAAGCTTCTGAAACGACAGGTCTGGCATGTCGTATGTCTCCCGCACATTGCTGCGGAGCTTGTTCAGTATGGTGTCTTTACTTGTCATTTTACTTATATGTATTCTATCTATTCTTTTCACAAGCGCGCCCCAAAGGGGCAACCTGCCTATAGCCCAAGGCAACGCCTTGGGTTTTTATTGTGGCTTGTATGTGCGCCCTGAAAGGGCAAAAGCGTTTCATCTATAAAATTCTGCTGCCCCTACAGGGCGTGTTCTGTGTCTGCATATATTCCCAGGGCGATGCCCTGGGCTATAGGCTGCTGGCCTTTCAGGCCGTTATCTCTTCAGCAACTATTTCGCAAATAGATAACCGAGAGAAACCTGGATGTTACGGTTCTTGCCTCCATCGTATATTTTTGATGTGCCGGTAAATCCAAAACTGTAGCGTGCATTGACAAAGAAATTGTCATTGATGGCATATCCCAATCCTGCAGCTATGCCGAAATCCACCTTCTTTGACTTTGAGTATTCGTATGGATCGCCAGTATTCCATTCATTCATGTTGACGTTGTTCTTCCTGCCCAAGAGAAATCCGACCTGCGGACCGCATTCCACATATAATCCGTCCGTGACATAATACTTCGCAACAATCGGAATGTTCAGGTAATGACTGGTGACCGTTTGTACGATGATTTCATCATAAAGACCATCGACTGTGGTGTAGATATCCTGCTTGAAGCCTTGCATGGAATAGAGGATGTCAGCCTCAGCGTCAAACTTCTCTGAAAGTTTCATGTTAATCACTCCACCCGCATTAAAGCCTGCCCTGTAATCAGTGCTGTTTGAGAGATCTGTTGAGTATTTATGGCTGCTTTCACCAGATATATTCGAGCCTCCCCTGACACCGAACTGCAGGGACTGGGCACTGCTCCACAGAGTGAAGAGAGAAGTTGCTAATATGAATAAGACTCTTTTCATTAGTTAATAATTACAAGTTTCGCTTGTCTATAACGACCACGAATTACGCGAATTTGCTTCGCACTGCAAATCACTTTATACGGTTTCATATATGAATGTTCTGTTGTGTAGATGCACCATAATTCGTGAAATTCGTGTAATTAGTGGTATAGAAAGGAATTTGCGTATTCGAGAAATTTGAGTTAATAATTACTTTTTCTTAACCTTGCCACTGCTCCACAGTTGGTGGAAGGACTTGGGTGCGAACTGCGGCATGGCGTGGTGCTTGCACCATTCGTTCAACTTTATGTTGGTGAGGAACGACGGTATGTAGTTGGCCAGTGGCGCAAGCCTCAGTGCTGAGGTGTAGAGCTTCGGGTGCTCGAACAATATCCTCATGCCCTGCGACATTGCCTTCTTCATCGGGTCGGCATGGCCTATGTCGTCCAGCTCCTGACGCCACTTGTATATCTGCGTGCCGAGGTCTACCTTTACCGGACATACGTTCTCGCATGAGAGGCATAGCGAGCAGGCTGAGCAGTTGTGATAGTTCTTGTCCTTGTCCTTCAGCATGCCCAGATTGATGCCTATCGGGCCGGGGATGAAGTAAGTGTAACTGTATCCCATGGAGCGGCGATAGACGGGGCAGGTGTTCATGCAGGCTCCGCAGCGCATGCACTTCAGTGTCTGCCAGTGCTCCTTGTTGGCCAATATGTCTGACCTTCCGTTGTCAACGAGTATGATGTGTAGCTCTCCGCCGGGGCGTGGCTTGCGGTAGTGCGATGTATATACGGTGGTGGCCTGACCTGTTCCGTGCCTTGCCAACAGTCGTTGGAACACTCCCACGGCCTCATAGTTAGGTATCACCTTCTCCAGTCCGATACTTGCTATGTGCAGTTTGGGCACCGATGTTGACATGTCGGCATTGCCCTCGTTGGTGCATACCACTATCTCACCCGTCGATGCAACGCCGAAGTTGGCGCCGGTCATGCCGCACTCTGCCGTCATGAAGTTGTCGCGCAGATGGTAGCGGGCACAGCGGGTGAGGTAGGTGGGGTCGGCCTGAGCCTCCAGATCCTCCCTCGTAGCGGTGGAACCCGTATTCTTCATTGAGGCAGCAGCCTTGTCGCCCTGCTTCTGCAGTATCTCTTTCTCGGCGAAGTTCTCCTTCACCTGTTCGCGGGTGATGTGTATGGCCGGCATGATGATATGGCTGGGCGGCAGCTGCATCAGCTGCAGTATGCGCTCACCAAGGTCGGTCTCCACCACGTCGATGCCGTTCTTTATGAGGTTCTCGTTGAGATGACACTCCTCTGTGAGCATCGACTTGCCTTTCACCACCTTCTTCACACCATGCTGACGCATGATGTCCATCACGATGGCGTTATATTCGTCGGCATCCTTGGCCCAGTGTACTATGGCGCCGTTCTTGGTGGCGTTGCGCTCAAACTCCTCAAGGTATTGAGCCAAATGGGTCACGGTATGTTTCTTTATCTGACTGGCAGCCTCACGCAACTGCTCCCATTCCTCCAGCTCATAGGCCAGGCCGTCGCGCTTAGCACGCACGCTCCAGAAAGTCTGGTCGTGACGAGTCACTTTCTCGGGGTTGCGCAGGAATTCTTCTGCTTTCTTTGAATGTAGTGTGCTCATAGTCCGCTTGCTAATATCTGTGCTACGTGTATGAACTGTATCCTTTTCTCTCCGTCCTTCTTGGCAATGCCCTGCATGTGCATCAGGCATGAGGAGTCGGGGCCGGTGATATATTCGGCTCCCGTGGCGATGTGACGCGCCAGCTTGTCACGGCCCATGCGTGCCGACACGTCGGGCTCTTCGATGGAGAACATACCACCGAAGCCGCAGCACTCGTCGGGGCGCTCAGGCTCCACCACCTCTATGCCGCTGACCAGCTGCAGCAGGTCTTTGATCTTATTGAAGCGTGGCATGCTGCGCTCCGTGGGAGACGACAGCCCCAGCTCCCTGACGCCGTGACAGCTGTTGTGCAGCGACACCTTGTGGGGGAAGCGTGCTCCGGGTATTGACTTCACCTTCAGCACGTCGTGGAGGAACTCCACCACGTCCAATGTCTTCTTCGCCGCCTCACACTCATGGCCTGCGATGCCTGGGTGAAAGAACCTGACATAGGCGGCACAGCTGGCCGACGGAGCCACCACATAGTCATAGCCGGCGAAGAGCTTGTCGTAGTTCTCCACCAGCTCATCGGCCTTGTGCTGAAAGCCCGCATTTCCCATAGGCTGACCGCAGCAGGTCTGCTTCTCAGGATACTCCACGTCGCAGCCCAGGGCCGTCAGTAATTTATATGTTGCTACGCCGACGTCCGGGTAGAGGGCATCGACGTAGCATGGTATGAATAGTCCTATCTTCATTGTTTCAGTGGACTGTGACACTGTCGCAGTCTCTACAACGTTTCTTGGTTTAAGGAGGCTGCGACAGCGTGTCGCAGCCTTTGTTTTATCTTGTCTGGAGATATGTCACGTGAGTGCGCAGGTATTCCTCTACGCCGTGCTTGCCGTCGGCACCACCGATGCCCGACTTCTTCACGCCGGCATGGAAGCCCTGTATGGCCTCGAAGTGGAAGCGGTTGATATATGTCTCACCGAATTCCAGTTCGCGAACCATGCGCGCTGCCGTGTTGATATCGTTGGTGAAGACAGAGGATGCCAGACCGTATTCGCAGTCGTTACACCACTCTATCACCTGGTCGATGTCAGAGAACTCTATGATTGGCAGCACCGGACCGAAGGTCTCCTCGTGGATGATGTCCATATCCTGCGTACAGTTGTCGAGCAGCGTAGCCTCGAAGAAGTAACCCTTCGTACCTACCCTGTTGCCGCCCACGAGGATCTTTGCTCCCTGCTTCACGGCATTGGCCAGCTTGGCCTCCACTGACTCCAGTGCGCGCTTCTCTACCAATGGTCCCATGTCGATGTCGTCGGAAGAGAATGGGTCGCCCACCTTCACGGCAGCAAACTTCTCCATCAGCATTGCGGTGAGCTTCTCCTTCACATCCTTGTGGATATAGAGGCGCTCTGCATTGTTGCATATCTGGCCGTTATTGCCGATACGGCTGTCGAGGATGGCCTGTGCTGCCAGCTCCAGGTCAGCGTCTGGGAACACCACAACAGGAGCCTTGCCGCCCAGCTCGAGCGATACCTTGGTGATATTGTTGGCTGCTGCCTTCATGATGCTCTCGCCGGCACCTACGGAACCCGTCACGCTGACGATGTCAATCTTCGGGCTTGATGCCAGGGCGTCGCCGATGACGCTGCCCTTACCGGTAACGACGTTGAACAGTCCTGCTGGCAGACCTGTCTCGTCAACGACCTTGGCGAACTCACAGCAGTTCTCTGGGGTGAGCTGTGCAGGCTTGATGACGATAGAGCAGCCTGCGATGAGTGCTGCACCAGCCTTGCGTGCGATGAGGAAGAACGGGAAGTTCCAAGGCAGGATGCCTGCCACAACGCCGATAGGCTTCTTCGAGATGAGGATGCTCTCCCCACGGTTGTCGCTCTCTACTATCTCACCCTCTATGTGGCGCGCGAAGCTGGCCATATAGTCGAAGTATGCTATTGTGGCACCTACCTCGATGGAGGCCCAGTTGCGGGTCTTGCCCTGCTCACGCATTATTATCTCAACGAACTCCTTCTCACGCTTGCGGATGCCCTCAGCCATCTTGGTGAGGTAGACGGCACGCTCGCAGGCAGGGGTCTTTGCCCACTCCTTCTGGGCAGCGCGGGCTGCATCCAGAGCCTTGTCTATATCTTCCAGCGTTCCTTCTGGCTGGCGGCTTATCACCTCCTCGGTTGATGGGTTCAATACGTCAATCCACTTGCCAGAGCTACTCTCAACGAACTGGCCGTTGATGTACATCTTCAAATCTTTCATAATAGTTTAGTGTTGTTAGTTGTTATTGGATATGCTGATTATTACGCTAAAACGTGGAGTTTCTGCAAAGTTAGTCATTTATCTTGACACTGCAAAAATTTTTAGTTTTTTTTACTCTATTACCACGTTATACTGCTTTGGCGAAAGGGGCTGCATGGTGTTTGATGCCTTGTCCCACCACAGCAGCTGGTCGCCCTCAAGGCGCATGGTGACGGTCTTTGCCTCACCCGGCTGCAGCGTCACGCGCTCAAACTGTCGGAGGGTCTTCACGGGGCCTTCCTTGTCGGCTGGACAGGTGAGGTAAGCCATTACCGTCTCCGTGCCAGCCATCTTGCCGCTGTTGGTCACGGTGAGCGTCACGGTGCATCCCGTCTTGTCCTTCTTCACCTTTGCCTTGCTCTTGGTGAAGGTGGTATAGCTCAGGCCATAGCCGAAGGGCCATAGCGGCTGACCTGTGAAGTAGCGGTAGGTGCGGCCCTGGCTCTTGCCGTCGGCGCTCTTACCTTTCATGGTGTAGTCGAGGAAGTCAGGCAGGTCGTTCACGCTGCGATAGAAGGTGATAGGCAGCTTGCCCGATGGGTTGTAGTCGCCAAAGAGCACGTCGGCCACGGCATCGCCGCCCCTCTCTCCGGGATACCATGCCTGCAGGATGGCGTCACATGTCTCCGTCTCGGGCACGAGGCCTATGGCAGAGCCAGAGCAGTTGACATACACTACCTTCTTGCCACTCTGGTGCAGGGCTTTCAGCATTGAGCGCTGTGCGTCAGGCAGCTCTATGTCGGTGCGGTCACCGCCCTTGAAGCCTTTAGCATCCACCTTCATCTCTTCGCCCTCAAGGCTTGGTGAGATACCGCCGCAGAAGACTACCACGTCGGCATCGCCCACCTGCGAGAGGAGCGACTGCTCTGTCAGCTCTTCCTGATGGTTTACGTCAAACTGCATGTGGGCCATGCCGCTGGTCTGTATGTAGTCTATCTGTATGGCATATTCCTCGCCGGCCTTCACGTTGAGCTCTCTGCCGCGCTTCTGCACGCCGTGGCCGCCACGGAAACGGTTCTCCAGCGTGTCGCCATTGATGATGAGGCGCAGGCCGTCGTCAGCCTCTACCTTGACGCTCACCTTACCGTCGGCAACGGGCTTGAAGGTTCCCTTATAGCGTGCCGAGAAGTTCTCGAGCTCCACCCCGGGTGCAAAGACGGTATTGCCGCCGTTGTTCAGGCGAATAGGAGCGGTGTAACGGGCAGTGGCAATGGGCTCGCCTTCAAGCTTGGTATTGTTGAAGTACTCTGCCGTCATGCCCTGCTGACCGTCAGACGTTATCTCTGCAAAGTGTGATACGGGAACTCTGTTGTTCACCAGTCCTGCCCCGCTGATATACTTCACCTGCGAAGCCTTCTTCTGTATGCCCTGCAGGAGGGTCACGGTGCGCTCAGGGTAACCGCTGTAGTTGCCCCATTGCATCACGCTGTCAGCGGCATTGGGACCCATCACGACAATCTTCTGACCGCTCTTCTGCAGGGGCAGAACGCTGCCACGGTTCTGCAGCAGCACCATAGACTCCTGCGCCATGCGATAGGCCAGGTCGTTATGCGCCTTTGAGCAGAGCACGCTCGCCGGTATCTTGGTCCATGGGACGAGGTTGTCGTCGTCCATCTCTCCAAGCATGATGCGTCCCATGATGAGTCGCTTCAGCGATGTGTCGATGTCGCTCTCCTTCACATCACCCTGCTTCACGGCCTTGGGGATGTTCTTATATACTGAGCCGCAGTTGTTGTCGGTGCCGGCCACGACGGCCTTGCCGATACTCTCCTCCGCTGTCTTGGTGAAGTTATGTGTGGTATAGAAATCGCGTATGGCTCCGCAGTCGCTGACTACTATTCCCTTGAAGCCCCACTCCCCGCGCAGTATCTGCTGCAGGTAGCGTGTCTGGCTGCAGCAGGGCTCACCGTCAATGCGCTGGTAGGCACACATCACCTCCGCCACATTGCCTTTCTGCACCAGTCCCTTGAAGGCAGGCAGGTATGTTTCCCACAGGTCGCGCTCCGGCAGGTCTTCCACATTGAATGTGTGGCGGTTCCACTCCGGTCCGCTGTGCACGGCGAAGTGCTTGGCACAAGCCAGCAGCTTGTAGTAGCCTTTGGCATCGTCGCCAAGGCTGCCATCCTTCATACCCTGCAGACCGTTGACCACTGCCAGACCCATGCGCTCCGTAAGGTAGGGGTCCTCACCGTATGTCTCCTGTCCACGACCCCAGCGCGGGTCGCGGAAGATGTTGATGTTGGGCGTCCAGAACGACAGTCCCTGGTAGCGCTTTATCTCTCCAGACTTCTTAGCCTGTTCATACTTCACGCGAGCCTCGTCGCTGGCAGCATCGAAGCAGCGGTACACCAGTCCGTCATCGAAGGATGCGGCCATACCCATAGTGATGGGAAAGACGGTAGTGAAGCCATTGCGGCCAATGCCGTGCAGGGCCTCGTTCCACCAGGGGAACTGCTTGATGCCCAAGCGGGGTATGGCACTTGACTCGTCTATCATCAGCTTCGCCTTCTCCTCTATGGTGAGACGGCTGATAAGGTCGTTGGCACGCTCCTCTGCACTGAGGGCTGGGTTCTGGTAAGGGAGCACGGTCTGTGCCGCGCCAGGCAGCACCGCTAACAGGGCCGCCGCTGATAATACAATCTTCTTCAGTTTCTTCATTGTATGGTTAGTTAGTTGAGGTTTATCGCACCAATTTCTTTATATCCTGCAAAGTTACGATTAAGTTTTGAGATATGCAAGAAAAAGAGCCTGCAATTTTAGGTGGGTCCCGTTAATTCCCGCTGCATTGCTTAATATTTATGTTGGGGTTTGCCTGGGACAGGGACGTGGGTTGGGGACAGGGATGTGGGCGTCTCACCCGCGAAAAGGTGCGCTACGGCACAAAAAAGTGACACCACCGGGCACGAAGCCCGATGGTGTCGGAAGGGAATATGAATTAGAGAGAGGGATTACTTTACCTGTGCGCCAGATACGCTGTACTTGCCAACGACAACGCCGTTCTTGGTCAGTACCTTCTTGGCAGCAGTGCCCTGAGCAGCCTTAACCTTGTTCACGCCTGTGCCACCAGAAGCGCTCTTCATCACTACCTTGGTCATGAAGATGTTGGTGCCAGCCGCATTACGGGTCATCCTCAAAGTGGTAGAACCGGCTGCCTCAGCAGGAACGGTATAGGTGTAGGTCTTGATGTTCTCAACACCACCCTGGATGTCAGCAAAGTTGGTGTCATCCTCTACGATGGTGCCATTGCCATACTTGAAGTAGATAGAGCAGCTCTTCTCCTCGCCCTTGTTATAGTAACCTGTTACCTCGATTACGTCACCGGCAGCGAAAGCCTGTGTAGGAGTAAACTCGATGTAGTTGTCAGTGTCTACGTCAGCCTTCTTGCCGTTGAGGCAGATGGTGTAGTATGTTACGTCATTCCAGGTGTTGCCATAGTTGACGCGAACCTCGTTGCTTGGACCAGTAGTAACGCTACCGATAAGGGTTGGTGTGCCTTCTGGAGACTCCCAGAAGAAGATGTCACCTGCATTGACAGCAACAGTCATTGCAGCCATAATGATAAGAGTAAAGATTTTTTTCATACGTGTTGAAATTTGTTAGTTATATGTTTATTGGAAATGTATTGAATACAATCCACAGGATGGGGACATCACCTATTCCCACCGCTACAAAATTACTACTTTTTTTGCAACCAGCAAAGAAAATATGCCAAAAAGTAACCTAATTAACACTTTTCCTGCACATTTCTTACCCTTATGCCCTTGATTTGGGGGCTTTATAGCTTACTGCACCACAAAAAAGTGACACCACCGGGCACGAAGCCCGATGGTGTCGGAAGGGAATATGAATTAGAGAGAGGGATTACTTAACCTGTGCGCCGGCAACGTTATACTTGTCGTTAATCACGATGCCGTTCTTGGTCAGCACCTTCTTGGGAGCAGCAGCACCCTGGGCAGCCTGAGCCTTGTTAACACTTGCAGAAGTGCCTGTGTAAACCTCGAACTTAACGCGAGACTGGCCGGCAATGTTGATGACGAAGCTCTTAGCAGGAGCGGCAGCCACGAACTCTATTGTTCCAGGTTCGTCACCGTCGCGTGAAGGCAGGATGTTGCCGTCTGTAGTAACATACATGTCAGCAGCGGTCACAACCTGAGTAGAGCTGCTGTTGGCGATACCGATAACCTTGATGCCTACGATGTCCTCGCTACCAGTAGTCGTAATAGTGATGTTGCCCTTAACCTTTACGAGACCCTTGAAGGCAGCCTTGCCCTGCCATGCTGCAGAGTTAGAGAGCACGCCGTCAGAGGTAGCGGTGTATGTACCGCTGGTGAGACTTGACAGTTCTTCGTCAGCACCGCCCTCGGCAATGTCTGTTGGAGCTTCGAGTGTAGCACCAAACTTCGCTGTAGATGGGATGGCATAGTACTCTACATTCTTGCTTACCTCCTTAGAAGCCTCCAGGCCATCCTTCACTGCAATGGCATAGTAGGTGACAGACTGTGTGATTGCGATAGGAGCAGAATAGAGTGTGCCAGTAGCAGCTGTTACGCCTGGCGCTGTACCATAATAGATGGAAGCGCCCTCAGTACCACATGACATAACAACAGTCTTGTTGGAAACCTCAATGGCAGGAGCGATGGCCTGACCCTCGTTGCGCTCCACCACGATGCCTTGGAAGGTTGGCTTTGACGCACCGCGCCAGATGTAGAAGGAGGTGTTACCTGCCTCTGCTTCTGAGATGGTGTATTCGTTGGCATCGTTCATGTTGTCAGAAGACACCTTGCCATCGTCAAAGCTTACTGCGCCACCCTTCTGGGTTGCATTGACAAGCCTGATGACATCACCGGCCTTCAGGGCAACACCACTTGGCAGGCCTACATAAACAGATGAGCCACCAGAGCCGTTGAGGTTGAACTTACCACCGGAGACATAATTCTTTGCATTGGAATGTCCATTGTTGATTTCAACGCGTGCACCGGCTGTCATGGTGTAGTTGTCGGAAGAGTAGTCAGTGCCGAAAGCAGCCATGCTCTGACCCCCTACCTCAAGGTCAGCAGCACCTTCTACCAGCATGACGCTGAAGATTTCGCCTGCATTAACAGTAATAGCAGCGAATGCGGCAGCAATAAGAGTAAAGATTTTCTTCATACGTAGTTGTTAATTAGTAAATGAATAGTATTTGATAATTAAAAAAGATTTCTTGCCACAAAGTTACGCTTTTTTCAACACATAGCAAAATACTTTAAGAATAAAACCTACATTTTTTAACGTTAATTACCTATATTTCAATTAATCATTACATATCAGGCATACCAACAAGAAGAGAGGACGGGCCAAAAGCCCGTCCTCCCGACGTTTTAGGTTTATCTTGGTCAGAAAGATTTATTCTGCTGTGATAGTAGCTGTGGTGTACTGACCTACTGCATAAGCATTAGTCAGACCTACTACGAGGTAAGCATTAGGTGTTGCCTGACCGTTGAGGTACTTGCTGCTTGACAGTATTTCCTTAAGGTAAGCAGCATACTGTGCCCTCTTAGCATCTGTAACACTGTTGAATGTAGCTACGGCAGCGTCGAAGCCTGCTGGCTCTACGATTTGGTAGTTGTTATCTGCCGAAGCATATTCAGAGCGCAGCTTGTTGGCAATAGTCTGCAGCGTTTCAACACCAAACTCATTGAGGCCGGCGTAGTTGATGTCAACAGTCACGACGAATGTAGGATCGTTCAGAGTGGTGAACTGGAAAGAGGCATCGCTCTTTGTCTCATAGATATGATCCTTAAGAGATTCCAGCTGATAGTAGTAGGTGGAACCCTGTGAGAGACCTGTTACGTCAACATAGTAGTCACCAGCATCATTGCGTGCCATTTCCAGAGTGTTGGCATTTGCCATATCCTCGTTGTCAGCATAGTTTACATAGAACTTCACACCTGTGGCGTTCTGTGGCTGCTTGATGGTGATACGTGCACTGGTGAGGGCTACGTCGCTGACCTCTATGCTGCCTGTGCTGATCTGTGACATGTCGTAAGACGTTCCGAGACGGAACTCTCCCAACTTGGCTGACTGGGCAGTAGTCTCCTGATTGTACATCTCAACAACCTTGTAAGAATAGTAGATAGAGCGGTCGAGCATATATACCGTAGCCTGATAGCTGCCGCCTACCTGTGTTGCCTTTGCCAGGGTGTATGCCTTCATACTCTTGTCGGCACCAATGGCGAGGAAGTATGTAGCATTGGGGTTGGCATTGGCTACATTGAATGTGAAGGTGGCACCGTTGAGGGTGTCAGCCTCTGCTATAGACACTATATTAGCAGTCAGGGCAGCGGGTTCCTTCTTGGGGGTTTTAGTATCGTCATCATCGCTACATGCCGTGAAGACGAGAGCCGTCACTGCAATGAAGCAGAAGGATGCGAATGAAAGAAACTTCTTCATTATTATTTATTTTTTTAGGTTAAAGAATAAAGATGGATACTTAGAAGTTATTACCTTTACTGAAGGTTATTCAGTGGGATACTTCCAGCTGTCCTTTGCCTGATAGGTGAGTACGTCAACTGCCTCGCCCTTGCTGTTACGCAGGGTAAACTCTACGTCAAAGGTGATATCCTTCTTGTCCTTGGCATAGTCGGCAATAGCTGTTGATGGGTTGATACCCTTGACGCTGCTCTCAAAGATGCTCATAGCCTTTGCCAGTGTGTGGAGACCTACGTTGACATTGTCGCCGAGGTCAGCAATGAGCTTATTGGCCAGTTCGGTGTCAGAGAGACCAGGTGTTGTAACCTCGATAGTGTAGATGTCCATCTCTATCTCCGGCACGAAGGTCTTGGCATTGATGATGGCACCGTTGGCAGCGAGGAGCTGCATCGTCACGTTGAAGTCGTTGATCTCATTCTGCTGGGCAGTAGCATTGACGATATCGTTCTGCAGTGCGTTGTTGGCCTTACGCAGCAGGTCTTCAAACTCCTGGTTGGCAGCAGCCTGTGTAGACTTTGCGATGTCGTATGACTCAAGGGCTGAAGAACCAATGACATTGGTGTTGATGCTGGTCTTCAAAGCAGCGAGCTGAGCGTCTGTCAGTGAGCCCTGTTCAACGATATACTTCACGGTGTAGGTAGTGACAGGATAAACAACGGTAGCGTATGGCTCTGCACCGCCGGTGATATCCAATGCTACGTTAAAGTCCTGGTCGTTACCGTTTGCCGCACAGATGTTGGTCAGCGCATTCTGCAGTCTGGTAGCGAGTACGCTGCCATACTGCTTCTTCGCATAGCCGTAGGTGATAGCCTCGGTCTTACCCTGCATATATCCAGCGCCGTAGATAGTAGCGATGCTGTCAGCAACGGCAGCAGCGATAGCCGGGTTGGCAGTGTTAACCGTAAGCTTCGTGGTGAGGTTCTGACGCTCGATGGTGGGCTGCCATACGGCAGAGTTGTCGAGCACGTTGCCTGCTGCGTCCTTCAGCACCATTGTTAAGGAGAAGGAACCGGGAGCGAGGTTGTACTGGTCGGCGATGACGTTTACCAGAGAGTCCTGGATGAACTCATACTTGCCGGCCTTGACAGCATTGTAGCTGTTCTGGGCATACTCGCGGGAAGAATACAGGCCGTAGTCAATCCAGCGGGTGTTGTCGGTCTCTTCTGCATAGAGCAGTGCGGCAGCCTTTGACATTAATGCTGCCTCTGCCTCTGCATCGAGTGAAGAGGGTACGAACGAAATGTTATAGTTTGCCTTTGCATCTTCGGTACTGTCGTTGGTACAGCTGGTGAAGCCTATCACACCAAGGAGCAACGCCACGAACAAAGACATATATTTATAATTCTTCATAATAATTGTCCTCTTATTTGGAGTAATGATTGTTGTTTTGTTTTTATGACCCTTTATCCTTTATTAATAAAGTCCATAGTCCTTGAACATGTTAGGCCACTTGTCACGGCTCTGACCGTTGATGTCGAGACCGGTGCGCAGGATGGAGGCGCCAATCTGCTTAGTGTAGATCTCTGAGCCAAGTACCTTAGCTGTGTTCTTGTAGTACAGTCCGTTGATACCCTTGTCGGTAGCGTGGTCAAGGTGGTTGTCTGTTGCCTCAATGATACGTGCCGGGTTTGGATCAACCATCAGCTCTGTAGCACTGATGTCTTCGGCCTTTACGAGCAGCTCGTCGATGCCATAGGTGTAGATTTCAGGCATTGAAGCCTGGAAGCGACCGATGGTACCGCTGGCAGCAGAGAAGGCACGGTTGGTGAACACCTGGCCTGCTGTGAGGTTGTCGTTGGTAGAGTAGTTGTTGCGGATGTTGATGGTACATCTGCCGGTGCCGTCACCGCCCTGGATAGCGTCAACCTGCCAGCCGTCAAGCTCCAGGAGACGACGGGTGTCGGCCTCCTGCTTGGTCTGCACGAAGAGGTTGTTTTCGAAAGTGAGGACAGAACCGCCAGGAATACGGCGAGTAATCATGAGCGGCTGCTTGCTGATGGTATGGTGGTTCACGAACGTGTTGTTGTGAACATTGATGCGCCAGCGTACCGACTCATCCCACTCGTTGTTCCTGCCGTTATCAGTAACGAGTGAACCGTGACAAGTATCGTAGAACACATTCTCTGCAATCTCAAGGTCGTTGAAGATGTTTGACTTTGTCTTGTTGCCGTGGTCACCGAAGATAATCTGATAGCCACCGCCGGCAGCCTGGTACCAACCCATGTTATAGAAGGTATTGCCGATAAGTTTGAACTCCTTAATGTTGAAGTCGTTGGAACCCTGGATACGGAAGAAGCCGCGGATAAGACCCTGGAAGGTACAGTTACTTATCTCATAGTATGCTACGTTGATACCCATACCGTTAGGGTACATGTTAGAGAAGTAGTTACCCGTTGTTCCCGTTGCCGTACCGTCCTGGGTGTTACCGTAGTTGCGGGCGTATGGACAGTCGAAGTCGATGTTCTGGAAGCGGATAGAGTCGATGTCGATAGGTATTGATGATACCTCGCCAGCCTCTGGAGTACGACCGAGCATGAAGTTACAAGACTTGCCGTCCAACAGTCCGCTGAGGTGCACTGTAGCGCGGAGACCCTTTGCCACGTCCTCTGGGTTGGTGGCCAGTGTCAGACCCTTGTAGAGCTGTGGGTTGCCACGGAAGTGGTAAGCCTTGCCGCCCTCAAGATAGAACACCTGGTTCTCTGCATAGTTCATACTCTGGTTGTAGTTGCTGATGATGGTGTCAAGACCCATTGACTTGAACTGACTGATGTCGAAGGCGTCGTTGTCGAAGGAGTCCGTTGCCCATGCCGTATGCTTGATGAGGCGTGGAGCAGCCGGGTCACCCTTCATACGGGCTGACTTGAAGTCGTAGTATGCATCAGAAGCGTACTCAATGGTCTCATCCCATACGCGGAACATATACACTGAGTTGGAGTCAAGGCCCTGAAGGTCAAGGCCGTTAGCAAGGATCTCCTCTGTGAGAGGTATCTTCTTATACTGGTCAGGCACCTTTGCATTAGGTGTGGAGAGTGAAGCCTCCACCGTCAGATAGTCGGTGCGCCATACCTCGTCACCGGCACTGTTGCGCGTAACGTTGAAATGCTCCAGATAGGTGTCGATGTTGGCATCGCTGCGGTTAACCTTTGAGTTGAATGAGAGGTGCAGCGAGTGCTTTGTGATGTCGCTCTTGTTGGTGATGATATTAGGCACAGCATAGCGGGCTGCCGTCTGCAGACCCATGTAGTCCTGCCACTGCTGTCCGTTACCGTAACCGTACCAGAGAGAGTTCTTTGGGTCGTTCTTGTCAAGAGAGTGCAGCGCACGGATTGCGAAGCGATAGTCGGTCTGGTAGTCCAGGTGCTCTATGACGAGCTGGATTACGTCGGCACCTGCAATGATGGTGTCGCCGGCCAGAAGGCCTGATGCCTCGGTGTCCAACCAAGCCTGCTCACCTCCTGTTACATAGCTGGAGCGTGACCACTTGATTTCATAACCGGCAGCATCGTTGACAGCATACCAGTAAAGATATACCGTATTGCCAGTCACCTGACAACGATATGGGTCGGTATCGCCCTTTCCCGTATTATCATTCTGGCGGAACATCGTCATGAAGACGCGGTCGCCGTCTGTTGCTCCCATGCTCTCCTTGCCGTCGCTACATGAATAGAACGCAAGCGTAGAGAGGAGCATCAGTGAATATAGAAATATCTTTTTCATTATTGATAATGTGTTGCTTGATTAGTATGTGAAATTAATAGCCGTAGTAGTTCTTGTATGCACCTGAAGAACGTGCTACTGACTCTGCCGGTATTGGCAGGAGATAGCGAACCACTGGGAGAGAAGAGATGTTGTTGGCTACCGCGGTAGGATTGATGTATTCCTCGCGTCCGTCGCGTAT
>CAJOOC010000041.1 GCA_905236165.1 uncultured Prevotella sp. | reverse complement strand
CTCCGGAAAATACTGTCGTTTTTTCGAAAGCGAGTGCAAAGGTACTGCTTTTTGGCGAACTGACAAAATGTTTTCGCAACTTTTTTCGAAAAAACTCTAAAAAAAGCCTCCACATTGACTGAAATCAACATAAATGGCGAAAAGGTTTGGTCAATAGAAAAGAAAACATTACCTTTGTGCCGTTTTACGCATGATGCGTAGCTTTTATCCCGACGAAAACGTCATTAAACACCTGTTTTATTCTTTATAAGCATTCTCAAGATGTCAAACAAAATTATCTACACCTTATTAATATTATGCGCATGCGCGCAGGGTATGTTCGGTGCCTCTGGTTCCACCGCCGACAGTTTCCAGAAGACCCTTCTGTCTCCTGACGGTAAACTGTCTGTTTCCATCAGTCTTCAGTCAGGCAGTCTGTCTTATTCTGTCAGTTATGATGGCAAGACCATGATAGAGCCGTCTTCCTTGGGTTTAACCACGGACATGGGCGACTACAGCCGCGGTCTGACTTACGTGTCGGACAGGGAGAGCCTTATCGACACCACCTATACCATGCGCAGCACGAAGCAATCGTCCAAGCATTATGTTGCGAAGCGTCTTGAACTGACTGTCAAGGCCTCTGGCGCCAAGCGGGATATGACCGTGGTGATGCAGGTGAGCGACAATGACATTGCATACAGATATCATTTTGACGGTGCTCCCACCACTACGAAGGATGAGGCAGGCCGCGTCACCATCCTTAGCGAGACTGGCAGCTATCGTTTCCCCTCCCACACCACTACGTTTATCTGCCCTCAGATAGACGGCGACCATAAGGGTTGGATGAGCACCAAGCCGAGTTATGAGGAGGAGTATCAGGCCGATGCTCCGCTGACGGCGCCTTCCATGTATGGCAAGGGCTATACGTTCCCCTGCCTTTTCCATGTTGGCGACGACGGCTGGGTATTGCTTAGCGAGACCGGTGTAGGCAGCAACTATTGCGGCAGCCATATCAGCGACTATGACCCAGACAAGGGCTACACCATAGCCTTTCCTGACATGACTGAGAATCACGGCCTTGGCAGCACCACTCCTGCTATGAGCTTGCCTGGCGACACTCCTTGGCGCACCATTACCGTCGGTTTCACTTTGAAGCCAATCGTTGAAACCACTATAGCATACGATGTGGTGGATGAACTGTATAAGGCCCGCGAGAACTACAAGCCTGGCCGCTATACGTGGAGCTGGCTTATCTGGCAGGACAACAGCGCCAACTATGATGACCAGGTACAGTTTATCAATACCGCTGCCGCCATGGGCTACGAATATTGCCTTGTCGATGCCTTGTGGGATGTTCAGATTGGCCGCGAGCGCATCGCCGACCTCAGCCGCTATGCCCAGAGCAAGGGTGTCAGCCTCATGCTGTGGTATAACAGCAACGGCTGCAGCAACGATGCCCCCCAGGGGCCTCGCAACGGCATGAACACCTCCATAGCCCGTGAAAGGGAGATGGCATGGATGGAGAGCATCGGCATCAAGGGTATCAAGGTCGATTTCTTCGGCGGCGACAAGCAGCAGACCATGCAGCTCTATGAGGACATCCTTAGCGATGCCAACCGTCACGGCATCCAGGTAATCTTCCATGGTTGCACCCTGCCCCGCGGCTGGGAGAAGATGTATCCCAACTTTGTGGCCTCTGAGGCCGTCTTGGCTTCTGAGAACGTATACTTCTCTGAGCACCATGCCAAGCAGCAGGGCTTTGAGCTCACCATGCACCCATTCTGCCGCAATGCCGTAGCGAGCATGGACTGGGGTGGCTGCATCATGAACCATTACATGAATAAGGAGGATAAGGCCGGCAAACGTCACCGCCGCTACACGAGCGACACCTTCGAGATGGCATCGGGCATCATCAATCAGTCCAGCATCAACTGCGTTGACCTTCAGCCGAGCAATCTTGAGAGTCTGCCAGCTTTCGAGCTGGACTTCCTCCGTGGCCTTCCCACTACATGGGACAAGAGCGAATACCTCTGCGGCTATCCCACGAAGTATATCGTGATGGCCCGCAAGAGCACCGGGGGGAAATGGTATGTGGCAGGCCTTAACGGCGAACAGACAGCCCGCAGCCTCACTCTCTCGCTGCCGATGTTTGCCGGACAGACCGTAGCCTACTACACCGACCATCCCCTGAAGAAAGGCGACCTCTTCCCTACGCCGGTAAAGAAGACGCTCAAGGTAGGCAAGGACGGCAAGGCAAAAGTGTCCATTCAGGGAATGGGCGGAATAATAATCTGTGAATAATCAACAACATCATTGAGCTCCGGTTCTACAACAATGAAAGCAACCATACTATCACTCCTACTACTGATGCAGACGCTCTGCATCGCAACCTACGGTGCCCCATCAGCCGCTGCTACAGCCTCGCCCGACACCGTTTCCTCACAGGCAACCCCTGCTGTCGCATCTACTGACAGCTCAACCATCGGCGACCTTCTTGACGATGCAGCATTGGAGATGGAAGACAGCGCCTCCATTGCAGGCCAGGGCGAAGGCGGGGCCTACACCCAGCTGAAGAACAAATTCGTCGACGGCGGTGTCGGTTTCATGTCCATCGTGGCACTCTGCCTGATTATCGGCCTTGCCTTCTGCATTGAGAGAATCATATACCTCAGCATGTCGGAGATCGATGCGAAGCGATTCATGCAGACCCTGGAGGATAAGATTTCTTCAGGAGGCATCGAAGAGGCCAAAGACCTGTGCCGCAACACCCGCGGTCCCGTTGCCAGCATCTGCTATCAGGGTCTGCTTCGCCACAAGGAGACGCTTGACAACATCGAGCGTTCCGTCTCTTCCTACGCCTCCGTCCAGATAGGCAAGATGGAGAAGGGGTGCTCGTGGATCACCCTTTGCATCGCTATGGCTCCCTCCCTGGGATTCCTCGGCACCGTGATAGGAATGGTGATGGCCTTCGACAATATCGAGGTGGCAGGCGACATCGGGCCTACCATCGTGGCCTCAGGCATGAAGGTGGCACTCATCACCACCATCTTCGGTATCATCACAGCGCTGATACTGCAGTTGTTCTATAACTACATACTCTCGAAAATAGACCATCTCACAGCCCAGATGGAAGAGAGTGCCATCACGCTGATGGACATACTGGAGAGCAAAAAGTCTGAGAACACCAATTCATAGCCCCCATCAATAGTCAATGTACATCCTGGCTGACATAATCATCATATCCGGCCTGCTGACAATCTTAGCAGCCATAGTCCTCACGTGCTACTCCATCTGCCACTCGCTGCGCGTCAACAAGCGCGAGAGCATGGAGAACGGCATCCCCGTAGGCATTCTCGGATGGGGAGTCTTCGCCCTGCTCCCAGTCATCTTCTTCCCTGCGCTCATCATCGGCAGCCTTGCCAACGCATGCCTCATCACCACCCTTGCCATGTTCTTCATCGCTGCCGCTGCATTGGCATACAGCAAGATCAACACCCATATAACACGCCGACATGTTTAAACGCCGCAAAAGACATAGCGTCCCCGGGCTGAACACCGCCTCGACGGCAGACATCTCGTTCATGCTCCTTATCTTCTTCCTCATCACTACCTCTATGGACAGCGACAAGGGACTGGGCAGGAGGCTACCCCCACTCGACCCCGAAGAGCAGCAGGAGATAGAGAAAGACATCGACAAGGACAAGGTGCTCACCATACACCTCATGGCCAACAACAAGCTGACCATCAACGACAAGGAGGCCCACATCTCCCCAGAGCTGCGCAAGACAGTGAAGCAGTTCATCGTGAATGCCGGCCCTAAACACATCATAGAGCTCCAGGTAGACCGCGATGCCGACTACGACTCCTACTTCAAGCTGCAGAATCAGCTGGTGAAAAGCTATTCTGAGCTGGAAGACTATCCACAGAGGATACAAGAGGTGTCTACGAATTAACAAATTAACAAATTAACAAATTAACGAACCCCGAGCGAAGCGACTATGATACGCTTGCCGTATCAAGGAGCATTGCGAGCGGGTCGGCGAAAGCCAATTAACCCTTTGAAAATACGCCGACATAGACATCACAGCATACCGACTCTGAATATGGCATCGATGCCCGACCTGATATTCACGGTACTGTTCTTCTTCATGATAGTAACCCACATGAGGACGGAGACACCTATGCTCAGCCTCACAACACCTCAGGGCACCGACCTGACGAAGCCCCAGCACCGGCGCTTCATCGCCAACCTCTACATCGGCAGCAACGGCAATGGCGAGTCGCAGATACAGATAGGCAACAGCATCGTGCCGATGGAATCTGTTGGCGATGTGGTGCTGTCGCTGCGCAACAGGCTGAACGATGCCGATGCCGAAAACTTCATCGTCAACATCCGTGCAGACAAATCCACGCCTATGGGAGTCATCACCGACGTAAAGCAGCAACTGCGCAAAGCCGGTGCGCTGAAGATAAGATACAGCGCCACCGAAGAAGGGCGGACTCCCTCCAAGACATCGAAATAGAAACCCCAAAAACCAACCAACCCCAAGTCATGCAACAATACTTAGACCTGCTAAAACGCATCACCACCGAAGGAATAGAGAAGACCGACCGTACCGGCACGGGCACCAAGAGTGTCTTCGGCCACCAGATGCGTTTCCACATGTCAGACGGCTTTCCGCTTCTCACCACCAAGAAACTGCATCTGAAGTCTATCATCTACGAGCTGCTGTGGTTTCTCAATGGCGACACCAACGTGAGATATCTTCAGGAACATGGTGTGAGGATATGGAACGAATGGGCCGACGAAAACGGTGAGCTGGGACCCGTCTATGGTCATCAGTGGCGTTCATGGCCCGACTATAACGGCGGCACCATCGACCAGATACAGCAATGCATCGACCTCATACGTAACCATCCCGACTCTCGCCGCATCATGGTGAGTGCCTGGAACCCCGCCGAGGTCGACAAGATGGCCCTTCCTCCCTGCCATTGCCTGTTCCAGTTCTACGTGGCCGATGGCAAGCTGTCCCTGCAGCTCTACCAGCGCAGCGCCGACACCTTCCTCGGTGTGCCGTTCAACATCGCCAGCTATGCCCTGCTGCTGCAGATGATGGCACAGGTGACAGGACTGGAGTGCGGTGACTTCGTGCATACCACAGGCGACACCCATCTCTACCTCAACCACCTGCCACAGGCAGAGCTACAACTCACGCGCACACCGCGCCCTCTGCCCAAGATGATCATCAACCCCGACGTGAAAGACCTCTTCTCCTTCCATTATGAAGACTTCGAACTAACCGACTATGACCCCTGGCCACATATCAAGGCCGAGGTTTCCGTATAAAAGTGAAGAGTGAAAAGTGAAAAGTGAAAAGTGAAAAGTGAAGAATATGATCAACATTATTGCTGCTGTGGCCGAGAATGGTGCCATAGGC
Organism: uncultured Prevotella sp.; assembly: GCA_905236165.1. Classification (GTDB taxonomy): domain Bacteria; phylum Bacteroidota; class Bacteroidia; order Bacteroidales; family Bacteroidaceae; genus Prevotella. The sequence continues at coordinate 25,183 of CAJOOC010000041.1, read as the reverse complement.
TATAAGAACAAGCTGCTCTATTGGCTTCCCAACGACCTGAAGCGCTTCAAGGCCCTCACCACGGGCCACACCATCGTCATGGGTCGCAAGACCTTCGACTCGCTGCCCAAGGGAGCGCTGCCCAACCGTCGCAACGTCGTCATTTCCCGTACCGTAACCTCCCTGCCCGGCTGCGATGTCTATCCCACTCTTGAAGAGGCCCTCCACTCCTGCCGCGATGAGGATGCATACATCATCGGCGGAGCCTCCGTCTATGAGCAGGCCCTGCCACTGGCTGACAGGCTATGTCTGACCCTCGTCCACCACACGCCCGAGCAAGCCGATGCCTTCTTCCCACCATTCGACGACTGGACAGAAGCATGGCGCGAAGACCACGACATCGACGAGAAACACTCGCAGTCATATTCCTTCGTTGACTACGTTAGGAATTGTCGCGGGCGAGACGCCCACGTCCCTGGCCTCAGCAGCTCCCGGCAAGGTGCTTCATCGCACCAGCAAAATTGTACATTGTAAATGGCAAATTGTACATTGTAAATGATTCCATGTCCGAAGGTTTTCAGTTTAAGCATTTCTACGTGCGCCACGACCGTTGCGCCATGAAGGTGGGCACCGACGGTGTCTTGCTTGGAGCCCTTGCGTGGGGCTGCAAAGGAAGAATATTGGATATTGGCACGGGCACAGGCCTGTGCGCTATGATGATGGCACAGCGTTTTCCCGAAGCCGGCATAACGGGCATAGACATAGACAAAGATGCCTGTCAGCAGGCTAAAGAGAACTGTTCCGTCTTCAGCAATATAAACATCGTCAATACCTCGCTTCAGAATTTTGAAGCAGAAGGCAAATACGACGCCCTCCTCTCCAATCCCCCGTTCTTTGAAGAAACCCTCGGCTGTCCCGACAAACATCGCGACATGGCGCGCCACACCTCCTCACTTCCCTACTCCCTGCTGCTCTCCCGCTGCAAGCAATTGCTTGCCGAAGACGGCACGCTGACTCTCATCATCCCCTTTTCGGCCATACAGAGGATGGAAGAAGAATGTGCATTCCACAACCTCTTCATCGTAAAGCGAATCCTCATCAAAACCACCGAAAAGAAATCACCCAAGCGCACCCTGCTCTACCTCCGCCAACACCCCGCTCCACCCATGACATCCGAACGCGTCCTAATGGAAAACGGCCAACGCTCCCGGTGGTATGCAGAAATAACTAAGGACTTCTATCTGTAAATATTTGTAATGCACACTATCTTTCTTCTCTCGCATCACAGATGCTTATACTCATGACAGTCGGATTGCAAATCAGACTGAACGGAATGTCGAATTACAGCATTTCTATTTCTTCGACACTAAGTCCTGTATAGCGAGAAATCAAACTTGTCGTCATTCCATCTTTCTTCATCCTACTTGCAGTTTGAACTAAACTCTTGTGAGTTGCAGTTTCAACTATCACTACTTCATTTTTCTCCCATTCCTCCCAATCAACATCGGCCAAATAGTTGGCTACTTGTTGACGTAGTAGTGGTAGGTCATGTTGCACTACCTCCCATACAGTTTGAAGTTTTAGTTTATAATAGTCATGCGCAAGCACATTACGCATTCCCTTAATTCCTTCCCATTCGGTTTCTGGATGTTCTTTTTGAAATCTTCTTCCACCTCCGAACGCTGAGGGGCAGGGACGTGGGCGTCTCGCCCGCGAATTGTCACGCAGATGGCTACTTGGTTATATTGTCCCAAAGAAATAGCGGGAAAAGCGGAAAATTGAAAAATGAAAGAAAAAGAGAGAACCATTTGGCAGAATGGAAAAACAGTTTCCACTGTATGATGACATTATGCGGACAGACGTTGCTGCATAGGCGAGGCCTGCGTAACGCCAAAAGAAAGTCCAGAAACATGGAAACTTTTGACTTTTATCATGCTCTACAGTGCGATATTTTCCAGCAAGTTCAACTTCGATCTGAAATTCGCGCAAATTTTACATTTGCGTAACTTATTGATAATCAGCAGAGGGATTTCAAAAAGGGCTGTTTTTGAGCCTCGAAAGCAGTGTAATGGACGGTCGATTGCAGTGTAAAAGACCATCGATTGCAGTGTAAAAGACCGTCTATTACCACCTCGAAGGGCATCTTTGAGGAGGTCAAAGATGCCCTTCGACAAAATAACAGGGTAAATATGCCGTGTTTCTGGACTTTCTTTTTCTAAAACGCAAGAAAACTCTGAAAGAAAAATCACCTATTGGTCTTTGTCCAGTAGTAGTACCAATATGTGCCGAAATAGTTGTCGCGGAGTGCTGCGTTGCATCTCACGGGGTCGGGGTTCTGCTTTATCAGGCTGCAGAAGTCTTCATAGTCGGCCAGTTCTGCTGCCACTCCCTGGCGTTCTTTCGGCACGGGCAGCTGGTTGAGGCGGCAGTATAGCAGGCATGCCTCCCTGTAATGTTTCGGCAAGGGGCCATCCTCTGAATAGTAGTTAGGCAGCAGTTTCATGAACGTCTTCAGGTCGCCATCGATGAGACATGCGCAGAGGAGATAGTCTTTCGCTACGGGCTTGACGAGATGCTTCACGCTGTCGGCAGGTATGCTGTCGGCAGTGATGCTGTCCATGAGGATCTGTTCGCGCCTTAGCTCCCTTGCTAGGATGGTCCTTACGGGCTCATGGCGGTTGCATGGCACGAAGCCTATTGTCTGCCACAGTCGGTAGCCGCTTGAGAGGAGGAATGTTCCCCTTCCGCTGTCGCGCAGGGCATCGTCGCTGATGTCGCCATAGAAGAGGCAGTCAGAGGTTGTCTGCGGCTCCATGTTATAGTTAAAGAGGCGTTCGGGCAGTTGTCCTGTCCTTGCCAATGCCATTGCTCGAAGCATGGTTGTTGCTCCGTCGGTATCGTATTGCGGCAGTCCCGCCTGTAATGCCTTGTCCCATTGCAGCAACTTGCAATGGTGTTCAACGGAGAGCCTTGTGTGAAGGCCTCGGTCGGTGTTGCCCATCATGAAAACGACAGCCATGCACAGCATCATCCATGCCAGAGGGAGCCAGTAGAATGATTTTCCCGCAGCACCGCTGGGGTTGTCGGCAGAGGTGATGAAATAGAGCCATTCCCTACCCTTCCACGCCATGAAGAGCAGCAGCATGATTGCCATCACTACGAAGATGAGCCAGAAGAGGCTGGTATGTACCGAGCCATCTGGTCCTACGCTGACTGCCGTGAGCAGTCCCATGCACAGCATGGCGGGGAAATAGAAGAATGGCAGCGGCAGCATCTTTGCCGCTACGAAGGTGATGATGGTGGCAGCAGAGAAGAGTATCGCTGCGCCCCAGAGGTGGTTGTAGGTTGTGGTGCCTCCTGACCATGCATGCTGCACCATTTCAAGCAGGGAGGCCTGAAACAGGTAGAGGTATGATACGGAGAATAATATGAAAATGATAGCACACGCTATCATGATGACAGCGGTGCTACCGTTTGTTGGTTTGTTATTGGATTTCATCAGTTCTTCTTCAGTACTACAGCGGAGCGTGCAGGAATGTACATCTTTAACCATTCCTTCTTATCTTCCTGATAGACTGGGTCATAGTTAGTGATGTGAGTGACGCTGTCGTCGGCAAATCCGAAGCCGCCATAGTCCTTTGAGTCGGTGTTGAGCACGACGTCATAAGACCCCAGTGGTACGAGGAATCCGTAGTCGGTGTAGGAGCGTGTTGGCGAGAAGTTGAAGATGAAGATGAGGTCTCCTCTCATGAACGCCATGATCTGGTCGCCTTCGTTCACCCATATCTCCTGCACGGGGGTGAGGTTGAAGTTCTTCTGCGACTTAATCACTTCGAGCATCTTCTTGTCGAAGTCGCCAAGCCAGTGATAGCACAGCTCCTTATTGTCTACGAGGTTCCACTGCCTGCGTGCATATTTACAGCTCCAGCCGTTGCCTTCGCGCGGGAAGTCAATCCACTCGGGGTGTCCCCATTCGTTGCCCATGAAGTTGAGGTATCCTCCTCCCATCGTGGCAGCGGTGACGAGGCGTATCATCTTGTGGAGTGCTATGCCTCGGCGTGCCATCTCGTTCTCGTCGCCCTTCTTGAAATGCCAGTACATATCGGCATCGATGAGGCGGAAGATAATGGTCTTGTCGCCCACGAGGGCCTGATCGTGAGACTCGGCATAAGAGATGGTGAGCTCTCCGGCACGACGGTTGGTCATCTCCCAGAAGATGTCGCGTGGGTTCCACTGCTCGTCGCTCTTCTCCTTAATCATCTTAATCCAGTAGTCAGGCAGACCCATTGCGAGGCGGTAGTTGAATCCCAGTCCTCCATCCTCAAATTTGGCAGCCAGTCCTGGCATTCCCGACATCTCCTCGGCAATGGTGATGGCATTCTTGTTCACGGCATGAATGACGTTGTTGGCAAGTGCGAGATAGCAGATGGCATTGTCGTCCTGAGCACCGTTGAAGTAGTCGGGATATCCTCCGAAGTCCACTCCGAGTCCGTGGTTGTAATAGAGCATGGATGTGACACCGTCGAAGCGGAATCCGTCGAAGTGGAACTCATCGAGCCAATATTTGCAGTTAGAGAGCAGGAAGTGCATCACCTGGTCCTTGCCATAGTCGAAGCAGAGGCTGTCCCACTGGTTGTGCTCGCGTCGGTCACCGGTGTAGAAGTACTGACATGGGTCGCCACAGAGGTTGCCCAGTCCTTCCACCTCGTTCTTCACGGCGTGGGAGTGTACGAGATCCATTATGACGGCGATGCCCTTCTGGTGTGCCGTATCGATGAGTTCCTTCAGGTCTTCAGGTGTTCCGAAGCGGCTTGAAGGAGCGAAGAAGTTACTTACGTGATAGCCGAAGGAGCCGTAGTAAGGATGCTCCTGAATGGCCATGAGCTGTATGCAGTTGTATCCGTCTTCGATGACACGAGGCAGGATATTGTCCTTGAACTCCTTGTATGTGCCTACCTTCTCGGCATCCTGAGCCATTCCGATGTGGCACTCATAGATGAGTAGCGGCGTAGTATCGGGCTTGAAGGTCTTGCGCTTCCACTTATATTCCTTTTCGGGAGCCCACACCTGTGCCGAGAACACCTTTGTCTCATCGTCCTGCACTACGCGGCGCACCCAAGCGGGGATACGCTCACCCTGTCCGCCGTCCCACTTCACGAGCATCTTGTAGAGGTCGCCGTGCTTCATGGCGGTCTTGGGCAGTTTGATTTCCCAATCCTGTCCGTTCTTATTCTTCTTCAGCTTATACTTAGGCGTCTCCTTCCAGTCGTTGAAGTCGCCGATGAGGTGTATCTCCGTAGCATTGGGTGCCCACTCACGGAATATCCACTCGCCCTTCTCGTTGCGATGCAGGCCATAGTAGAGGTATCCTGTAGCGAAGTCGGCCAGGCTGGTCTTTCCGCCGTTGGTGAGATGGTCCATCATCCACAGGGCATGGTCGTGACGACCGCGGATGGCATCCTCAAAAGGCTCCAGCCATGGGTCGGCTGCCACGATGCCTATATGCTGCGGCACCTGAGGCTGCTGTTCCTTCTTTGACACTGGTTTCTTTGCTGCGGCCTTCTTAGGAGCTGCTGCTTTCTTGGTGGATGCAGCCTTCTTGGGGGCCGTAGCCTTCTTTGCTGTTGTTTTCTTTGTCTCTGCCATAATACACGAATTAACGAATTAACAAATTAACGAATTAACAAATTAACGAATTAACAAATTGTGTATTACGTATCAGCACTTTACCTTGAATACCGCCTTTTTGAACACTTCGCAGTTAGCGATGCAAGGTGTGTGGCCGTCTTGTGGTAAGAACATTGCAAACATTCCCGGGCGGCACTCTATGTAGGAAGAACTTGGCTGGCCAGGATATTTCGTCACGTCCTTCTCGGCATTATACTCTGCCTCTACCTCGATGTCCTCAAGTGGCAGGTAGCCATAGGTCTCGTTGTCGTCAAGGGGTATCTGTATGTCGAGCATGTTGCGATGGGTTTCCATCACTGCCTCGTCGGGAGTCTTGGCCTTCTGGTTTATGATATTGACAAAGAGGTCCTTGCCCTTTATCTCATGTTTACCAGCCTCAAGGTCCTCAAGGTTATTCTCTTCAATAAACTTCACTACATCAGCAAACAGGGGGTTGAGTGCGACATAGTACTTCAAGTTGTCTAAAGTGTCTACAATCATAGTCGTAAGTATTTAGTTAAATTAATAATTATGAATGCAAAATTCAGAATGGCAAATGGTCAATGCTCAATGGTCAATGGTCAATGGCGCTCTCCCATGTCGTATGTTCCGGTAGCTATGACCTGGCCGTTGCGGTCTTTCTCCACGAACTTACCGTCACGCTCATCGTCCTTGTAAGAGCCCTCAAAGCGTATGCCTTCCTTGTTCTCTTCAATGGCCTTGCCCTCACGCTTTCCGTTTTTGTATATACCTTTATATTTACTGCCATCGGCATAATGAATGATTATCTCTCCATCAAGGCTGCCTGCCTTGAACGTGCCATCATACACATCGCCGTTCTTCTTTACCAGCTTTCCCTTGCCATGCTGCCTGTCAGCCTTCCAGAAGCCGGTATAGACATCACCGTTCTTCCAGGTGAAGGTGCCCTGACCGTCTTTGTCGCCAGCAGAGAAGTGGCCGGTGTATTTGTCGCCGTTAGCATACTTGAACACTCCGTTGCCCGTGCGCTCATCGCCTACGTAGTCGCCTTCGTACACATCGCCGTTGCGGAACTTATATATGCCCTTGCCGTTCTTCTGGTCTTCCTTCCACATGCCGTTATAGACATCGCCAGAGGCATAGGTGAAGACGCCCTTGCCCGAGCGTTTGTTCTCTACCCACTGTCCTTCATAAGAACTGCCGTCGCCCCAGTCGAAGGTTCCTTTGCCCCATTTCATGTCGTATTTCCACTCGCCGTCATAGTAGGCGCCCTGCTTGAACGTGTAGCGGCCCTTGCCTGAGCGCTTGTCTTCATACCACTGGCCGTCATAGACGTCGCCCGTGTAGTAGTACATGATGCCGTGACCCTGCTGATAGTCGCGGAACCACAGACCCTCATAGCGGTTGTTGTTGGCAAAATAGTAAGTGCCCTTACCGTGCTGCTGCCCCCCATACCACTGGCCCTCATACTTCTCGCCGTCGGTAAAGGTGTAAACGCCATATCCCTGGCGCTTGCCCTTCACGTATTCGCCCTCGTAGGTATCGCCGTTGGCATAGTCGGTCTTGCCCTTGCCATGAGGCCTGTTGCCCATCATCTCGCCCTGATACAGTCCCTTGTCGGCAGTATAGCACGAGCCGAGCACTATCTTCTGGGCAGAGACAGTAGCGGGAAGAAGTAAAGAAATGATATATATTAGAAGTCTTTTCACTTATTTTCTATTGTGATGTATGTGTGATACTATGTAGTACTGATAGCAAAGGTATGCACGTTTTGCCGCTTCAAAGTTACAAAATTATTTTCAATTACCCACAAACTTACAACATTTTTTATGATATTATATGAAAAACCGCCTCTCACGCACACGTAATATATGAATAATGTGTACCTTTGCAGTAAAGATTCAACCATTGCACATTATGAAATACATTGCAATCATTCCAGCCCGTTACGCCTCCACCCGTTTTCCTGGCAAGCCACTGGCCATGCTTGGCGGCAAGAGCGTCATTCAGCGAGTGTACGAACAGGTGAGACAACAGATAGAAACGGTCTGCGTGGCCACTGACGATGAACGCATCCAGACCCACGTGGAGTCATGGGGCGGCAGAGTGGTGATGACCCGTTCCGACCACAAAAGCGGCACAGACCGCATAGAGGAGGCGATGGAGAAGATTGAGTCAGCAGGCGAGAGATATGACGTGGTTGTCAACGTTCAGGGCGACGAACCCTTCATCCAGCCCCATCAGATTGATGCCGTGTGCCAATGCTTCAATGATGAGCATACTCAGATAGCCACGCTGGGCAAACGCTTCGTCAGTCCTGGTAGCGACAATGCCGATGAGACGGCAAAAGCAGAATGGCTCAAGGCCATCTCCAATCCCAACTCCCCGAAGATCGTCACCGACAACGACGGCTTTGCTCTGTATTTCAGCCGTTCCGTCATACCCTACGTGCGCGGCAAGGAACAAGCGGAATGGCCCGAGGCATTCCCCTTCCTGAAGCACATCGGCATGTATGCCTATCGCCGTGAGGTGCTGCGAGAGGTCACACAGCTGCCACAGTCGCCACTGGAGATTGCCGAGAGCCTGGAACAGCTGCGCTGGCTGCAGAACGGATATAAGATAAAGGTGGGTGAGACCGACGTGGAAACCGTGGGCATTGACACCCCCGAAGACCTCAGAAGGGCAGAAGAAATGTTCGAATTAACGAATTAACAAATTAACGAATTAACATATTAACAAATTAACATACTAACAAATTAACAAATTTGCGAATTGAGATGCACGCATGCATCACACATAACATACTCCAGTTGCTGAGGGCAGGTGCCTTTGGCTTTACCGACACGGAGATACGGATGATGTCGCCCCACAAATGGCGCACACTCCGCTATGTGGCCGATACGCTCGGAGTGCTCCCCTACTGTGAGAAGCAGCTGCGGGCCGTATCTCCCTTACCCTCCACGGGCGAAGCGACAGACGTCACTCCTCCCTACTACGACGTGAACAACGCGCAGCTATTCAACCACTGGACTAACAAGCGCTACGAGCGCATACGCGATGAGGAGATGGAACGCCTGTCCTCCCTCATACTGGAGGATGACGGCAGCAATGCCGAGGCCACGCTGCGACTGCTTGACATCCTCGTGATGAATGCCGACTATATCATCACACGCGATATCGACGTGAAAGGCATCATAGCCCTCGGAGTACATATGAAAAGGTATCGCGAGTCCATAGACTACGAACAGTTAGACTATTGGCTGGGACACATCGGCATCATACAGCTGGCATCGTTTCAGGGCAACATGCTTGTCAGCGCCCTGGGCTTCAAGGAAGAGGATGTGCCCTTCCTCAAGAAACGCAGCAAAAGCAGCGACAAGCAGGCGCGACGCAGCTTCATCCGCTGCATCAAACTCGCCTTGCAGAAACACACCTTCAGCAATACCATGCGCCTGCAGCTGGCCCTTAACGAGACCGTCAGCTACAGGTTCTTCTCGGCCATATCAATGGTCACAGACATTGAGGAATAACATGACAAGCGTCAACAAAAGCACGGCAATACATAAGAAATAGGGATTTTTGCTTGCTTGCAGAGGCAAAACCCGCTAACTTTGCACCCGGTTTCAAGAAAGAACCAAAGAATCAGCGCTGTGGGTGCTTTCGCAAGGATGCGCCAACGAGGCAGCGAAAGATTGATATCAAGGATAGCCCGAAGCCTGGAATACAGGCTCCAATCTTCAATAGGTATTAGGCAAAAGACTTTTTTTAAGGTGGGTAGTCCGCTTCAGTGTTTTGGCAAAGACTTATGTCGGCGTCAGGCATTGGGCGGACTTTTCCTTTAGGCCACACACAAAAAGTACGGATAATATTTTGTATTGTGGCCATTTATTCGTAACTTTGCACACGTCTTTAAGAAATACTACATATCAACGATGAACAATTACTACAGCATAGCCTACAAGCTATACTCCGTCAAGGACGGGGAAAAGACTTTTCAGGAAGAGGCCCCTGCCTCAGAACCATTCTTCTTCATCTCAGGTTTCGGCACTACCATCCCCGGCTTTGAGAAAGCCATAGAGCCTTTGACAAAGGGTGACACCTTCGACTTTACCATACCATCAGCAGAAGCCTACGGCGACTACGTAGCAGAGCGCGTCGTAACGCTGCCCAAGCCAGACAATGAGCGCGACTTCGACCTCTCCATCGGTGCTGTCGTACCCCTGCAGAATGCTGACGGCACACGCTTCATGGGACATATCACCGCCATTCGCGATAACGAGGTAGAGATAGACCTCAATCACCCCTTGGCTGGCTGCGACCTGAACTTTCAGGGTAGCGTGCTGGAATGCCGCGAGGCTACAAACGAAGAGATTACTGCAATGATCAACCAGCTCTCAGGCCACGGCTGCGGCGGCTGCGGGGGTTGTGGAGGCGGCTGTGAAGGAGGCGGCTGTAAGGACGGAGGCTGCGGCAACTGCAACTCATAATCTGTCCCGCACCATTAATGGAGTGCACAAAACAATACTCGTCAATTCGTTAATTCGCAAATACAATTGAACACGTTCGGAACATTATTCAGACTCACCACATTCGGTGAGAGTCACGGCAACGGTATCGGCGGCGTGATTGACGGCATGCCGGCAGGGATAGAGGTTGACACTGCCTTTATCCAACAAGAGCTCGACCGCCGCCGCCCAGGACAGAGCAGCATCACAACGGGGCGCAATGAGCCTGACCGCGTAGAGCTATTGAGCGGCATCTTCGAGGGCAAGACAACGGGGTGTCCTATCGGTTTCCTCGTGAGGAATACCAATCAGCACTCTGAAGATTACGACAACATGCGTAATCTCTTCCGTCCCTCACATGCCGACTTTACCTATCACACAAAATATGGCATACGGGATCATCGTGGCGGTGGCAGGAGTTCTGCACGCATCACCGTGTCGCGCTGCGTTGCCGGAGCCTTTGCAAAGTTGGCTCTCAGGCAGCTTGGCATCAATATCACAGCATATACATCGCAGGTGGGAGGCATAGCCCTCAACCCCGACTACCATCTCTACGACCTCTCTTCGGAGAACATCGAGTCGAATGCCGTACGCTGTCCCGACAAAGAGAATGCCGCCCTTATGGAGGCTCTCATCAAAGAGGTGAAGGCAGAAGGCGACACTATCGGCGGTACTATCACATGCGTCATCAAGGGCTGCCCCGCCGGACTGGGCGAGCCGGAATTTGGCAAGTTGCATCAGACGCTTGGCTCTGCCATGCTCAGCATCAATGCCGTGAAAGGCTTCGAATACGGCATGGGCTTCAGCGGGCTTGAGCAGCGTGGCAGCGAGCAGAACGACCTCTTCGATACAGACTTCCCCACCCCGGGGCGTCTGCTCACCAATCGTAGCGGCGGCATTCAGGGAGGCATCAGCAACGGTGAAGACATCTATTTCCGCGTGGCATTCAAACCCGTTGCCACACAACTCAGAGAGCAGCCTACCATAGACATCGAGGGCAACCCAACCATACTAAAGGCCAAAGGGCGCCACGACCCATGCGTACTGCCAAGAGCGGTGCCAATAGTAGAGGCAATGGCCGCAATTACTATACTTGACCACTATCTCTTGGCCAAAGCCGCAAAAGCATAGGGCACCTCTCAAAAAGGCATAGGCAAAACCCACAAAGGCATAGGCAAAAAATCAGCAGCTACAATCACGCAATGGACTGTAGCTGCTGTTGTTTTTATTATCATCCCCTCACGACAGCGGGGAGGAAAGAATCTTCAAAGCCGGATTTACTTGTTCACCTGGAACTTTGTGATACCATCCTTAATAAAGCCAACAATCTGGTTGGCTGCTGCAAGACCTGCATTGGTATTAGCCTCTGCTGTCTGTGCACCCATCTTCTTTGGTGTAGAGAAGTAGCGGCCCTCGAACTTAGCAAATTCTGCATCAGCATCGGGCTTGATGTCGGTGATATACTTCAGGTCCTCACGCTCTGCCATCAGCTTGAGCAGACCGGCCTCGTCAATCACTTCCTTACGTGCAGAGTTGATAAGGATAGCATTCTTCTTCATCGTAGAGCAGAGGTCGTAGTTGATAGACTGCTTCGTCTCTGCTGTTGCAGGGATGTGGAGCGATACGATATCGGCCTCCTTGAAGAGCTCTGCCTGAGAAGCACATGCCTTCACGCCAGCAGTCTCAATGACATCGGCTGGGCAGTAGGCATCGTATGCACAAACATCCATTCCGAAGCCCTTTGCGATGCGAGCCACATTGCGGCCTACATTACCGAAGGCGAGGATGCCAAGCTTCTTGCCCATGAGCTCTGAGCCAGACTTGCCATTATAGAAATTACGAACGGCAAATACGAGCAAGCCGAGCACGAGCTCTGCTACTGCGTTTGCGTTCTGACCTGGGGTGTTCATCACTACAACGTTGTGGGCTGTAGCGGCCTCGAGGTCGACGTTGTCGTAGCCGGCACCGGCACGAACAACAATCTTCAGCTGCTTGGCAGCATCCATAACCTCTGCATCAATCTTGTCTGAACGGATGATGATAGCGTCAACATCTGCTACAGCTGCAAGAAGCTGAGACTTTTCCGTATACTTCTCAAGGAGTGCCAGCTCAAAGCCAGCCTTCTCAATGATATCCTTTATGCCTGCAACCGCAGGAGCGGCGAAAGGCTTTTCTGTTGCTATTAATACTTTTGTCATTTTTTGTTTATTGAACTTTGAATGGAACTTAGTGCTGTGCCTCGAATTCCTTCATGCATGCCACGAGAGCCTCACAGCCTTCAATAGACATTGCATTATAGCAAGATGCGCGGAAGCCACCAACGTCACGATGTCCCTTAACACCTACCATGCCCTTAGAAGTAGCGAAGGCGAGGAACTCATCCTGCAGTTCCTGATACTCTGGCTTCAGCACGAAGGTAAGGTTCATGAGTGAACGACTGGCCTCCTCGGCAGTTCCTACGAAGAGCTTATTGCGGTCAATCTCAGAGTAAACAATCTCTGCACGCTTCTTTGCGAGCTCGTCCATAGCCTTCACACCACCATGAGCCTTGACATAACGAAGGTTCATCAATGCAGAATAGATAGGTACTACAGGAGGTGTATTGAACATAGAGCCCTTCTTCACGTGAGTGCGATAGTCAAGCATTGTCGGGATCTGACGTGACACCTTGCCCAGCGTGTCTTCCTTAACAATAACGAAGGTAACACCAGCCATTGCGAGATTCTTCTGTGCACCTCCATAGATGAGTGCATACTTGCTAACATCCAAAGGACGAGAGAGGAAGTCAGATGACATGTCGGCAATCAGGGGAATAGGAGAGTCGATATCCTTACGTATCTCCGTGCCGTAAATAGTGTTATTGGTGGTAATGTGGAGATAGTCAGCATCCGTTGGGATGGTGTAGTTCTGAGGTATATATGTGAAGTTCTTGTCGGCTGACGATGCAATCTCTACCACCTCACCGAACAGTTTTGCCTCTTTCATGGCCTTTGTTGCCCATACACCGGTATTGAGGTATGCAGCCTTCTTCTCCAGATAGTTGAATGGCACCATGCAGAATTCCAGCGAAGCACCACCTCCGAGGAAGAGCACTTTATAACCCTCTGGGATGTCGAGGAGCTCCTTCATCAGTGCTTCTGCTTCATCAACCACAGGCTGGAAATTCTTAGCGCGATGAGAAATCTCCATAAGAGAGAGACCGGAATTGTCAAAATCAAGACAAGCTGCAGCCGTCTGTTCAATCACCTCGCGTGGGAGGATTGAAGGACCGGCATTGAAATTGTACTTCTTCATTGTTCTGTTATTATGATTAATATGAATACTTTATCTTTGATAAAAAGTGGTGCAAAGGTACTCATTTTCTATGAAAGGAGCAAGAAAAGCACCACAAATTTAAGTTTTCTTGCATTTGAGTTATCCATTTTGCGCAAAAATGACAAGCGCACTTAACAAAATGCCAAAGAGGAATATGTTACGTGCGGTCATGCCGAGCACTTTATTCAGCGCTTTGCCCCGACCTATTGAGCGCATTCTGTTCCATGTCTGTATATACAGGAAATAGACTATGAAGCAAACGATGATGTTGGAATTGTCCCACCCGAGCTGCAAGAGCATCAGCACCAGTGCCGCTGTCGGCAGGCACAGATAGAGCCATTCCATCTTTTCGCGTCCTATGAATACTGCAAGGGTCTTCTTGCCACTGGCAGCATCATTGTCTATGTCGCGATAGTTATTGACGATAAGCAGCGTATCTACCACCAATCCGCAAGCGATGCCTGAGAGCCAGGGTATATGGTTCAGGGTGCGCAATGCCTCGGGCACCGCCACATAGTAAGTGCAGCACACGGGTACTATGCCGAAAAACAGCAGCACCAGCACATCCCCCATTCCAAGGGATGCAAGACACGTTGTATAGAGGAAGCAGAAGATGACACATGCCGCTCCAACTGCAACCATCTCCACCCCGCCATAGTATGCCAAGGGCAGACCCACGAGGCAGGCCAAAAGTGTTGTGACGGCTATAGCATAACGCATGGCCTTCATCGTAACCCATCCCTGCTGGCAGGCACGCAACGGGCCGAGACGCTCTTCGTTATCACGGCCTTTGAGACAGTCGTAATAGTCATTGACGAAGTTGGCATCTATCTGCATTATGAAGGCGAAGAGGAAACACAGTAACACAGCGGGTGACGTGAAGAGGACTTCGCTCCCTGCCTCCCTCACGGCATGGGCAGTACCCAGCATGACGGGCACGGCAGCACCAGACAGCGTCTTGGGACGGGCAGCAAGAAACCACGCCTTCAGACTGCCTGGCCTGACAGCATCAGCATCATGCAGCTCTGTACCAGTATTTATATCGACAATTCTTGCCACAGATAATCAAATTCCTTACGCAACAGCAATTCGTTGCCTATTATCCTTCTGAGTTCCGATAGGTTCTTTTCATTTTGAGAACCCTGAATCCACAATTTTATATATCCTACCTGAGAATATTTCTGATATATATGCTCCAAGAAGCGCTGCCAGTGTTCTTCCTTTGTCTTTTCAGGATAGTGGGACAGTCCATATTGTATAGTACGCTTGAAGACACTACGTGGCACCAGGTCGCGGTCGGCCTCTGCCACAATCTTTCCATAAACGGAGCGCGGTGCCCTTGATGCCGAAGCACGATGGTCTTCCACAGCCTCACGCATAATCTCTATCTGGCGAGGGGAGAACCATCGCTCCAACCTTCGGTCTGCCATCAGTATTTTCCCACTTGTGATATGGTGTATGGCACGTGGTCCCTCCAATCCCAGGTCATGATAAGCAGCTATGGTGTATGCCATATCCACATCGGCTCCAAGCGTTTCAGCCAGCGAGACCGACGCTTTTATGACATTCATGACATGCTCCATGTTGTGCGCCTCATCGAATGCCGCATATCGCGGCAGGATGTTACGCTCTATGAATTCCATCAGGTCGAGGCTTACCGTTATCAAATTGAAGATTGAAAATTGAAGATTGAAAGTTGAAGATGTCTGCGATGGCATCGCGGACTCTCGGACGGGAGTGAAGAATGAAGAATCACAGTTTCAGGCTCTTCAGCACGTCGGCAATCTTCTGCCTTGTAGTAAGGCGAGTGGGTACTAATGGCAGACGCAATACGTTCTTCAGCAGTCCCATCTCACTCATCAAGGCTTTGACACCTGCAGGGTTGCCATCGACGAAGAGCAGGCTATAGAGGTCGGTAAAGCGATGATGCACCTTTTGCGCAGCGCCAAATTCGCCCCTGAACTCCAGACGTATCATGCGTGAGAATTCCTTTGGAAGAGCATTACCGATAACCGAAATGACACCCACAGCACCTGTTGCTATCATGTGGAAAGTTATGGCATCGTCGCCTGAAAGGACCTCAAAGTCTGCAGGCTTGAGCTTTATGATTTCATCCACCTGCTCTATAGAGCCACTGGCTTCCTTGATGGCAACGATATTGTCGCAATCGTTGGCCAGGCGGCATGTTGTCTCAGGCTTAAGGTTGATACCTGTTCTTCCTGGCACATTGTAAAGAACGACAGGCAGTTTGGTGGCATTCGCTATCGTCTTGAAATGCTGATACAATCCCTCCTGCGAAGGCTTGTTATAATAAGGACAAACGCTGAGCAGACCATCGATGCCGCTCATGTCGTAGGTCTTGCACATTTCTACGACAGCAGCAGTATTATTGCCGCCACAACCCATCAGCAGAGGTACACGTCCGGCCACCTGCTTAACAATGAATTGCTTCACCTGATAATGTTCCTCACTTGAGAGACATGGTGTCTCGCCTGTAGTGGCAAGGATGCAAAGGAAGTCTGCATCGTTGGAAAGTTGATACTCTATGATGTTGCTAAGCGACTCATAGTCTATACTGCCATCCTCATTGAAAGGAGTTACAAGGGCAATGCCTAAGCCTCGAAAGATGTTTTGCATATATGAACGGTTCGAATTAAGGTGGGTTATATTATTTCCCACTTAGATAAATATGTTTAGTTACTTATAGTCCTGCCAAGGTTTTATTGCTACATCATCCAGCTTCATGGTGCAGAACGCATTGATGAATGCCGAAGCGAGACGGCTGTTGGTGATAAGCGGTATATTGAGATCAATGGCGGCACGGCGTATCTTATATCCATTGTCCAACTCTCGTACAGTGTGGTTCTTCGGGATATTGACCACCATGTCAATCTTCTTCTCATGAAGCATGTCCAAAGCCTGCGGATACTTACCCTCGTCAGATGGCCAGAAGACCTCGATGTTCTCTACGCCGTTTTCAGAGAGGTATTTATGTGTACCTCCCGTAGCATATAATACGTATCCGTTTGCTATCAGTTGTTTTGCGGCATCGAGCATCTCCGCCTTCTGCTTTGCTGCACCGGTTGAAAGAAGTATCGTCTTCTTAGGAATCCTATGTCCCACAGAGAGCATCGCCTTTAGCAGGGCACAGGATGTATCCTGGCCTATACAGCCCACCTCACCGGTAGAGGCCATATCTACACCGAGAACAGGGTCAGCCTTCTGCAAACGGTTGAAGGAGAACTGGCTGGCCTTTATTCCCACATAGTCAAGGTCGAACAGGTTCTTTGAAGGACGTTCGAACGGCACTCCCAGCATTATCTTCGTTGCCAGGTCGATGAGATTGAATTTCAACACCTTGCTGACAAATGGGAATGAACGTGAAGCACGCAGGTTGGTCTCGATGACAAGGATGTCGTTGTCCTTTGCCATATACTGGCAGTTGAATGGTCCTGAGATATGCAGTTCCTTGGCTATCTGCCTGGTGATGCGCTTGATGCGACGCACCGTTTCAACATACAGTTTCTGAGGTGGGAACTGCAGAGTAGCATCTCCAGAATGCACTCCGGCAAACTCTACGTGCTCGGATATAGCATATGCAATTATCTCGCCATCCTTTGCAACGCCATCGAAGTCTATCTCCTTGGCATGTTCTATGAACTTGCTCACCACCACAGGGTGTTCTGACGAAATATTGGCAGCCAGCTGCAGGAATTTCTCCAGTTCATCGCTGTTAGAGCATACGTTCATTGCCGCACCAGAAAGGACGTATGAAGGGCGCACCAGGACGGGGAAGCCTACCCTATCGATAAATGCATTGATATCGTCCATAGATGTGAGCGCAGCCCAGTCAGGCTGGTCCACTCCGATACGGTTGAGCATAGCTGAGAAGAGAGCACGATCCTCACAATTGTCGATATCCTTTGCCGTAGTACCAAGTATAGGCACATTCTCCGCATCAAGCTTCATGGCCAGGTTATTTGGTATCTGACCACCCGTAGAAACGATGACACCATGAGGATTCTCCAAATCGAGGATATCCATGACACGTTCGAAGGTGAGCTCGTCGAAATAGAGACGGTCACACATGTCGTAGTCCGTACTGACAGTCTCAGGATTATAGTTAATCATCACCGAACGGTATCCCTGCTTGCGTATGGTATTGAGAGCCTGTACGCCGCACCAGTCGAATTCTACAGAAGAGCCGATGCGATATGCTCCGGAACCCAATACGACGATAGACTTCTTATCGTTTTCGTAAGTGATGTCATGGGCCACAGCGGCGTATGTGACATAGAGGTAGTTGGTCTGTGCAGGATATTCCGCTGCAAGCGTGTCTATCTGTTTTACGTATGGCACGATGCCCCATGACTTGCGCAAAGAACGGACTGCCAAGATTGCTTTGTGCATATTGCCAATCTCCTTGTCAAGACCCACGGCACGTGCTACCTGGAAATCAGTGAAGCCATATACCTTAGCCTTACGAAGCAGCGCCTTGTCCATTACATTAATAGATTTGCAACGGTCCATCTCGTCATCAATGTCGACGATATGCTGCAGTTTCTCCAGGAACCACATGTCGATCTTGGTCATCTCATGTATCTGTTCCGTAGTGTATATCTTACGCTTCAAAGCCTTGGCAATAACGAAGATACGCTTGTCGGTAGGTGCTTTCAAAGCGGCCTCGATGTCATCAATCTGCAATACTTTGTTTTCAACGAAGCCGTGCATTCCCTGGCCTATCATGCGCAGACCTTTTTGTATGGCTTCCTCGAAGTTACGGCCAATGGCCATCACCTCGCCGACAGACTTCATCGATGAGCCCAGTTCTTTGTCCACGCCACGGAACTTGGAGAGATCCCAGCGCGGTATCTTACATACCACGTAGTCCAGTGCCGGTTCAAAGAAGGCCGATGTGGTTTTAGTCACTGAGTTCTTCAACTCAAACAATCCATAGCCCATACCCAGTTTAGCAGCAACGAATGCCAGCGGGTAGCCCGTAGCCTTTGATGCCAGAGCCGATGAGCGACTAAGACGTGCATTGACCTCTATCACTCTGTAATCTTCCGAATAAGGGTCAAAGGCATATTGCACATTACACTCTCCCACGATGCCTATGTGGCGTATGATTTTTATGGCCAATGCACGCAGCTTATGATACTCCGAGTTGGTCAGCGTCTGCGATGGTGCTATCACTATAGACTCACCAGTATGTATGCCCAAGGGGTCGAAGTTCTCCATGTTACATACGGTGATGCAGTTATCATAACGGTCGCGCACGACTTCATACTCTATCTCTTTCCAACCCTTCAAAGACTTCTCTACTAATACCTGTGGAGAGAAGGAGAAGGCTTTCTCGGCCAGTTTGTTCAGTTCTTCCTCGTTATCACAGAAACCAGAGCCTAGTCCACCAAGGGCGTAAGCAGCACGGATAATGACGGGATAGCCCAGTTCAGCCGCAGCCTTACGGGCATCCTCTATCTTGTCTACGGCATGCGACTTGATGGTCTTTACACCTATTTCATCTAGTTTCTCCACAAAGAGTTCGCGGTCCTCGGTATCCATGATAGCCTGAACGGGAGTACCCAGCACCCTTACTCCGTACTTCTCAAGGACGCCACTTTGGTATAACTCAACACCGCAGTTAAGGGCTGTCTGCCCACCGAAGGCAAGCATGATGCCATCTGGCTTCTCCTCCTTTATGACACGTTCAACGAAATATGGCTGAATGGGAAGGAAGTACACCTTGTCGGCAACACCCTCAGAGGTTTGCACCGTCGCTATGTTTGGATTTATGAGTACTGTCTCGACTCCTTCCTCACGAAGAGCCTTCAGGGCTTGCGAGCCAGAATAGTCAAATTCTCCAGCCTCGCCAATCTTCAGGGCACCTGAGCCAAGAAGCAGCACCTTCTTTATATTATCATCTTTCATTTGTCTTGTCGTTGTTGGTTGTTGTCAGATTAGCCTGCATTACAGTTTTTCCACAAACTTGTCAAACATAAACTCTGTATCCACCGGACCAGAGCATGCTTCCGGATGGAACTGGCTTGAGAACCAAGGCTTCGTCTTGTGACGAATACCTTCATTGGAACCATCGTTCATATTTACGAACAGCTCTTCCCATTCAGGGCCCAGCGTAGAGGCATCAACGGCATATCCGTGATTCTGGGATGTCACGAAGCATTTCTCCGTTCCCACCATACGAACGGGCTGGTTATGCGAGCGATGACCGTATTTCAACTTATATATCGTTGCACCAGCAGCCTTCGACAGCAATTGGTTACCCATACAGATACCGCAGATAGGCTTGTCGCTCTTTGCCATCTGCTTACGAATGATGGCTACAGCCTCCTCACACATGTCAGGGTCGCCAGGACCGTTGGCAAGGAAGAGTCCGTCAAAGTCCATCTCTGTATAGTCATAATTCCACGGCACCCGCACTACCTCACAGCCACGTCTGATGAGACAACGGATAATATTGGCCTTTACGCCACAATCAACAAGTACCACCCGCTTGGGCTTACATCCTTCTGTAACAGTGCCCTCAGCAGGCTGATAAGTCACGATTTCCTTCACCGACACCTGGTCAACGAAGTTTACTCCCTCGTAATGTGCCTCTGGAATGTTGTCCGGCTCATCATCGAATAGGATCTTACCCATCATCACGCCGTGTTCGCGCAATACCTTTGTCAGTTCACGGGTGTCAATACCTGTAATGCCCGGTACTTGCTCACGCTTAAGCCACTCGGCAAGGCTTTCTTTTGCGTTCCAATGGCTGTACTTCTCGCTATAGTCAGCGACGATAATGGCAGAGGCATAGATCTTGTTACTCTCCATGAAGGTCGGCAGACCATTCTCTTCAAAAGAGAAGGGTGGTACGCCATAGTTTCCTACGAGAGGGTATGTCAGTACCATCAACTGCCCAGCGTATGAAGGATCGGTCAGACTTTCCGGATAACCCATCATGGCAGTGTTGAACACCACCTCGCCGGCTACAGGCTTATCATATCCGAAGGACTTCCCGTGGAACTCCGTACCGTCCTGTAATTGTAATGTTACGTTTCTCATTTATTTATGTTTGTGGTGTATTCTCTACTGCTCTTAACTTTAAGCTTTAAGCATTAAGCTTTGAACTTTGAACTTTAAACTTTAATTCCTTCCCTACTCTACCGTCACAGACTTGGCCAGATTACGCGGCTGATCTACGTTCAGTCCCTTGGCCACTGCCACGTGATATGATAACAACTGTAGTGGTATCACACTCAGCAGCGGAGCGAGACAGGCCAAAGTGTTCGGCACCTCTATCACATCGTCAACCATTTCTTTTACCTCCTCATCACCTTCTGTGACAATAGCTATTATACGTCCATGACGGGATATAACCTCCTGCATGTTTGAGATTATCTTGCGGTAAAGCTTATGGTGAGTAGCTATGAAGACTACCGGCATCTCCTCATCAACCAGTGCAATAGGCCCATGTTTCATCTCTGCAGCAGGGTATCCCTCAGCATGAATGTAGCTTATCTCCTTGAGTTTCAGTGCTCCCTCCAACGCTACAGGATAGTTCCAGCCACGCCCGAGATACAGGAAGTTATGGGCAAAGGTGAATCTTGCAGATAGATTCTTTATCTTATCATTCTGCTCCAACACCTTTTCTATCTTGGATGGGATATTCTGGAGTTCCTTTATCGTCTCCTCGTATTCATCGTCTTCCACCGTACCCTTTGCATTACCCAATGCGAGGGCTATCATTGTGAGTACTACTACCTGTCCGGTGAATGCCTTGGTGGAAGCAACACCTATCTCCGGTCCTACGTGGATATAGGTTCCTGTATCCGACTCTCTCGCTATTGATGAACCCACACCATTGACGATACCAAAGATTAGTGCACCCTTCTCCTTGGCTAACTGAATGGCAGCAAGCGTATCAGCGGTCTCACCAGACTGGGATATCGCCATCACAACATCGTTGGGCTCTATGACAGGGTCGCTATATCGGAACTCACTGGCATATGCCACCTCCACAGGTATACGACAAAAATGCTCTATCAGTTGTTTTCCTATCAGTCCGGCATGCCACGAAGTGCCACACGACACAATGATAATACGACGCGCCTGCAGCAGCTCACGGCGATGGTTGCGTACTGCCGACAACAGAATCTCTGGATGATGAGTGAAAGGCGACTCAATCACACGACCACTCATACAATCCTTCAATACGTTTGGCTGGTCGAATATTTCCTTCAGCATGAAGTGCGGGAATCCATCATGGTCAAGCATCGAGAGGTCTACGTTAACCTCTTTCACTACAGCATCAGCCTCTTCACCATTAAGACGGAACACGTGCAGAGCCTTACCTCTCTCAAGAATAGCCATCTCCTCATCATTGAGATAGACTATCTGATTAGTGTATTCTGCAATTGGCGAAGCATCCGAAGCTAAAAAGAACTCGCTATTATCATCTACCACTCCAACTGCCAATGGTGATGACTTACGTGCTGCTACGATGACATCAGGATTACGTGCATCGATGACAGCTATTGCGTAGGCTCCAAACACCTGATTCAAGGCCCCACGCACCGCAGTAGGAAGATCCACGTTATTCTTCGTCATAACATACTCAATGAGCTGGACCAGGACCTCTGTATCCGTCTCGCTTTTGAATGAGTACCCGCGTTCCTTCAACTGCTCACGAAGGGTGGCATAGTTCTCAATAATGCCATTATGCACCAACGTCAGATTTCCCGACTGGCTGGTATGAGGGTGTGCATTAACCTCGCTGGGGACTCCATGCGTGGCCCATCGTGTATGGGCGATGCCCAAGGTACCGCTATGGTCCTGACTTTCGGCAACGGCTTCCAAGTCTGACACTTTGCCTTTTGCCTTGTATATCTTCAGCGCTCCATCAACATCTGAGACCAAAGCACAACCCGCTGAGTCGTAGCCACGATACTCAAGACGTTTCAAACCCTTGATAAGTATGGGATAAGCCTGCTTATTTCCTATATAACCTACTATGCCGCACATAATTTATTCAAGTTTCGCATCTTGCTCAACTTCTTAGTAGTCAGGAGTAAAAGGAGTTATCGCTTCGCTCGCCCTTCGGGCAGGAGTTAGGACGATACACTCCACTTTCGATGTCATATCAACTATAGCATATGTCTTAACTCCTTAACTTCTGACTCCTTAATTACTTCAGAAAGTTGAATAATTATATAATTCTCCATTAGAGAAAAGAGTCAATACGAGGAACACCGATTAAGTTCTTCATATCAACTCTTTTCTATCTTTTCTGTAATTATTTTGTAAGACTTATTGCTAATGTTGCCAACGACATTGCTATACTTGCGATTGGCGTCCAGAAAGTATAGGATGTTACGTCAGCACTTCTTGCTCTTGCCTTGTTGGGCTCTACGTAAATGATATCGTTCTGTTCAAGGTAATAGTACGGAGAGTTGAAGATATTTGCATCATTCAGGTCAAAACGCACCGAAATCTTCTGCCCCTCATCATTCTCACGTACCAAAAGCACGTTAGGGCGCTTACCATAGATGGACAGGTCACCTGCCTGAGCCAAGGCCTCAATGATGCTGAGTCTCTCGTTGGTTACCGTCACTACTCGAGAGCCGCCGACCTCACCGATTATCGTTACCTTGAAGCTGGCGTAACGAACCTTCACCACTGGCTTCTCCTCTGCAGAGAAGTATGGCTGTATCAGGTTTCTTATTGCTTCTTCTGCCTCAGTGCGGCTCATGCCGACAACCTTAATCTTACCAATGACAGGGAAATTGATGAAGCCATCCTTATCTACAATATATGTATAGAGGGAGTTGCTGGCCGTGCTGGCACCTGACATTGAGTAGCCAGAATTGGAGAACAGACGCATGTTGAATGGTGCTGCCGCCTCAGGTGTTACAGATGACACGAGGATGGTCAGCTCATCATTTGGCTTGATGTGAATCTCGGGCATCATCTTGGTTGACTGCAAGTCTACTTCTTCCATGTTCTGGAAATAAGCGACATGCTTCGTCATCGTACATCCCGTGAAGAGCAATGCCGCAACTATCAATGATAAGAATACAGAAGTCTTTTTCATTATTGTAATTGATAAGAATTATTTTGCCGCAAAGTTAATACTTTTTTTCCGAAAATCAAACAATTGCAGCAGTATTTTTTTACTTTACAAGAAAAACTTTCGTTCAGGAACAGACAACACAGTCCATTACAACTCGTCATTTTCCTCCTTCATGTCGATATATTCGCCGGAATAGTCATAGAACTTATACTGTAACATACCGAGTTCCTGCGAAGGGATAACCTTCAGTCCGAAACCATAGCGGAAGCGCCATTTCATCAGCGTGCTCCATAGGCCTTGTGCCAGATAAGCATAGACGTATGGATGAACGTACAGCTTCACGTTCTTCTGGCCTATATCATGCGTAAGGTGGTAGAGCTTTTTCTCAAGCACGTCAATAAAGAGAATGCTCGATTTTATTTTGCCCTTGCCAAGACACGTCGGACACGTCTCCTCTACGTTCATATCCATAGCAGGCCTTACCCTCTGACGCGTTATCTGCATCAGTCCGAACTTACTCAGTGGCAGGATATTGTGGCGGGCACGGTCTTTCTGCATGTTTTTGCACATGCGTTCGTAGAGCAACTGCCTGTCTTCGGGCAGGTTCATGTCAATGAAGTCCACAATGATAATGCCGCCCATATCACGCAGTCTCAACTGTCGTGCCAACTCATCGGCGGCACCGAGGTTTACGTCAAGGGCATTAGCCTCTTGTCCGTCAACACCACGTGATCGGTTTCCACTGTTCACATCCACCACATGCATCGCTTCCGTATGCTCAATAATGAGATAGGCTCCGTGCTTGTAGTTTACGGTCTTACCGAAAGACGACTTTACCTGCTTGGTGACATTGAAGTTGTCGAAGATAGGGACGTTACCGGTATACTTCTTCACCACCTCCACCTTCTCTGGAGCTATCTGCCTGACATATTGCCTTACCTCTTCGAACACCTTGTCGTCGTTGACATAGATATTCTCATACGTAGGGTTAAAGAGGTCACGCAACATCGCAACAGTCCTACTCGTCTCCTCAAAGACCAAAGCAGGTCTCTTAGCAGCCTTCTGAATATTGTGCAGGGTGTCCTGCCAACGCTGCAAGAGCATTTCAAGTTCACTCGTCAGCTCTTCCTCTCGCAATCCCTCTGCTACGGTACGCACTATGACGCCGTAGTTCTTGGGCTTTGACTTCTGGATTATCTGCTTTAAGCGCGAGCGTTCCTGGCTATTCTTTATCTTCGTGGATACATTCACCTTATCTCCAAAGGGCATCAGCACGAGGAAACGACCAGGCAGGGATATCTCACCTGTCAGTCGGGGACCTTTAGTGGAAATAGGTTCCTTGACAATCTGCACCAACACGTCTTGACCCACCTTGAGGATATTGGCTACAGAGCCTTCCTTCGGCAAGTCAGGCAAGCGTGTGGCTTTAGTAAAAGGAAAGAGATTCTTTCTGTCGCTTCCTACCTGTTTGAGATACTTCTCGTAAGAGGAATACTGCATCCCAAGGTCCAGATAATGCAGGAAGGCATCCCTGGAATATCCGACATTGACGAACGACGCATTAAGTCCGGGCATAATCTTCCTGACCTGTGCCAGATAGATATTGCCAACAGAAAAAGAGGCCTCGCGGGGTTCTGTCTGAAACTCCACGAGACTCTTATCT
>CAJOOC010000040.1 GCA_905236165.1 uncultured Prevotella sp. | reverse complement strand
TATGGGCACCATCCGTACCACCTTTATTATTAATGAGGAGGGCATCATAGAGCAGATCTTCGCAGGCAAGCAGGTGAAGACCAAGGAGCATGCGGAGCAGATACTTGGAAAGTGAAGGGTGAAAAGTGAAGAGTGAAGAATGACGACAGCTAAGGAAATCATACAGTACATGGAGTCGCTGCGTGATGAACGGCAGCGAACGAACCTGATGCGGTTCTTCAAGACGGCACCAGGGGAGTATGGCTATGGTGATGAGTTCCTGGGGATTAAAGTGCCGCAGACAAGAGAGGTGGTTAAAATGGCTTTGAACATTGACCATGGACCATTGAACATTGATGAGGTTCCGGAACTGCTGATGTCGAAATGGCACGAGGTGAGGTTGTGCGGATTGCTGATTCTTGTGGACAAATTCGAGCGATTGGCGACCAAACGGCTTGTAAATGACGAAAAGGCCATTCGGGGACGTGATGAGATTCTGACGATGTATCTGAAGTATGCAGATCGAGTAAACAACTGGGATTTGGTGGATTTGTCGGCTCCGAAGATATTGGGCGGATGGTTAGTGATAGGTGAAGGAGAGTATAAGCGGCAAGTGCTGGATGAATTGGCTTATAGCGATAATCTCTGGAAGCAGCGCATGAGCATTGTCTGCACATGGAAGACCTCCCAGATGGGCGACCCGTCATGGTGCCTGAGGTATGCAGAGATTCATCTGCATCATCCGCACGACCTGATGCATAAGGCGGTGGGTTGGATGTTGCGTGAGATGGGCAAGCGCTGCAGCATGGCTTTGCTTCGAGACTTCCTTCGCCAGCATGCCCATGAGATGCCACGGACTATGCTTCGCTATGCTATTGAGAAGATGAGCGATGAGGAACGTAAAGAATGGATGGGCGTGAGATGTACTTGCTAATAATACAGTGTTAAAAGTTGAATAAAAATTCGTTGTATATTGAGAAGTTTTTGTAATTTTGCAAAAAGATTAACAAGATACAAATAATTATGAAGATGCGTTTTCTTTCTATCATCATCACCTTCGTGATTGCCGTGTCGGCATTTGCTGAGGGGCAGGTTAAGTATGTGTTTTATTTCATTGGCGACGGTATGGGCGTCAATCAGATTAATGTCACCGAGACTTATCTGGCGGCATTGAAGGGTAAGATTGGTATCCAACCGATTCTGATGTCGAGTTTTCCTGTTTTAGGTATGGTAAACACCTATTCTGCCACGAACGGCGTGACGGATTCTGCAGCAGGCGGGACAGCACTCGCTTCGGGTAAGAAGACCAAGAATGGGGCTATCGGTGTTCTGGCAGACCTGGAGACACCCGTGAACAGCATCGCCGCTTGGGCGCAGAAGGCAGGAAAGGCTGTGGGAGTGGCAACGAATGTTGCTATCACGCACGCCACGCCGGCATCGTTCTACGGCCATCGCGCCAGCCGTAAGATGTACTACGAGCTGGGACTGGACCTATGTAATAGCGGCTATGACTTCTTTGCGGGAAGTGATTTCCATACGCCTTACACAAAGGAGGGCGAGCCCGACTTGCACCAGCTGGCGCAGGAGTCAGGCTACACCATCGTGAAGAGTTATAAGGAGTTTATGAAGAAGGGTCGCAAGGCAGAGAAGGTGATTCTGCTGCAGAGCGATGAGCAGAACAAGAAACTGGGTAGCGACCACCTGCCATACGCTCTCGACCAGTCCAAGGATGACCTGACGCTGGAACAGATTGTGCGCGCCGGCATCAACTTCCTGATGGCCCGGAACAAAGACGGTTTCTTCTTCCAAATAGAGGGCGGCATGATTGACTATGCCTGTCACCGCAATGATATCGGCAATGCCATCAATGAAGTGATTGACCTTGATAAGGCGGTGAAGGTGGCTTATGAGTTCTATCAGCAGCATCCTGACGAGACTATCATCGTGATCAGCGCCGACCACGAGACGGGTGGACTGGTGATGGGACGTGGAAAGTATGAGCTGCATACCGACCTTCTGAAATACCAGCGTCGCAGCATAGACGAGCTGAAATGGATACTGAATGAGCAATATAAGAAGTCGCCGAAGAAGTTCACGTGGACGGCTGTGGAGAAGCAGCTGCGCGAGCTGATGGGCTTCGGAGCCGGCATCACACTTGACGAGAAACAGACCGAGCGTATGCAGAGCCGTTGGCAGGCCGTAGAGAAGGCTATGCAGGAGGACGGGAAGGTATCAAAGAAAATCGACGACCTCTGCGAGACTGTTAACCATATCCTCTCTGAGGTGGCGATGATCAGCTGGGCCAGCGGCGGACACTCCAACGGTTATGTGCCTGTCTATGCCATCGGACCCGGAACGGAGGTGTTCCAGGGACGCATTGATAACATCGAGATAGCGCCAGCGATGGGTAAGATTGCAGGTTACGCGGTGGAGTAAGGTCTCGCAGAAAGCTATAATAATCAGTAATCTATGAGGTGACAAAATAATAATTGACATGGATATTGGTGATAAGGCGCCCGAGATACTGGGCAAGGACGAACAGGGACGGGATATCCGTCTGAGTGACTATAAGGGTAGGAAACTGGTGCTGTATTTCTATCCGAAGGATAATACGAGCGGGTGTACAGCAGAGGCGTGCAGCCTGCGTGACCATTATACGGAGCTGCAGGGAGCGGGCTATGAGGTGGTCGGCGTGAGCAAGGACTCTGCAGCCTCGCATGTGAAGTTCAAGGAGAAGCATGAGTTGCCGTTCCCGCTGATTGCCGATGTTGACAAGACGCTGATGGAGGCGATGGGTGCCTGGGGTGAGAAGACG
>CAJOOC010000039.1 GCA_905236165.1 uncultured Prevotella sp. | reverse complement strand
CCGCTATGCTCCATCAAGAAACTGCCACTCTGCACTCGAAACAAAATCAAAAATCTGACAAAGCTAATTAATAGAACCCACCTCAATCACTTCCAACGGCTGCTTGTTGCTCTTCCGTTAGCATCGAAATCCACAAGGAATCCTGCAAAACCGCTGATGATGTGTTGTACCCACTCTGCCTTCGTTTCGCTCGATACC
This sequence comes from uncultured Prevotella sp., assembly GCA_905236165.1. Classification (GTDB taxonomy): domain Bacteria; phylum Bacteroidota; class Bacteroidia; order Bacteroidales; family Bacteroidaceae; genus Prevotella. Next base: position 9,193 of record CAJOOC010000039.1, on the reverse strand, counting down.
TCATATGAGGTTGAACTGCCGTTGTTCTCTATATTGCCCACCACCAAGTCTGTGGCACTCACGGCATAGCCATTGCAGCTATAGCCGTATGAGCAGAATATCTTCTCCTGACTATCGATATCCACACCAGGCTTCACCTGTCCCCTGACACGCATGCCAAGGGTGACAGGCAGCTTTGCCCTCACCTTCTTTGTCCAGGTATTCTGCGTCATCGGTTCGCTCTTCAATGTGCCGTCAGAATCATAGTACTCTATAGTCATATTGAATAGAGCCAACATCTGGTCGCCCAGTTCCATTTTGTATTCCATCGCGGCAGCTACAGGTGTTCTGTCGGTAGCAGCAGGGGATTCATCATCTCCGCAAGAGGAGAACACAATTGCAGTCATAGCGCAGCAAATGACGGCTGCGAACATCATCGTAATCTTTTTCATTTTCTTAGAGTTTTTGTTAGTTTCGTTTGTTATTTCTTTTTTGCATCCTGCCAAAGCCACGTGATGAAGAATCCAACAAGGAAGATGGCTGATGTACCGAGGACTATTGACAGGTATTGATGCAGATGGACACCAGGCAGATCCAATATGTCTGCCAACGATATCCATGCTATTACCATCACTCCGCAGATGCATGCTATTAGTGCTGCTGCAGGATTGATGCGACGAGGCATGCAGCCTAAGAGGAACAGTCCCAGCATACCACCTGAGAAGATGCTCGAGAGCGTCCACCATGCATCGATGATGCTCTCCACGCTGAGCATGGCGATGGCTACTATTATTCCCAGCACTCCAACGCCTATGGATGAGAGGCGCAGGATGGCCAGTTCCAGTTTCTGGTGCTTGTGATGATCTTTCGTATCATGGTGGCGCAGACGGTCTGCTGCATTTCTCACCTTTAGGAAGAAGGGTCGGAAATAGTCTGTCAGCAGCACCGTAGCCGCCGAGGTGACGCTGGTCGACACTGTGCTCATGCCCGCAGCGAAGATAGATGCTATGAGAAGTCCGCGAAGTCCCACGGGCAACCCGTTTACGATGAAATACGGGAAGACATAGTCAGGTTTTGCAGCTATCTCGGCTGGCAGTTCTGCTACCCCCGCCGTATAGTAGGCATAGAGGGCCGACCCTATCATGAAGAACAATGCCGATACGGGTATGAAGAGGTATCCTCCAAAGAGTGCCGAGAACTTGGCGTCCTCATCTGTCTTTGAGGCATGATAGCGCTGCACGTAGTTCTGGTCTATGCCATAGTTCTGCAAGTTGATGAAGATGCCATATATGAGGCATACCCAGAAGGTGGAGGAAGTGAGGTCGGAGGTGAAGGCGCCGAGCGAGAATTTGTTGCCTTCAGGCGAGTTGATGACGAGCTGGAAGGTCTGCATGGGTCCCTCTGGCATGGAGAACATCAGGATTCCAAGGCACAGGACGGCTCCACCTATAAGAATGATGCCTTGAATGGCATCAGCCCAGATGACGGCCTTCAGTCCTCCCAGCATAGAATAGATGATGATACATACGGATGTGGCTATGATTACCAGATGTATGTTCCACCCCATCAGTATATACATCGGCACAGCAAGGAGGTAAAGGATGCTACCCATTCGGGCTATCTGTGTAAGCAGATAACAGGCCGAGGCATATAGTCGTGCCCACGGACCGAACTTCTCCTCCAGGAAGGTATAGGCAGATACCGAGCCGCCATGTCGGTAGAACGGCACGAAATACTTGGCGGCGAAATAGCTCGCAATAGGTATGGAGAGAGAGAATACGAAGGCATTCCAGTTAGATGCAAATGCCTTGCCAGGATAACCTATGTAGCTGATACTCGACACATAGGTGGCAAAGATAGACATTCCCACTACCCAGCCCGGAATGGAGTGTCCCGCCGACGTAAACTCATCAGCCGAACTCCCCTTCCTGAAGAAAGAACATCCGAAGACGACTACTCCAAGAGTAAAAACAAGAAATATTATGAAGTCAATTATATTCAATCTTCAATGTCCAACGAAGTTAATACTTAATGCTTAATGCTTAATGCTTAAAGCTTAAAGCTTAATGGTCAATCTTCCATTTTCTATTTTCAGCTGTCCCAATGCCTTTCGAATCTTATCTCTTTCAGGTTGTTCAAACTTATAGAAAGGCGATGCCACGAAATCGTCGTTGATGATTCCGAGTATCGACAGGGCACACTTCAATCCCTTCAGGTAGCTGGAGCCATGCTTGCCGACCGTGTATATGGAAGTGGATATCTTCATGATATACTCCTGCAACTGCAAGACACGCTGTATGTCGTGGGTTCTTGCAGCCTCATACATTGCCACATATAGTTCGGGGAACATGTTGGCGCCGCCATTGATGCCACCGTGAGCGCCTAAGAGCACGCTCTCGCCAGTCATCTCCTCTGGTCCGACGAGCATAGCAAAATCCCTGCGTTCCTTCATCTTATACATCACAGACTGGAAATATACGGCATTGGCCGATGAGTCCTTGAAGCCTATGACGCGAGGGTTCTGGGCTATGCGCCAAACCGTATCGGGAGCGAAATTGACCTTTACGTGGCTCGGCATGTTATACAAGAATACCGGCAACGGCAGCTGGGGCACCAACTCCTCATAAAACTGTGCCAGCTCGGGCTGTCCTGTGGCGAAATAATAAGGTGGTGCCGAAACGACGCCATCGGCTCCGCACTCTGCTGCCACATTAGCAAGACGTACACTCTCAACGATGCTGGTATCGGTGACACATACCAACAGGGGCAGACGACCGTTGTTGATGCGGGCAGACTCTCGTATCATCTGCTGACGCACAGCATAGCTGAGGCTCTGCTCCTCGCCTGTCGTTCCGAGAATAAACAGTCCATGAACGCCACCTGCAATCAGGTGTTCTATCAGTCTCTCAAGACTCTCCACATCGAGGGTCTCATTGTCCTTCAGCGGGGTCACAAGGGGCGGGATAATTCCGCATAGAGGTTTGCTTTCTATCATTTTTTCCTTTTTATATTTTACTACAAGACGGAGAATGCTTCCTTTTGTAATGATTATCGGGTACAAAAGATGTGTTTTCAAGTCATTATTTTATATGGAAAAGCGTTTTTTAGCAATACTCATTATGACGACCTGCCAAATGATTGGCATGTCTCAAACGGCTGATGTAACCACACAAAGGAAGTATATCAGCGGGACAGGTTGTGACGACATGGTGGAATGGGACTTCAAATGTTCCGACGGCCGTAAGTCCGGGCAATGGACAAAGATAGGTGTTCCCTCTTGCTGGGAGTTGCAGGGGTTTGGCACCTTCCAATATGGTATGCGGTTCTATGGCAAGGCCACGCCAGAGGGCATTGCCGACGAGAAAGGCTCTTACAAAACAGAATTCTCCCTGCCTCAAGAATGGGCGGGCAGACAGATACTGCTGGTGTTTGAAGCTGCCTTTACGGAAATACAGGTCAAGATTAATGGCCGCAAGGCAGGCAACGGCACCTACCAGGGCGGTTTCACCCGCCACACCATCGACGTCTCTGACCGCGTATTCTTCGGAGAAAAGAAGAAGAACCGCCTTGAGGTGGAGGTATTGAAAGAGAGCACCAATGCTCAGGTGAACCTTGCTGAGCGCCGCGCTGACTATTGGAACTTCGGAGGCATCTGGCGTCCTGTCTTCATCATCTCCAAGCCCTCGCAGAACATCTACCGCGTGGCCATCGACGCCAAGGCCGACGGACACTTCATGGCCGACGTATTCCTCAACAGGGCTGCTGCTGGCAGTTCCGTCAGCGTAGATATTCTCGATACAAACGGGAAGAAGATTGCGCAGAGTCCCTCTTTTGCCGTAGCCAGCGATGGTGGCAGGATAGACTTCAATGCCAAGGGCATCAAGGCATGGAATGCAGAACAGCCCACGCTTTACACAGCGGTATTTACGCTGAAAGACGCAGCTGGGAAGACGCTGCACGCGGAGCGCCAACGGTTTGGTTTCCGCACCATAGAATACCGCCATCAATACAATGGCGACAAGGAGGACGGCCTCTTTATCAATGGCCGGAAGGTGATAGTGAAGGGTGTCAATCGCCACTCTTTCCGTCCAGAGACAGGCCGAACCCTCTCAAGGCAAAAGAACATTGAGGACGTGCAGCTTATCAAGTCGATGAACATGAATGCTGTGCGCCTGTCGCATTACCCCGCAGACCCTGAGTTCCTCGACGCCTGCGACTCGCTCGGACTCTATGTGGAGTGTGAACAGCCAGGATGGCATTGGGCACATGAAACGATTGTCGGCTCGCAGATAGTGGAGGAGATGGTGACACGCGACGTGAATCACCCATCGATAATCTTCTGGAGCAACGGCAATGAGGGCGGCTTCAACTACGAGTTGGAACAGGTGTTTACGAAGTATGACCCGCAGCAGCGCGTAGTGCTCTATCCCTGGGCCAACCGCAACGGCTTCGAGACGAAGCACTACCGTTCGTGGGGCGAGACGGCTGAGTTTATGCGCCAAAAGGAAATCTTCATGCCAACAGAGTTCCTGCACGGCCTCTACGATGGCGGACACGGCGCCGGGCTGAAAGACTATTGGGAACTGATGATGTCTAATCCGCGTTGTGCCGGAGGCTTCCTCTGGGATCTCATGGACCAGGGCGTTGTGCGTGGAGACCAGAATAGTATTGTAGACTGCATGGGCAACTTCGGAGCCGACGGCATCGTAGGTCCGCACATGGAGAAGGAGGGCTCGTTCTATACCATTAAAGAGGTGTGGAGCCCTGTACAAGTAGAGATGAGAAACGGGAAACTGGAAGTCAGCAACAACTATAACTTCACCAACCTGAAAGACTGCAAACTCACATACAAATATCTGAACATGCCTTCGTTCGGAGAGGCACAGATAAAATGTGAAAGTCAGGGGACGCTTACCGTTCCAAGCACAGGACCTTGGCAAAAAACGGAAATCTCCCTACCAAGAGCTGAGGCCGATGTACTGGAGATAGCAGCCTTTGACCCGCAAGGGCAGGAAATCTTCACGTGGAGTTTCAAGTTAAGAGAGCTTTCAAAGAACACCGAATGCGGCTACACCAAGGAAGAGACCGCTGAAGCACTTCTCGTAACCTGCAACAAAAACACCTACACCTTCTCAAAGAAAGACGGGCGGCTCATCAATGTAAAAATTGGCTCACGCTCGATTTCCCTCACTAACGGCCCACGTTTTGTAGCAGCCAAGCGTTCTGACCGTTCTCAGGATGGATTCTATAACCACGATGACAAAGAAGCTTTCAAGAAGAAGACCGAATATACGGAGTACGAAGATCTGGGGGCATTCTGCGGCTTTGAATTCAAGGACGGCCAGCTTACAGCAAACTACCGGTATGGCTCCTTGAATCAGGTAACCTGGCGATTCAGACAGAACGGAGAAGTAGCCATCGATGCTCACTACACCTTCAACGGTGTTGTTGACCTGCTGGGCATCAGCTTCGACTACCCTGAGCAGAAGGTCAAGACAAAGCAGTGGGTAGGCTGCGGTCCGTATCGCGTTTGGCAGAACCGCATGGAGGGGCCACAGTATGGATATTGGAAGACAGACTATAATGACCCTATTCCTGGCGAGACATTTGAATATCCTGAGTTCAAGGGTTATTTCTCTGACGTCTCATGGATGCAGATAGAGACAGCAGAGGGAAAGATGGGCATCATCCAGCCCTCTGATTATGTAGGAGTCTTCACACCTCGCGACGGACGAGACCACATTCTCTATACACTACCAGAGACCGGCATCTCAATTCTGAAAACCATTCCTGCTGTCCGTAACAAGGTGAACACCACCGACCTCAATGGCCCATCTGCCCAGCCATACTGGAGCAAAGGCAAAGGCTCCATATCTGTCATCTTAAGATTTGAGTAGTATGAAGCGACTCTCCTTATCTGTTATCTGCTTTCTGTTATCTTTCTGTGCTGGTCTTGCCGACACACATAAGCCTTGGACTTTCTGGTACTGGATGTATGGCGCCGTATCAGAAGAAGGTGTCAGGGCTGATTTGCAGGCCATGAAAGATGTAGGACTGGGAGGTTGCTATCTCATGCCCATCCGCGGGGCGGCAGAGCGACAGGAATACAAGGGCACAGCCGATGCCTTAAGCGAGAACTTCTGGCGAATGGTTGACCTCTCTCTCATGCAGGCCGACTCATTAGGACTGGGAATGGGCATACACATCTGCGACGGATTCGCCCTGGCTGGCGGGCCTTGGATAGCGCCTGAGGAATCCATGCAGAAAATCGTATTCAGCGACACCATCGTAGTAGGCCGTATCTCACAGCTGATAAAGCGGAAAGGCGGTCTGACATTACAGCGTCCAAAGGGCTATGACGGCTATTACGAGGACATCGCCGCCTTCGCCATACCCCTGACACGCAGGTCGTTCACTCCACTGCCCTATAGCTTCGACATCCAGCGTGACTTAGGGGAAACCAATGGTCAAGGGGCAATGGTCAATGTACAATGTTCTCCTACCATGACGCGCAACGCCAAAGGCGTCTTTACCGCCTCTGAGCCGGCATGGATACAGTTTGACATGGGAAAGCCACGCCTATTCTCCAATATTGAGATAGCAGCCAATGGCACCAATATGCAGGCCCAGCGCATGATGGTAGAGGCATCTGACGACGGTGTTTCCTTCCGTTGCGTCAAGCAGCTTGTGCCGCCACGTCAAGGTTGGCAGAACTACGACCACAACACCACCTTTGCCATTCCACCCACCGAGGCACGCTACTGGCGACTATCGTGGACTCCCGAGGGTACGGAGCCTGGGAGCGAGGACCTGGATGCTGCCAAGTGGCGCCCACGCCTGGGACTGAAGAATGCTGTCTTCCACACTCAGCCCTGCATCGACAACTGGGAGGGGAAGGCAGGCTACGTATGGCGCATCGCTCCAGACAGCAACCCAGGCGAATTGCCTGACAGCATCTGCTGGCAACAGCGCGAGATAGCACGGCTGACCTTGGAGGGAGACCGCGTGACAGACTATAAGCTTGAATCAACAGACACACCTTACTATGTCTATCGCATAGTACGTATCGGCCATACTGCTACGGGGCATACCAATGCCACAGCCGGTGGAGCCAAGGGGCTGGAGTGCGACAAGTTCTCGCCAAAGGCTGTCAGCAAGCAGGCAGACTCGTGGTTCGGACTCTTTAAGAAGCGTCTTCATGCCGACGTGGTGAAATATCTGCACGTGGACTCATGGGAGTGTGGCTCACAGAACTGGAGCCGCACGTTTGCACAGGAGTTCAAGGCCCGCAGAGGCTACGACCTGCTCCCCTGGCTACCTGTCATGATTGGCATTCCTGTTGAGTCGGCAACAAAGAGCGACCAGGTGCTGCGCGATGTACGCCTGACCATCAACGACCTCATCAACGAGGTATTCTTCGCCACCGTAAGGCAGAAGGCAGGTGAATACGGCGTACAGTTCTCCTGCGAGAGTGTCGCACCCACTATGGTGTCAGATGGTATGCAGCATTATAAATATGCCGACATCCCTATGGGAGAGTTCTGGCTCAACTCCCCGACCCATGACAAGCCCAACGATATGCTCGATGCTATCAGCGGGGCACACGTCTATGGCAAGAACATCGTGCAGGCAGAGGGCTTCACAGAGGTTCGCGGGGTGTGGGACGAGACACCGGCGATGGTCAAGCCGCTCCTCGAGCGTAACTTCTGCCTGGGCATGAACCGGCTGTTCTTCCACGTCAACGCCCATAACCCCTGGCTTGACAAGAAGCCGGGAATGACCCTTGACGGCATCGGACTTTTCTTTCAGCGGGACCAGACGTGGTTTCCTGAGGCAAAGGGCTTAGTAGACTATATCACACGTTGTCAGAACTTCCTGCAAAGGGGTAAGCCCGTGGTGGATATTGCAGTCTATACTGGCGAGGAGATGCCCCGCCGAGCTTTCACGCCAGACAGGCTGGTGCCTATGCTGCCAGGCATCTTCGGCACGGAGAGAGTAGCAGAAGAAAGGGCACGTCTGGCAAACATCGGGCAGCCCATGGAGGAGTCGCCTGTGGGTGTGAAACATTCTGCAAATATCCTCGACCTCAAGGACTGGATTAATCCCCTGCATGGCTACCAATACGACTCGATGAACAAGGATGGGCTGTCGCGGTGGCTCGCAAAACTCTTTGACCCCGCAACCAACGATATGCCGAACTATCGGGTGCTGGTGGTGCCGCAGAACGTAAAAGTGTCTCACGAAACGCAGTCAAGGATTGACTCGCTTAAGCTATACGGCATAACCGTCATTACCGAGCCCTACAAGGAACAAACGCTCCCCGGGCTGTCGCCTGACGTGATACTGCCGGAAGGCATTGCCTACACACACCGCAAGCAGAATAAGCGGCATTGCTATTTCCTGAGCAACCAGACTGACTCGGTACGTACGTTCCAGGCCAAGTTCCGTATTGACGACAGAGTGACAGAACTGATAAATCCCCTGACGGGAACTCCGATGGCTTTCCATGAACAGCGTGACGGAGAGTACAGTTGTGTCAACATCACTCTACCGCGTTACGGCTCTGTCTTCGTGATGTCAGGGAGCCATACTCTGGATGTATGGCCTGAGAGCCAGTACATGCAATACACGAAACCCCTTGGCGAGAATCTGAAGTGGGATGTGACATTCCGTGAGAACGGCGAACAGCTGAACACGCATCAGCTCTTCGACTGGAGTCAGAGCGACAACGAATGCATTCGCTACTTCAGCGGACATGCACGTTACAAGACGACCTTCACCATGAAGAAGCGAGAGTTGAAACACTCCACATGGTGGCTACGCCTGCCAGAGGTGAGGGATGTGGCACACGTGTGGCTGAATGGCATCGACCTCGGTATCGTTTGGACAGAGCCATATCAAGTGAAGCTTGGCAAACACCTGAGGAAAGGCAAGAACACGTTGGAGATAGAGGTTGTCAACACTTGGCATAACGCCTTGCGGGGAGCCGACAAAGGGATGCCTCCCTATGAGGGTATCTGGACTAACGCCAAGTATCGCACGGAGGGTGATGCCTTGATGCCTGCCGGCCTCTTGAAGACGCCCCTATTGCTTAAGCAAGAACACTCGGGCATCAGGGCAGCATTTGAACGTTTTCGTTAAGCCAAAAGAGCAGACCAAGCTTGCTTGATGTCTGCCTTGGCGAGTTCCGAGCTCTGCTCGCCTGAACTCCGCT